>NZ_JAMOIE010000022.1 GCF_024448935.1 Stutzerimonas stutzeri
GGCGCGCGTGCACGAAGCGCTGGTGCGCCGTCAACTGGGCGACGCCTTGATCGGGCATGTGGCGCGCGATTCCACCGCCATCGAGGCGCGCGAAAAGCCGGTCAAGGCCGAACCGACCCCCGCGGCGGCACCCCGCAAGCGCGGTCGTCCGCGCAAGGGTGAAGTCCGTCCGCCCAAGACCACCCGCCTTGAACGCCAGGCACTCGGCATGAGCCTGGAGGCGCTCACCGCCGAGCAACTCTTGCGATGGGTCAATTGAACCGCAGCGACCCCCCCCGACACCACCCCACGCACAAGATCGCGCAGGATCCCTGTGCCTGCAGATCAGAAACCTGGATACTTCCTGACCACGTCCAGCCCCACAGGCAGGTTCCCAGCCTCCGGAATGGCAAGCATTGACCAGCGAGGCTGGCGGGACCTATCAGCACGATTGTCAGTTGGAATTTCGCAAGAGCCTCATTCGACCGAGCAAAGGGCCAACTCCAGAGCTGCAGCGGCAAAAGCGTAAACTTTCTGACCGGACTGGCATTGCTGGACAGTCGAACCGGGGCCACCCAGATTGACTGCATCGCTTTTACCGTTCACTTCCGGACGCTTGGTGATCAGCAGATCGAACGCTACCTGCGGGCCGAACAACCCTACGATTGCGCCGGCAGCTTCAAGGCAGAGGGCTTGGGAATCAGCCTGTTCCGCAGCACCGAAGGAGCAGACGTCACCAGCCTGATTGGGTTACCCATGATCCGACTGGTGGACATGCTCATAATGCCGGGATCGAAGTACCCTGACACTGCACTAACGCAGCTGGGGCCCCTGGAAACCCATCCACAGGGCAAGTTGCGAACCAATACTGACACCGAGCTGCTTGGCAAACCGCTCCAAAGGCGAATCCTTGACGGTGAAATCCACCAGTTCAGCTTCCCCAATCACCTCGCGTGCGACATAGCTGGCATTGCCAAGGCCATCAATCAAACCGAGTTCAAGCGCCTGCTCGCCAGCCCAGATGAGCCCGGAAAAAAGCTCAGGATGCCCTGCGACTTGCAATCGATCGCCCCGCCCCCGCTTCACGCTGTCGATGAACTGCCGGTGAGTGGTGGCAAGCACACTGCGCCAGAACTCGGTTTCCTCTGGCTTTTCCGGCTGAAAGGGGTCTAGAAACGCCTTGTGCTCCCCGGAGGTATAGACACGGCGCTCGACGCCCAGCTTGTCCATTGTCTCGACAAAGCCAAAGGTCGCAGCGGTGACCCCGATAGAGCCAACCAGGCTCGACTTGTCGGCATAAATTTCATCCGCAGCGCTTGCGATGTAATAAGCGCCAGACGCCCCTAGATCGGCAATCACTGCATAAACCTTGATGGCCGGGTACTCCCCACGCAACCGGCGAATCTCATCATAGATATAGCCGGACTGCACCGGACTGCCACCCGGACTGTTGATCCGCAACACCACACCCTTGGTATTTGAATCCTCAAAGGCCGCACGCAGCGCACCGACAATGTTGTCTGCACTCGCCGCCTCTTCGTCGGCAATCATCCCGCGGACATTGATGATCGCAGTATGGGTATCACCCCCAGCTTTCCCTTCCCCCCTGTGCAACAGAGGCGAAAATATCAGCAGCGCCCCAAAGAGATAGACGAATGTCAACAGCTTGAAAAAGATCCCCCAACGCCGAGCTCGCCGCTGCTCCTGCACGCCGGCTAGCAGCGTTTTCTCCAACAGCTTCAAGCTCGTACGGTCTTCCTTGGACTCATTCACGGGCTTCCCCCATTCATCCGACATATGCAACCACCTCAGCGTGACTCCCAGCAGAGCACAGCCAGTCACTGAGCTCCGAAAAATGATTAATAGCCATGCACGGCGAACACGACAACAGCACCTCAAGGGGTTGTGCGCCGTAGGAAACCGCAACACTGTCTACGCCTGCGCGCCTTGCCATCTCCAAATCGAACACCGAATCCCCGATCATCAGAGCCCGCTCAGGCCTGACCCCGCAGTGGGCGAGGATTTCGTGAATCATCAGCGGGTCAGGCTTGCTCGCAGCCTCATCAGCACACCGGGTCACATCGAAAAAATCAGTCCAACCCTGCCCTGCCAGGACCCCATCCAGCCCGCGCCGCCCCTTGCCAGTCGCCACAGCAAGCTGATGCCCCTGATCACGAAACTGTTGTAGCCCCTGCGCCACCCCCGGATACAGCGACGACGGCTCAGCCTCCAGCGACAAATAATGGTCGGCGTACGCACGACGGAACGCCTCAACCAACCTTCTGTCGGTGACGTTTGGATACAGCGCGGCTATCGCCTCGGGCAGACCCAGCCCAATGATCCCCTTGATGCTGTCCTCATCCAGCCGCGGCAGGTCACACCGGGCCGCAGCAACCAAAATGGATTCCACGATACGCCCGATGGAATCCACCAACGTCCCATCCCAATCGAAGATCAGCAGCTCGTACTTATTCACCAAGCCTCTCCAGCGTCCGGGCCCAGACATCATCGACCGGCGCCTCCAGACTCAGTTCGCCACCGTCAGGCAAAGGAACCTTCAGCGCGTAGGCATGCAGGAACAGGCGCTTACCACCCAGATCACGAATGAGTGTGGAAAATTCTTCATCACCGTATTTATTGTCGCCAGCAATGCTGTGACCGGCATGGCGGGCATGCACACGAATCTGATGCGTACGTCCGGTTACCGGCTTGGCCTCGACCAGCGTAGCGAAGTCGCCAAAACGGCGCAGCACGCGAAAAAGCGTCAGTGCGTCTTTGCCCTCGTCGGTGACCTCCACCATCCGCTCACCCGAACGCAGGGTATTTTTCAAAAGCGGCGCATTGATTTGCTTCTTGCCAGCGTCCCAGCGCCCCCGCACGAGCGCCATGTAGCGTTTGTCGACCCCATCGCCGCGCAATTGCAGGTGCAAATGACGCAGCATGCTGCGTTTCTTTGCGACCATCAGCAACCCGGAGGTGTCCCGATCCAGGCGATGCACCAGCTCCAACTCCTTTGCATCCGGACGCAACTGACGCAACGCCTCGATAACCCCGAAGCTGAGCCCGCTGCCACCATGCACCGCGATCCCTGCAGGCTTGTTCAACACGATCAACGCCTTGTCTTCGAAAACGATTGCCGCCTCGAGCCGCTGGAGAAGCCCTTGCGCGAGCGGGACTGGCTCGTCCCGCTCAGGCAACCGAAGCGGTGGAACCCGCACGATATCACCCGCCTGAAGCTTGTACTCGGGTTTGATACGGCCTTTGTTTACCCGCACCTCGCCTTTGCGCAATATGCGGTATATCAATGTCTTGGGTACGCCCTTGAGCTGGGTACGAAGAAAGTTGTCGATGCGCTGGCCGGCAAGCTCCGGCGCGACTTCGAGCATTTGCACGCCGGAGGTCTGAGAGGGGGTATTGGTCATCGGCGGATCATATCAATTTTCATGGATTTGAAGCACTTAAACATTGCTGTTATAGTCCCGAACGCCGCCAAAAGCGGCCAGGTCAACGAATGCCAGCGAAACCGCCATTCCTGACCCAGTAATGCTCGAGGACGTGAGGCCGTCCGACGGAGCTTCCCTCAAGCAGCGGTGAAGCCTCGAAACAAGCCTTGAAGACATGATGCGTGACCCCGCAGGGGAATCGCGACAATCGATAACCCGCCCGGATTCTGCGAGCGGCACCCGATTTTCAAAGTATGAGTGTTGGGTGGAGATGTACAGCCCTCGGATTGCGTAGCAAAGGCTTTCATAGACGCTTCATTCCGTCCGCTACCGCTGGCTGATTCCTCCTCCCGAACCATTGCTGCTGTTCCGACAGCAAGCAGGAGACGTCGTCGCGACGCCGGCCCAACTGGCCTTACATCGCTGGACACTGGAGTGCCTTACAACCATTCCTGACTCACCTGACACCGACCGCGAGAGTCGTGTGTGCCGAAACGCCGTTTCCGCTGCTTTGGAAACCGACGGTACTACATGAAAAGAATGCTAATTAACGCAACTCAGCCTGAAGAGTTGCGTGTCGCACTGGTCGACGGCCAGCGCCTGTTCGATCTCGATATCGAATCCGGCGCCCGCGAACAGAAGAAAGCGAATATCTACAAAGGCAAGATCACCCGCGTCGAGCCCAGCCTCGAAGCCGCGTTCGTGGACTTCGGCGCCGACCGCCACGGATTCCTCCCGCTCAAGGAAATCTCCCGCGAGTACTTCAAGAAGGCGCCCGAAGGCCGCGTCAACATCAAGGAAGTATTGAGCGAAGGCCAGGAGGTTATCGTCCAGGTCGAAAAAGAAGAGCGTGGCAACAAGGGTGCAGCCCTGACCACCTTCATCAGTCTCGCCGGCCGCTATCTGGTTCTGATGCCCAACAACCCACGCGCCGGCGGCATCTCCCGCCGCATCGAGGGTGAAGAGCGCAACGAACTACGCGAAGCATTGAACGGCCTCAACGTTCCCGCCGATATGGGCCTGATCGTCCGCACAGCCGGCCTCGGTCGCTCCAGCGAAGAAATGCAGTGGGATCTGGATTACCTGCTGCAGCTCTGGTCTGCCGTCAAGGAAGCCTCCCAGGATCGCGCCGCACCCTTCCTGATCTATCAGGAATCCAACGTCATCATCCGCGCCATTCGCGACTACCTGCGCCAGGACATCGGCGAAGTACTGATCGACAGCGTCGAGGCCCAGGACGAAGCGCTTTCCTTCATTCAGCAGGTCATGCCGCAGTACGCCAGCAAGATCAAGCTGTACGAGGACAGCGTGCCGCTGTTCAACCGCTTTCAGATCGAAAGCCAGATCGAGACGGCTTTCCAGCGTGAAGTGAAGCTGCCGTCGGGCGGCTCCATCGTCATCGACCCTACCGAAGCGCTGGTATCCATCGACATCAACTCGGCGCGTGCTACCAGGGGCGGGGACATCGAAGAAACCGCCCTGCAGACCAACCTGGAGGCGGCCGAGGAAATCGCCCGCCAGCTGCGCCTGCGCGATATCGGCGGCCTGATCGTCATCGACTTCATCGATATGACACCCGCAAAGCACCAGCGCGCCGTGGAAGAGAAGGTCCGCGAAGCACTCGAGGCCGATCGTGCACGCATCCAGGTCGGCCGCATTTCGCGCTTCGGCCTACTGGAAATGTCCCGCCAACGCCTGCGTCCATCGCTCGGCGAGACCAGCGGTATCGTCTGCCCGCGCTGTAATGGCCAAGGCATCATTCGCGATGTCGAATCATTGTCGCTGGCCATCTTGCGTCTGATCGAAGAAGAAGCGCTTAAGGATCGTACCGCCGAGGTCCGCGCCCGCGTTCCCTTCCAGGTTGCCGCCTTCCTGCTCAACGAGAAGCGCAACGCGATCACCAAGATCGAACTGCGCAGCCGCGCGCGCATCTTCATCCTGCCGGACGACCACCTGGAGACGCCGCAATTCGAAGTGCAGCGTCTGCGCGACGACAGTCCGGAAATTGTCGCCGGTCAGGCCAGCTATGAAATGAGCCCAACCGAGATCGAGGACGTTCAGCCGGTCAGCTCGACGCGCACCCTGGTTCGTCAGGAAGCAGCCGTCAAAACCGCACCACAGCGTACCGCGCCCGCGCCCGCGCCAGCCCCGATCGCTGCGCCCGCTGAGCTGCCTGCGCCCGCCATTCAGGAGCCAAGCCTGTTCAAGGGGTTGGTCAAGTCCCTGGTCGGCCTCTTCGCCGGCAAGCAGGAAGCGCCAGCCGCCGAAGTCGAGAAGAAACCCGCCGCTAGCAGCCGCCCACAACGCAACGATGAACGCCGTAGTGGGCGCCAGCAGAACCGTCGGCGTGATTCGCGCAGCAACCGCGACGAAGAGCGCAAGCCTCGTGAAGAACGCGCCCCTCGTGAAGACCGCCAGCCTCGCGAAGAGCGTCAGCCGCGCCCTCCACGCGAAGAGCGCAAGCCACGTGAAACCCGCGAACCGCGTGAGTCTCGTGAGCCAGTCGAAGCCAGCGAGAGCGCAGCACAGCCGCAACAGCAACCCCGTCGTGAGCGCACCCCGCGCGAAGATCGTCAGCCGCGAGAAGAGCGCAAGCGCGAACTGCGCGCACCGCTCGATGATGCCGCGCAGACCGAGCCAGTCACGGCGAACGGCGAAGAAAGTCCTGAGCGCAAGCCGCGCCCACCCCGCGAAGAGCGTAAACCTCGCGCGGAACAAGCCGAGAGTGCAGAGGAACAGCAGAACGAAACCGCGGAGACCGCTCAGCAAGAGCAGGACTCGGCAGAAGGTAGCGATGATCGCCCACGCCGCCGTTCTCGTGGTCAGCGTCGCCGCAGCAACCGTCGTGACCGTCAACGCGACGCCAATGGAAACGAGATCGACGACGAGGCCCAAAGCACCAACGCCGAGGTAAGCGAAAGCAATGCACCGGTGAAATCTGAGCAGGTCGCCATTGCCGCGACTGCCGCCGCTCTCGCGGCGAACACCGCGGACACCGACAGCGCACCCGCTGAGCAGATTAAAACAAGGGAAGCGGAAGCCTCAGCTCCAGCCGTGGCCGTTAATAAAACGGCTGAAGCACCCGAAATTGACGAGCTGGCCAATATTCCCGCCGCGCAGGATAGCGAAGCCGTGACAGCGGTTGTCGCAGAAGCGGAGCCAGCTCCGGCGGTGCAGAAAGCCAGCGAGCCCGAAGCGTCAGCAATGGAGTCCGAGACTTCGCAGCCTGTGGCCACACCTGCTGTCGAGGAGCCGGCCCAGACCGCGACCGAGACTACCGAGACTGAAGCGCCGGTTGTGACGGCTAGCGGTCGTGCACCTAACGACCCACGTGAGGTCCGTCGCCGCCGCCTGGAGCAAGAGCGTCTGGCCAAAGAAGCCGCCGAGGCCAGAGCGAAAGCGGCAACCGAAACCCAAGCTCCGGCAGAACCGGCCAGCCCTGAAATCGTTGTCAGCGAAGCGGACAGCGACGCAACAAATGAGCAGCCAGCCAGCACGCCGGATGACACTACAGAGCCAAGCGTCGCCCGGAAGCCGGCAACGCCAGCCGCCGAACCTGAAGCCGAACAGGCCGTGACCGAGCTACTCCAACCCGAAGCGGAGACGATCAGGCCCACCACTGAAGCTGACGCGGATGTGCCGGAGGAAGCCAAGCCGCAGGGCCTCGACAAGCGTCAAGACTGACAGGGCCAGCGATGTAAAAAGGGGATGCTTCGGCATCCCTTTTTTAGCAGTTGGCGGACAATCATTGAATGATCGCTGCGCCGCGCTTTGGGGAGCGCTCAGATGAGCAGAGGACGTGCCGGCTCGACCCTTGCTGTTTCCGGCTGTAGCCGCGGAGATCAGGGAGATCCGTCACCCTTATTAAAAGCTCAGAACGGGCACGGCAGAGCCGAAAGGGGCAGAGTCAGACGACGTTCGGCTCGATCTCCAACTGCACACCGAAACGCTCCAGGATATCAGCTTGGATCTTTTCGGACAGTTGCAGGATTTGCTGGCCGGTTGCCTGGCCGTAGTTGACGAGCACCAACGCTTGCAGCCTGTGGACGCCCACATCCCCCTGTCGATAACCCTTCCAGCCCGCACGCTCGATCAACCACCCAGCGGCAAGCTTGACCTGCCCGCCACCTTGCGCAAACGCCACCAGATCGGGGTATTGCTCAAGCAAGGCGTCCGCTGTCGACTGAGGAACCAAGGGGTTCTTGAAAAAACTGCCTGCATTGCCCAGCACTCGAGGGTCTGGCAGCTTCTCGCTGCGGATCGCACAGACCGCACGACTGACATCCATCGGCGTGGGGGACGGGACATTATGCTGCTGCAGCCACTGACGGATCGGGCCGTATTCAAGACTTAGCCCCGCAGTCCGGTGAAGCATGAAACGCACCCGCAGAATCACATAGCGTCCCGCCTGACGTTTGAACAGGCTGTCGCGGTAGGCAAATTCACAGGCCGCCAAATCGAACTCGACCAAATTGCCGGTTTGACGGTCCAGTGCAGTCAGCCCAGCGAAGACATCCTTTATCTCGACCCCGTACGCCCCGACATTCTGGATGGGTGCCGCGCCGACCGTACCGGGGATCAGGCTGAGGTTTTCCAACCCAGCCAAACCAAGCTCAAGGCTCCGCAATACGAATGGATGCCAGGGCTCGCCGGCCTCCGCTTCTATCACAACCTGCTGGCCGTTATCCTCGAGAACACGAATGCCCCGGCTGGCCATGTGCAGCACCAGTGCTTGTACATCGCCGGTCAGAACCAAATTACTGCCGCCGCCGAGGATCCATAGCGGAACGTCGAGACGGCAGGCCTCACTGACCGCTTCGGTTACTGCCTGATCGTCCCGGGCTTCAGCGAAATAGGCGGCGCGGGCTTCGACCGCAAAGGTGTTGAGCGCCTTGAGTGAATAACCCGGCTCGATGAGAAGGCTCATTGACGCCCTCTGATCTCATCGAGCAATCCAGCAGCACCACGCTCGATCAGGTCGAGCACCTGCTCGAAGCCGTCCTCCCCGCCGTAATACGGATCGGGTACAGCGCCCGTGCCCAATTGGTATCGGCGCAGAAATAGATCGAGCTCACCGTGTGCACCGGCTGGACGCCGGGCCTGTAGGCGCTTCAGGTTGTCGTGATCCATCGCCAGGATGAGATCGAAGCGCTGGAAATCGTCGGCGGTCACCTGACGCGCCCTAAGAGCGCTGAGGTCATAGCCTCGTCTGGCTGCAGCCTGGCAAGCGCGCTGATCGGGCCTCTTCCCGGCATGCCAGTCATCGGTTCCAGCCGAATCGATGGCGATTCGGCTGTCCAGCTGAGCATCCTGTACGTATTTGCGCAGTACAGCTTCGGCAGTGGGTGATCGGCAGATGTTGCCCATGCAAACGAACAGAACCTTCACGCTCAAGCTCCGAGCAGCTTGCGGACACGGTCAAGATCTTCGGCGGTGTCGACGCCAGCCGGAGGCGCCTCGAGCGCATCGGCGACATGAATGCGCTTGCCGTGCCAGAGCGCACGTAATTGCTCCAGGCATTCGGCATTCTCCAGCCAGCATGGGCCCCAGGCCACGAAGTCAGCCAGGAACCCGGCCCGATAGGCATAGATGCCGATATGCCGACGGTACGGAACATCACTCGGAAGCGCATCGGGATTACGCGCGAATTCGTCCCGCGCCCACGGCAGCGTCGCGCGACTGAACGTCAGCGCCAGGCCATTGATATCGCTCAGCACCTTTACCACGTTCGGGTTAAAGAGCGCGTGCGAATCGCTGATTGGCTCGGCAAGCGTGGCGATCGCGGCTTCGGGGTGAGCAGCCAGATTGAGTGCCACCTGGTCGATCACCGAAGGCGGAATCAAGGGTTCATCGCCCTGTACGTTGACGACTATCGCGTCAGCCGTTAAGCCCAGCCGGTCCGCCACCTCGGCAAGCCGATCGGTGCCGGAGTTGTGGTCGACCCGGGTTAGCAATACCTGTGCACCGAAGCCTTCGCAGGCTTGCAGGATGCGCTGATCGTCCGTGGCGATCACCACCCGCTGCGCCCTGCTCTTGCAGGCCTGCTCCCAGACATGGCGAATCATCGGCTTGCCGGCAATGTCCTGCAGAGGCTTGCCCGGAAGGCGCGTGGATGCGTAACGCGCCGGGATCACCACGGTATAAGCGTTAGTCATTTGTCCAGACGCTCATCCACGTCGAGGGTGCGGGCTTCGCTTTCGAGCATCACCGGGATGCCGTCCCGGACCGGAAAGGCCATGCCGTCGGCCTTGCAGATCAGTTCGGACTTGTCATCGGTCAGCTTCAGCGGCCCCTTACAGAGCGGGCAGGCAAGAATATCGAGCAGTTTGGTATCCATGGCGCAGTCCTTGGATGCAGCCGACCGCACCTGGCAGATCGAGCGGCTTAGGGATGAACGGGCAGCAAACGGTCCAGCTGGGAATCAAACCAGGTGACGAAAGCTGCGGAAGGCTCGGCCTGGACCTGGAGATAACACCAGCCCGGCAGCGCAAAAGCCCGGCATTTGACCGCATCCTTCTCGGTCATCACCAAGGGTAGCTCTGGACTGAAACACAGCTGCTCCAGGCTATACCGGGCGTGATCGGCGAAGGCATGCGGAATCGGCCGCCAGTGTAGCGCCTCGAGCGTGGTGAAGAAACGCTGTGGATGGCCGATTCCAGCGACTGCATGCATCCGTTGGCCTGCGGGAAAATGGTCAAGTGGCCAGACCTGCCCAGTGCTCAGCTCGATCAATTTCGATGGCTGCAGGGCGAACGCAAAACCCGAGGGACTGTCTGCTTGCGCGCCATTTATCAGCACCGCATCGACCGACTCCAGTCGCTCCAGTGGCTCACGTAGCGGGCCAGCGGGCAAACAGCGCTGATTGCCCAGTCCACGAGCAGCATCAATGAGGACCAGCTCCAGATCGCGCCCCAACCGGTAATGCTGCAGCCCATCGTCGGAAAGAATCAGGTCCAGCAGCTCGAGTTCGAGCAATTTACGAACCGCGCGGGAACGATCAGGATCAATCATCACCGGTACGTTTGTCCGTTGCACGATCAGCAACGGCTCATCGCCAACCTCGGCTGCAGAATGCTCGGGCTCCACCCGCCACGGGTATACGGGTGGTCTGGCACCGTAACCACGGCTGACTACACCTACTTTCAGGCCGCGTCGCTGACAGTGCTCGATGAGCCAGAGAATCAGGGGGGTCTTGCCGGTGCCGCCAACGGTGATATTCCCGACCACCACCACAGGCACTGGCGCCCGATAGCAATCGATCACGCCGCTGATGAACCGCTTTCGCCTAGCGGTCACCACGCGGCGGTAGAGCATTTCCAACGGCGCAAGCAGCGCCAAGGCAGGATGCCCTTCATACCAGGCCCGCTGGAGACGATCAGCAAAGGACATTAGGGCTCCGGCTGGGCCTCGATGGTGGTGATGCGCAGGTGCGCGAAGCCCAGTTTCCCGGCTGCGTCCATGGCGGTAATGACCGCCTGGTGCGGCGTTTTGCCGTCGGCACTGATGATCAGCGGCAGACTTGTATCGCCGCCAGACTCCTTGCTGAGCGCCGCCATCAATGTGTTCAGGTCATGCTTGATCAACGACTTGCCATTGAGACTGAAATGACCACTGACGTCGATCACAACCTCCAGCCGCCTCTGCTCACTTTCCTGCGGTGGCGACCCGCTCGCCGCCTCCGGCAGATCAACCTGCAGCTGGGTTTCGCGAGTAAAAGTGGTGGTCACCACGAAGAACAACAACAGGATGAACACCACGTCGATCAGCGGAGCCAAGCCGATGTCGACGTTTTCCCGCGCCTTGCGCCGAAACTTCACGCCCTGCCCTCACCCAGGTCGACGTCACGGTCCCCCTGCACAACTTCAACCAGCTTGATCGCCTCCTGCTCCATACCGACCACGAGCTCTTCGACTCGGCGCAGGAGGAAGCGATGGAAGAACAGTGCCGGTATGCCGACCATCAGACCCGCCGCGGTGGTTATCAGCGCTTTGGAAATACCCGCTGCGAGCAACGGCGCGTTGGCCATGCCGGAACCCATGAAGGCACTGAAAATTTCGATCATGCCCAGCACAGTACCGAGAAGCCCGAGCAAGGGAGCGATACCAGCAATCGTACCCAACGCATTGAGGTAGCGCTCGAGGTCATGGACGACGCGGGCAGCCGCTTCCTCGATGCATTCCTTCATGATCTCTCGACCATGCTTGGAGTTGACCAGACCAGCAGCCAGTATCTCCCCCAGCGGCGAATCCGCGCGCAGCTCCTTGAGCTTCTGGTTACTGAGCTTCTTGTCCTTGATCCATTTCCACACCTGGCCAAGCAGGTGTGGCGGGGTCACTCGACTGGGCCGAAGCGTCCATAGCCTTTCGGCAACGATACCGGCGGCCGCGATGGAACACAGGATGATTGGCAGCATTATCCAGCCGCCCGCTTTGACCAGCTCCCACACGAGATGAATCCCCCTCGAAAAAGTGGCGCCACTCTAGCATAGGGCCGCCAGCCAGCCGACGGCCCCGGTTCTCATTTTTCCCGCCAGAATCGACGCTCGGCACGTAATCCTCGAACAGGCTCGAAACGGCCGAGGCGAATCCGCAGCGCTCCCTGTTCTGCCGTGTCATGAAGCTGAGCACCGGCCGCTTGAAGCCGCCGCACCACTTCCGGATGAGGGTGACCGAATGCGTTATGCAAGCTGCGCGAGATGAGCGCACCTCCGGCGCCTGTTGCCCCGATGAATGCGGTTGACGACGAGCTGCGACTGCCATGATGTGGCACCAACAACCATTCGACCTCAAGCGGCATGTCGCTGGTCAGGAGCACTTGCTCGGTATCCACGTCGATGTCGCCGGTGAGCAGCAGCCGTTCGCCATTCGCCTCGATCAGCAGCACGCAGGAGGACTGGTTTCCATCTCTGGCCTGCGGTGATTGCCACAGCGTAAAGCGGACTCGATTCCATTCCCAGGCGTCTCCGGAGCGGCACATCTCGGCGCCCAGGGAAGCGGGCAGTCTTGCCGGCTCACCACTGACCACTCGCCCAGCGCGCATCTGTCGCTGGACCGCCGAAGCGCCACCCGCATGGTCGCTATCGGCATGGCTGAGAATCAGCAGATCGAGACCGTCCACCCCCAGCGTGCGCAACGACGGCAATACAACCCGCTCGCCGATATCGAAGTCACCATATCGCGGCCCTGTGTCATACAACAGCGCATGGTCATGCGTGCGGGCCAGCACAGCGAGTCCCTGACCGACGTCGAGCAGCCAGATTTCCGCCTGTCCTGCTGCCGGCTTGTCGGTGGGTGGAAACAGCAGCGGTAACAGAAACACCAGACCCAACGCCCGAAACGGTATTCCGGGCGGCAGCAGGATCAGCAGCGTTCCAAGCGCAACCAACAGCCAACTCCAAAGCGGCAATGACGCTGGTAGCCACGCCGGTTGCCAGCCGGCAAGCCATTGCAGCGCATCAAAGAGAATGGTCAATAACCCACCGGCCACCCATAGCACCGGCTCGCCAACGCCTGGCAACCACAACAAGGTCGTGCCTAACAAGGACAGCGGAACGATTACTGCGCTGACCAGCGGGACTGCAAAGAGGTTGGCGATCGGCCCGCTCAGGCTAACCGGCAAGCCCAGCGCCAGCAGAATCGGTAACAGCCCCAGGGCCATGCTCCACTGTGCACGACCCAATGCGCGCCACCAACTCCAGCTACCAAGCCGGCCGCGGAACACCAGAGCAAGAAGCGCCACCGCCAGAAAAGACAACCAGAAGCCCGACTGCAGCCCTACTAGCGGATCCAACAACAGGACAGCATCGAGGGCGATCAGCAGTGGCAGCCAAACACCCAGATGCCGATACCGCAAACGCCACAGGAGCACCAGAGCGACCATCACCAGCGCTCGCTGGACCGGGACTTCAAAACCCGCCAGCCAGCCGTACGCAAGCGCTCCAGCCAAGGCCAGGCTACAAGCACAGGGCAACCAGGCGACGCGCCGCGGCCAGATTCCCCAACGCGCCAACAACGCCACCAGGCCGTAAAGCAAGCCGGCCAGCATGCCCACGTGCTGCCCCGAGATAACCATCAAATGAACGGTTCCGGTGTCCTGGAGCGTGCGCCAATCAGCGGTGGACAGACCGCTGTCATCGCCCACTACCAGCGCCGCAATGGCGCCGGAGCGGCCCTGAGCATCGACCGCCAACAGGCGTTGCCGCAACTGATCGCGCCATCCCGGCCCTCCCTCCGCCAGCGACACGCGCTCTCCGGCTTTGATCGTGCCACTGGCACCGATCCGTCGGGCCAGGAGCCAGGCCTCGTAATCGAAAGCGTGCGGATTGACCAAGCCCCGTGGCTTTTTCAATTTGGCAGCGAGCCGCCATCGCTCACCCGCCTGCATCATGGGGCCGCCATACCATGCCAGGCGAAGCCTGGACGGGAGGTCGCTATGCCTGGAGGTTATATCGACCAGTTCGAAGCGCACTACACCACCGCGAACATCCGGCAGGCCGCTCACAGTGCCTTCGAGCCAGAACGTACGGCCATCGAGTTCTATTGGCAGGCGGTCGTCCAGCGCTTCATGGGCGCTGAGACACGCCCAGGCAAACCCGCAGATGAAGCAGCCGATCGCTCGCCAGCGGAACGGCAGCAAGACCAGGCCAGCCGTGAATATGAATGGCAACACCGAGACAGGCGGCAATTGCGGTAAAAAACGCAGCAGTAGAAGGCCTGCTGCCAGCGCCAGCATTGCAGTACGCATCGGATCTCCCGGATTCCTTTCCAGTGATAGGCCACTCCGGATAGGCTCAGCCGCCGAGTCACATAGCCTGACCGACGTCCTGTCGGCGCTCACAGTGTAGACTTTATGTCACAAACTCCTCTCAGCGCCGGGTCTCGTTTCAGGCATAATCGCACGCGCTTCGCCCCGCCAGAGAATCTTCATGCCGCGTCGTTTTTTTAAACGCTACATGCCTCACCCCGACCGCCTAAAGGCACACAAGTCTTTGCGGTTTCTCGGCACGCTGACTCACGACCCCAACCTGCTCCATCTCAACCGGCATTCAGTTTCCAGAGCGATGGCCATCGGCTTATTCTGGGCCATGATCCCGATGCCTTTGCAGATGCTGGCGGCCGCGCTATGCGCCGTGCCGGCACGGGCAAACCTGCCGATCGCCGTGGGCCTGGTCTGGCTGACTAACCCGTTGACGATGCCGCCCGTGTTCTATTGCAATTACAAGGTAGGCGCCTGGCTGCTGGACACGCCGGTTTCGCCGATGCCGATGGAGCTCAGCCTTGCCTGGGTGCGCCAGATGCTAGACAGCCACTGGCAGCCGCTTTTCCTAGGCTCATTGGTTGTCGGCGTTGTGGCGGCGATATTAGGCTATATCGCCACTCAGAGCTATTGGCGCTGGTGGGTCGGACGCAGTTGGCGCAAGCGGCAGAAGGACCGCCGCTAAGACTGTTCCTTACTCGTAGCGCAGCGCTTCAGCCGGCTGCGTCTGTGCGGCCCGCCAAGCGGGATAGACCGTCGCCAGGAAACTGAGCAGTAGCGCCGCCAGCGTCACCAGCAAGACATCTTGCAGCCGCAGTTCAGATGGCAGGGTGCTGATGAAGTACACATCCGAACTGAAGATCTGCTGTCCCGATACCTTTTCCAGCCAGGCCACCAGGGCACTGACGTTCAGCGCACCAAGCACGCCCAGCAGCGTCCCTATCAGGGTGCCCGTCAATCCGATGATGCTTCCCTGAACCATGAAAATCGCCATGATTTGCCCTGGCGTTGCGCCAAGGGTACGCAGGATCGCGATATCCGCTCGCTTGTCGGCGACTACCATGATCAGAGTGGCAATGATATTGAACGCCGCCACCGCCACGATCAGCAGAAGCAACAGGCCAATCATGGTCTTTTCCATCTTCATCGCACTGAACAAACTCCCCTGGGTAAGCGACCAGTCCTCACTGCGATAACCCTTGCCGAGCTCGGCGACAAGCTCGGTCGCGAGCTGCGGAGCCCGATAAAGATCAGCCAGCCTGACCCTCACGCCTTCGACCTGATCTGGTTGCCAACGAAGTATCTGGGCTGCATCGGCTCGGTGAATCATAGCCAAGCTACCGTCCAGCTCAGCCCCCACCTTGAACACCCCGACGACGTTCAGACGCTGCATCCGCGGTGTAATACCACCAGGCGCATCGCTGAGCTCAGGCACGATCAGCGTGAGCTTGTCACCCAGCTTCAGGCCAAATCGACGCGCAGTCATCAGCCCGACGATTACGCCGGATTCCCCGGCCTCGAGGTCGTCGAGACTGCCTGCGACCATCTTCGAGCCGAGGATAGACACTTCGCTTTCGGCCTTCGGATCGATGCCCTTGATTTCGATCGGCTGCATCGACCCCCTGTAGGAAAGCATGCCTTCAAGCTGGGTGATCGGTGCCGTGCCGAGCACCCCTGGATGCGCACGTAGCTGCTCGGCCAGCGATTGCCAGTCGTCCACCGGCCTTCCGTCACCGGCAATCACGGCGTGCGGCACCATGCCCAGGATGCGGTTGCTCATCTCGCGCTGAAAGCCATTCATGACGGACAGCACAATGATCATCGCCAGCACGCCCAGCGACAGCCCGATCATGGACGTCAGCGAGATGAATGAAATGAAATGATTGCGACGCTTGGCCCGCGTGTAACGGCTGCCAATGAAGATGCTGAGCGGCCTGAACATTAGCCAGCCACCAACCGGCCATCTTCCAGGCGCAAGATGTGATCCATCTGGCCGGCCAGTTGCGGATCATGGGTGACGACGAGGAAGGCCGTACGCAATGAACTGCTCAGTTCCAGCATCAGGTCTTGGATCCCCTGCGCAGTATGGTGGTCGAGGTTGCCGGTGGGCTCATCGAGCAACACCAGCGCCGGACGGTTCGCCAGCGCACGGGCGATCGCCACGCGCTGACGCTCTCCCCCGGACAGCTCCGAGGGTTTATGAGCGAGTCGGTGGCCAAGCCCCACCCGCTGCAACAGTTCGGTCGCCCGCGTACGTGCTTCCGCTATCGGCGTGCTGCCTATCAGCAGCGGCATGCAAACGTTTTCCAGGGCGCTGAATTCAGGCAGCAGATGATGGAACTGGTAGACGAAGCCCAGTGCGCGGTTACGCAACAGGCCGCGGTCCTTCTCGCTGAGCGTGGAAAGCGCTTCTCCAGCCAGCCAGACGCTCCCTTCGCTAGGGGTATCCAGCCCGCCGAGCAGATTGAGCAGTGTGCTCTTGCCAGAGCCGGAAGTACCGACAATGGCGACCCGCTGCCCGGGAAACAACTCCAACTGAAGCCCGGACAGCACACTGACCGACTCCGGACCCTGTTCGTAGCGCTTGCCAAGGTTGCGGCAGCTCAGTACCGCAGCCTCGTTCGCAGACCGTTCATGCATAAACAACTCACTCATATCGTAACGCCTCGGCCGGTTGTGTCCGGGCCGCACGCCACGCCGGATACAGGGTGGCGAAAAAGCTGAGAATCAGTGCCGCCACGCAGACCTGGACCACATCGGCGGTCATCAGTCGAGACGGCAGATAGTCGATGAAATACACCTCTGCACTGAGAAATTTATGCCCGATCAACCGCTCCAGCGCCGCAACCCAACTGCTTACATTGAGCGCCGCGAAGATACCGAGTAATGCTCCGACCAGCGTGCCGACGACCCCGATCACCGTCCCCTGGACCATAAAGATCGCCATGATCTGTCGTGGTGTCGCGCCAAGCGTTCGCAGAATTGCGATATCGCCACGCTTGTCAGTCACGACCATGACCAGCGTGGAGATGATATTGAAGGCAGCCACGGCGACGATCAGCAGCAACAGCAGCCCGATCATGGCCTTTTCCATGCGGATGGCCTGGTACAGATTGCCGTGGGTGCGGGTCCAGTCCCGGGAGTAGAACTCATCACCCAGCTGACCCGCCAGTTCCCAGGCAATACGCGGGGCCTGAAACAGATCGACGAACCGCAAGCGCAGCCCTTGGACCTGATTCGGCTGCCAGCGATGCAAGCGTGCCAGATCGGAGATGTTGGCCATCGCCACATAACCATCGATTTCACCGGCCCCCACGTGAAAAATACCGCGCACGGTGAACCGCTTCATGCGGGGAAATACACCGGCTGGCGTGACGGTAACCTCAGGGGCGACGAAGGTAACCTTGTCGCCGACCCCTACGCCCAAGGTGTTGGCCGCCTTGTCGCCGATCACAATGCCGAACTCGCCGGGGGCCAGATCGGCCAGCGTGCCTTCGCGGAAAAACTGCCCCACGATGGAGACTTCCGGCTCGATAACCGGGTCCACGGCGTTAATCAGAATTTTGCTGACCTGCCCGCGATGGGTGAGTAAACCCTGCATCTGTATGAAGGGCGCTACCGCAGCGACCTGAGGATGCTGCGCGAGCCGCTCTGCTAATGTCGGCCAGTCGTCGATGGGGGTCGAGCTTTCGATCGTAGCGTGCGGCACCATACCCAACACACGGCTGCGCATTTCGTGATCGAACCCATTCATCACAGACAACACGACGATCATTACCAGCACACCGAGCGCCAGCCCGATCATGGAGGTAAAGGAGATGAAGGAGACGAAGAGGCTGCGACGTCTGGCGCGTGTGTAGCGCGCCCCGATATACACGGACAGCGGTCTGAACATAAATCGTTGGGTTCACTTTCGCTGGCGGGAAATAACAAGCTGAATGACGATGCCAAGCGGCCTGATACACTCAGGTCATCACCGCAGCTCAGGGATCGACATGCCCACTGAAGACACCGAAGATCGCCGCGAATACTATCGTATCGAGGATATGATCGCACTTGAAATCCTGCCGCCGGAACACGCCGCAACAGTCTCAGGTAACGGTTCGACGCAACGGTTCGAACTGCTCGGGGAACTCCATCAGCTCGACTTCGAAGCGCAGCATCTGCTGCGTCAGATAGCCGAGGGCAACCGCACGCTGGCCAACTACCTGAAAGTGCAAAACAAGCGCATCGACCTGATTGGTCAGGCGCTCGCCCAGGACCTGTTGCAAGACCTCGGACCAGCTCGGGCGACCGTGCTGTCGGAAGGTGGTATCAGTTTCACCAATGACCAGCCGCTTGACGAAGGCTCAACCTGGACGCTCAAGCTGGCATTGATGCCGCAAGGCCTGGGCATGTGGCTGACTGCACGCGTGGCGAGCTGCCAGCCGCTGGAGAGCGGGCAGTTTGCAATCGGTACATCCTTTGAAGCGCTGACTGATGCACAACGGCAACTGCTCGCGCGGCATATCCTGCAGAAACAGGCAACGGAACGACGCCTGGCTCGTGAAAGCCCGCAAGGAACCTGATGGATGCGCCCTTTTCTGCTCTTACTGCTGATGTTCAGCCTGAACACGTCGGCTCGCGCCGAAGACATCAAAATTCCGGTCGGCGAGCAAGGCCCGGCCGACCTCCCTATGCCCAGCCGCGGCAATGCGAAGATCGACGTACTTGATCGTTTTGGCTTAGCCGATGAGGAGCACGCCGCCGTCGGTCGGCCCCCTATCACTCGCTGGGATTACCGTGATTTTTCCGTCTATTTCGAGGGGAACCGGGTCATCAACAGCGTTATTCATCACCGACGCTCCATATCCTTGCAATCAGAGAGACAACCGTGACGCTTATCTATGGCCACCGCGGCGCAAAGGGCGAAGCGCCTGAAAACACCCTGGCCGGCTTCAAGCAGTGCCTCGCCCATGGCGTGCGCCGCTGCGAACTCGACCTGCATCTGTCCAAAGATGGCGAGCTGATGGTCATCCATGACCCGACGCTCAAACGCACCACGGGGCGACGCGGCAAGGTGGTCGAGCGTGATGCAGACGAGTTGATCCAGTACGACGCGCGCCACGGCGGCCCCCACTGGAAACACCCCTGCCCCATCCCCCGCCTGGCGGAGCTATTTGAGCAGTGCGACTTCGAGCATTGGCAATTGGAGGTGAAAAGCGCTTCGAGGGTGCGCGCCGCACGGACTGTCCTGGCGATCAAGGCACTGGCTGAGCACCATGGACTGGCCGAGCGGATTACCGTCACATCCGGCTCGAGGGAGGTGCTCAGGGCCTTGAAAAGGCTGACACCGGAATTGTCGTGCGGCCTGGTGGCCGAGTACGCCTGGCTCGACCCGCTGAAAGTAGCCAAGCAGTACGACTGCTCGCTACTGGCATTGAAATGGACCCTATGCACGCCCGAACGGATCGCCAAAGCCCGCCAGCAAGGCCTGCACGTATCGGTCTGGACGGTAAACGAACCGGCATTGATGCGCCGGCTCGCGGATTTCGGCGTCGACAGCCTGATCACTGATTATCCCGGTCTTGCCGTCACCACGCTGCGCAACGCATAAGGTAACGCGTGACCGCCGTGCCTGGCGGCCGCATTTCGCTTGCCCTCAAAAGCTCTCCCGATTAGGCCAGCGCCAGCCTCGGGTATCTTCTCCGACCGGCTCAGGCCACCGGTCGGAGCCGCTCAAAAAAGCCGGTTTAGCCCGTCGAAAGCGGCCACGCGGTAGGCTTCGGCCATGGTCGGGTAGTTGAAGGTGGTATTGATGAAATACTTGATCGTGTTCGCCTCGCCCGGCTGGTTCATGATTGCCTGACCGATGTGCACGATTTCCGATGCCTGATAGCCGAAGCAATGCACGCCTAGTACCGCCAGCGTCTCGCGATGGAAGAGGATCTTCAGCATGCCGACCGGCTCGGCTGAAATCTGCGCGCGCGCCATGCCTTTGAAGAACGCCTTGCCCACTTCGTATGGCACCTTTGCCTCGGTCAGTTCACGCTCGTTCTTACCGATCGAACTGATCTCCGGAATGGTGTAAATGCCGGTAGGCACATCATCGACAAAACGCCAGCTGTCGTTCTCCACGATGCTACCTGCCGCCGACCGCCCTTGATCGTAAGCGGCGCTCGCCAGCGATGGCCAACCGATTACATCGCCCGCCGCGTATATATTTCCGACGTCGGTGCGATAGTGCTCGTCGACCTTGATCTGGCCGCGGCTGTTGACCTTGAGACTGATGTTTTCCAGGGCGAGCTTGTCGGTATTGCCGGTTCGGCCATTACACCAGAGGAAGGCATCGGCCTTGATCTTCTTGCCCGATTTAAGGTGCAGGATCACGCCGTTATCCACACCTTCCACACGCTCGTACTCCTCGTTATGACGGATGAGTACGTTGTTGTTACGCAGGTGATAGCTCAGCGCGTCGGAGATTTCGTCGTCAAGGAAGCTGAGTAGCTGGTCGCGGTTGTCGATCAAGTCAACCAAGACGCCGAGACCGCTAAAGATCGACGCGTACTCTGAGCCGATCACACCGGCTCCGTAGATGATCAGACGACGCGGTGTATGACTCAGGGTAAGAATGGTGTCACTGTCATAGACACGGGGATGGGTAAAGTCGACATCATCGGGGCGATAGGGCCGTGAGCCCGTCGCGATGATGAACTGGTTGGCCACCAGGGTTTCAACCATGCCATTGGCACTGACCACTTCCACGGTCTGCTCGTCGGCAAAACTAGCGGTACCGAAGAAGATATCGATGCGGTTACGCGCGTAATACCCCGTGCGGGAAGTCACCTGCTTGCCGATGACGCTTTCGGCACTTTTCAGGACGTCGGGAAACGAAAACCAACGGGGCTCCCCGATCTGACGGAACAATGGATTGGTGTTGTACTGCATGATCTGCCGCACCGAGTGGCGCAGCGCTTTTGACGGGATAGTCCCCAGATGGGTCGAGTTGCCACCCACATGTGGCCTGCTGTCAACCACGGCGACCTTGCGCCCGGCTTTGACCGCGTTCATCGCCGCGCCTTCGCCGGCAGGGCCCGAGCCCAGTATCACCACATCGTAATTGTAGACAGCCATATTCACCCCAGACCACGCAGCAGGCAGCCCTGCCGCTGTTAACGAATTCGGTAAAACCGGGTGGCGGAAGTTGCCATCGACGCACCGCCGCCTGGATCGTCGCGCCGATGCAGGGTCGCGCCGGCACTGCATGCAAAGACCAACGCCCGGAGCGCCAGCTATCCCCGGCCTTTCGATCAAAACGGCTATCAGCGTCTGGTCGCGTCGTATGCGAGATCTGCTTTGTCGCCGTGGCTCGCCTCTTGATTCACCTCGTCACACTTCTCACGGCTGCCGCCGCAAATCGAGCATTCCTTCTCGATGCCAAGATTGGCGATGCCCCCGCAGGAGCCTGCAATGGGCTTGCGGCCCATGATTACGCCGATGGACATACCGAAGACCACCAGCAACATGACCAGAAACACGATCAACCAAGTCATTTGCTTACTCCCGCACCGAACAGCTCATCAAAGGCCTCAGTGCTCTTGCTAATGAATTCCTGCCCTTCACGAATCACGAAGAACGCTGCAATGTTTCGTTCCCCCGCGTATGCCAAACCCCGTTCGGGCCCAAGCACCATCAACACAGTAGACAATCCATCTGCCCTCAATGTCGAGGGATCGATAACCGTCACGGCGGCCAAGTGATGATCGATCGGCGCACCGGTCAGTGGATCGAGCGTGTGCGAATATCGCTTGCCGTCACGCTCGAAATAGTTGCGATAGTCACCTGACGTGGAGACACCAAATCCGTCGAGTTCGACAATCCGCTGCGCTACCCGCTCGTTGTCGTGCGGTGCCTCGATTGCGATACGCCAGGGCTCCCCGTCGGGTTTACGGCCGCGAGCCTTGAGCTCGCCGGTGATTTCCACAAGGTAACGGCGGACGCCGGAAGCCTCCAGATGTGCGCTCACCCGGTCCACCGCATAACCCGCAGCGATACTGTTGAAATCAACCTGTACGGCTGCGTCTTTACAGAGCTGCTCGCCATCAATCCGAAGATGCTCATGCCCCATGTCGCTGCGGGCCGTGGCTATCTCTTCGACGGAGGGCACACGCTCGCCGGTTCCGTGAGGACCGAAGCCCCAGAGATTGAGCAACGGCTCAACCGTCAGATCGAAAGCCCCGTCGCTCTCCTCCGCCAGTTGCTGACCGGCCCGAAGGAGCTCGAGGATCCCCTCGGGCATGGCCATGCAGGCGCCGGCAGGAAGCGCGTTGAAAGTCTCGATATCCGAATCGGCACGGTAGGTAGACATCTGGCTGTCGATCTCGGCCAGAATTGCATCCGTCTCGTTTCGCAGCTGCTCTTTGGAGACAGGGGCATCACCGGCCACGTACTTCACCGAGTAGGTGCTGCCCATGGTGGGACCGCCGAAACCTTCTACCTTGTCCTGAAACAGACAGCCCGTCAGGGCTGCCGCCAGGGCGGCAACGATGACGGGCTGAAGTAACGCATGGGTCATACTAGCCGCCGAAGTCGTCGAGCAGGATGTTCTCCGGTTCGACGCCCAGGTCGGTGAGCATCTTGATCACCGAGGCGTTCATCATGGGCGGACCGCACATGTAGAACTCGCAATCCTCGGGCGCCGGATGGTCCTTCAGGTAGTTCTCGTACAGCACGTTGTGAATGAAGCCGGTAGGGCCGTTCCAGTTGTCTTCCGGCTGCGGATCAGACAGTGCCAAATGCCATTGGAAGTTGTCGTTCTCGGCCTGCAGCTGATCGTACTCCTCAACGTAGAAGGCCTCACGCATGGAGCGGGCGCCGTACCAGAAGCTCATCTTGCGCTTGGACTTCAAACGCTTGAGCTGATCGAAGATGTGCGACCGCATTGGCGCCATGCCGGCACCACCACCGATGAAAACCATTTCCGCATCGGTGTCCTTGGCGAAGAACTCACCGAAGGGTCCGTAGACGGTGATCTTGTCGCCTGGTTTCAGGCTGAACACGTAGGACGACATCTTGCCCGGCGGCACATCGTCACGACCCGGCGGCGGCGAGGCGATGCGGATGTTGAACTTCACCAGACCGCGCTCTTCCGGATAGTTGGCCATGGAGTAGGCGCGAATCACGGTCTCGTCGCACTTCGACACGTACTTCCACAGGTCAAACTTGTCCCAGTCGCCGCGATACTCTTCCTGAATGTCGAAGTCGCGGTAACGCACTTCATGCGGCGGGCACTCGAGTTGCACATAACCACCGGCGCGGAAGTCGACGTTCTCGCCTTCCGGCAGCTTCAGCGTCAGCTCCTTGATGAAGGTCGCCACGTTCGGGTTGGACAGCACGGTGCATTCCCACTTCTTCACACCGAACACTTCTTCGGGCACTTTGATCTTCATGTCCGCCTTGACCGGGGTCTGGCAGGACAGCCGCCAGCCTTCGCCTGCCTCACGACGGGTGAAATGCGACTCTTCGGTGGGCAGCATCTCACCACCACCGCTCTCGACGATGCACTTGCACTGAGCGCAGGTACCGCCGCCGCCACAGGCGGACGAGAGGAAGATATTGTTCGCGGCCAGGGTTTGCAGCAGCTTGCCACCTGCCGGAACGGTAATGGTGCGTTCGCCGTTGATCTCGATACTCACGTCGCCGCTGGAAACCAGCTTGGCACGGGCCGCGAGAATGATCACCACCAGCGCGAGCACGATGGCGGTGAACATGCCGATGGCGAGGAAAATTTCGTAACTCATCAGTTCATCCCGTCCTTACAGCTGTACGCCAGAGAAAGACATGAAGCCCAGCGACATCAGTCCGATGGTGATGAAGGTGATACCCAGGCCCTGCAAGCCGTCTGGCACGTCGCTGTACTTGAGCTTCTCGCGAATACCAGCCAACAGCATGATCGCCAGCGCCCAGGACGCACCGGAACCAAAGCCGTAAACGGTACTTTCCGCCAGGTTGTAGTCTCGCTCGACCATGAACAGGGTGCCGCCCAGGATGGCGCAGTTCACCGTGATCAGCGGCAAGAACACACCCAGCGCGTTGTAGAGGCTGGGCACGTACTTGTCGAGGGTCATCTCGAGAATCTGAACGATCGCCGCGATCACGCCGATGTAGCTGAGCAGCCCCAGAAAGCTGAGATCCACTTCCGGCAAACCGGCCCAGGACAACGCACCTGCCTTGAGCAGGTAGGTGTAGATCAGGTTGTTGGCCGGCACCGTAATGGCCTGCACCACGATCACCGCGATGCCGAGACCAATAGCGGTTTCCACCTTCTTCGAGATCGCGATGAAGGTACACATGCCAAGGAAGAACGCCAGCGCCATGTTCTCGATGAATACGGCACGGACGAACAGGCTGAGGTAATGCTCCATTAATAAGCCTCCTTGTTCGAGACTTGCGGCGCCATTTTAAACGACGGCTTCTCGACCTGCTCTTTCTTCCAGCTGCGGATACCCCAGATGAACAGGCCGATCAGGAAGAACGCCGAGGGGGGAAGCAGCAGCAGCCCGTTCGGCTGGTACCAGCCGCCATCGTTGACCGCCGGAAGGATGGTGTAGCCCATCAGCTTGCCGGCGCCGAACAGCTCGCGAACGATGCCGAGCGCGATCAGCATGGCGCTGTAGCCGAGCCCATTACCGAGCCCATCGAAGAACGACAGCATCGGTGGGTTCTGCATGGCGAACGCTTCGGCCCGGCCCATCACGATGCAGTTGGTGATGATCAGACCGACGAACACCGACAGCTGTTTGGACAGCGAGAAGGCGTAGGCCTTGAGCACCTGATCAACCACGATCACCAGCGACGCAATGATCACCATCTGCACGATCATGCGAATCGAGCCTGGAATCTGGCTGCGGATCATCGAGATGAACAGGTTCGAAAACGCCACCACCAACGTCAGCGCGACGGACATGACCAGCGCCGTCTTGAGGTTGGAGGTAACCGCCAGCGCCGAACAGATTCCGAGGATCTGCAGACCGATGGGGTTGTTGTTGAAGACCGGATTGAACAGGACTTCCTTGATGGTAGGTTGCGACATGATCAAGCCTCCCTAGCGCGCAGGTTAGCGATAAATGGACCGAAGCCGTCTTCGCCCAGCCAGAAGTGCAACAGGTTATTCACCCCGTTACTGGTCAGGGTTGCACCGGCCAGCGCATCGACCTGATGGTCGGCTCGCGGGCTTTGCGGATCGACGCCACCCTTGACCACCTGGACGGCCAATTCGCCGTTTTCGTTGAATAATTCTTTACCTTGCCACTGGCTGCGCCACTTCGGGTTGTCGACTTCGCCACCGAGACCCGGGGTCTCGCCGTGCTGATAGAAGCCCAGCCCCTCGACCGTGTTGAGATCGCCCTTGACGGCGATGAAGCCGTACAGCGTCGACCACAGCCCGTAGCCACGGACCGGCATGATCAGCGTAGCGACCTCACCATTTTCCTCGACGGTATAGACGACGCTGTAGCGCTCGCGACGTTTGATCGAAGCGATATCCTCATCACCCGACAGCGCTTGCGAAAGCTCCGGGTCCTTGGCTGCAACCAGCGGATCGAAAGTGTTCGGATCGAATTCATCGCTGTACTCGCCCGTTTCCAGGTTGACCAGCTTGGCGACGATACGCTCGTTATAGAGCGCCTTCACCTGGCTGCCGGACATGCCTGGCTCACCCAGACCGGCAATCGCCAGGATGCTGCGTTGCTTGTCCAGCTGACGGTTTTCCAGCTGCGTCGGGCGAAGCGCCACGGCCGCACCCGCAACGAACACCGAGCACACCAGGCAGACCAGCAAGGCCACGACCAGCGTGCGAACGGTGGATTCTTTTTGACTAGACATTACGTGCCAGCCTCCGCTTGATGTTGGCCCGAACGACAAAGTGGTCAATCAACGGTGCGCACAGGTTGGCCAACAGAATCGCCAGCATCATGCCCTCCGGAAATGCCGGGTTTACCACCCGGATCAAGACCACCATCAGCCCAATAAGAATGCCGAAGACCCACTTCCCCGTATTGGTCATCGACGCAGAAACCGGGTCGGTCGCCATGAAAATCAGGCCAAAGGCAAAACCACCCACCACCATATGCCAGTACCAAGGCATGGCGAACATCGGATTGCTGTCCGAGCCGATCAGGTTGAACAGATAGCTCAGCGCAATCATGCCGACCATCACGCCGGTGACGATCCGCCAGGACGCGATCTTGGTCATCAGCAGCACAGCTCCACCAATGAAGATGGCCAGCGTACTGGTTTCGCCGATCGAGCCGTGAATGGTACCGATGAAAGCATCCATCCAGGTGATACCGCTACCGATCACGTTGTCCATACCGCCGGCAAAGCTCAGGCTGAGCGCCGTTGCGCTGGAGAATCCGTCCACTGCTGTCCATACCGCATCACCAGACATCTGCGCCGGATAGGCGAAGAACAGGAAGGCACGACCGGTGAGCGCAGGGTTGAGGAAGTTCTTGCCGGTACCGCCGAAGATTTCCTTGCCGATCACGGTACCGAAGCTGATACCCAACGCGACCTGCCACAGCGGAATGCTGGGCGGCAGAATCAGGGCGAACAGCACCGATGTGACGAAGAACCCTTCGTTGACCTCGTGCTTGCGGATCGAGGCGAACAATACTTCCCAGAAACCGCCGACGATGAAGGTCACCGCGTAGACCGGGATGAAGTAGGCCGCGCCCTGAATGAAGTTGTCCCACAGGCTGCCCGGATCGAAGCCGGCCAGCGCACTGACCAACGCCAATCGCCAACCTTCTTGCGAAGCAAGCAGATCAGGGCTCTGTGCATAGATCAGGTTGGCCTGGTAGCCGGTGTTCCACATGCCGAAAAACATCGCCGGGAAGGTGCACAGCCAGACCGTGATCATCATCCGCTTGAGGTCGATGCCGTCACGCACGTGAGCGGTGGTCTTGGTCACGCTACCGGGACGATAGAGAAAGGTGTCTGCGGCTTCGTAGAGTGCATACCACTTCTCGTACCTGCCGCCCTTCTCGAAATGGTGCTCGATCTTGTCGAGGAATTCGCGAATGCCCATTCCTTACCCCTCCTTCTCAATGCGAGTCAGGTTGTCCCGCAGGATCGGGCCGTATTCGTATTTGCCGGCACAGACGTAGGTGCACAGCGCCAGATCTTCCTCGTCCAGCTCGAGGCAGCCAAGCTTCTGCGCAACTTCGGTGTCGCCAATGATCAAGGAACGCAGCAGTTGAGTCGGCAACACGTCAAGCGGCATGACCTCCTCGTAGTTACCGACTGGCACCATGGCGCGGGGACTGCCGTTGGTGGACGTAGAGAAGGCGAACTTCTTGCCGCCCATCAGCTTGGAGATGTAGATATTGAGGATCGAGTGCTTGTCGCTACCGGCACGCAGGTAGTGCAGCATCTCGCGCTCCTTACCCTCGCGCAGGCAGGAAACCTGCTGGTGATAACGGCCCAGATAAGCGAACGCACCATGCGCCGTACGACCACCCAATACCGAACCGGACACGACGCGGTTGGCGCCGGGCTGCAATTCACCGGCGGTCAGCTCATCGAGACTGGCGCCCAGACGGGTACGTACCAGACGTGGATTTTCCACTACAGGACCGGCAAGCGACACCACGCGTTCGATTGACAGGCGGCCACTGGTGAACAGCGCGCCTATGGCGATCACGTCCTGATAGCCGATGGTCCAGACACTCTTGCTGGCGCTGACCGGATCGAGGAAGTGGATGTGGGTGCCAGGCAAACCGGCAGGATGGGGGCCGGAGAAACTTTCGGTGGTTACCTTGGCCAGCTGCTCGCCCGGCAACGAGGCACCCTCGGCCTTGCACAGGAACAGCTTGCCGAGATTACCGAGCACCTTGAGGCCCGCTTCGAAGTCAGCGGTACGCTCGGCAATCACGATGACCGGATCGGCGGCTAGCGGATGGGTATCGATTGCCGTGACAAAAATGGAGCTGGGCACGGCATCGATGGCCGGCACTTTGCTGTAAGGGCGCGTGCGCAGTGCAGTCCAGAGGCCCGACTGCTGCAAGTTCTCGCGAACCTGGGCATCGCTCAGCCCTTCGAGTTCGGCGGCATCGTACTGACTGAAAGTCACCTCATCGGTGCCGTCGAGGTCAACGACTACCGATTGCAGGACGCGCTTCTCACCGCGATGGACGGCGCTGACGACGCCGGCGCCGGGTGCGGTGAAAACCACCCCTGGCGTCTTCTTATCGGAGAACAGTACCTGTCCCAACTTGACCCGATCACCGACCTGAACATCCATGGTCGGCTTCATGCCGGGGTAGTCAAACCCCAATACGGCGACGCTTCGCACGGGCCTTCCAGCCTCGACACGCTGCGCCGGCGCACCTGCAATGGGCAAATCAAGCCCACGTTTTATATTGATCATCGGTTCGCTAACCACTGATTTAAAGGCTTTTTACGAGCCACACGGCTTGGCTAAAGTCGAACTGCACAACGCGCACTGAAGCGTTATCAGCGCGACGCTATGCCGCGGGCCCAGGTAGAAATCCGCCCGATTATAGAGGTCGCGACCCATGACTGACCACCCAAGGTCTTTCAATCTTTTGACTAGAGACAAGCGTTTCGCTGTAACTCACTATTGACGCGGCCGACTCGAAGGCCCTGCACGGTGGATTTTTCCGATCAAATGCAAAACGGGAGCCGAAGCTCCCGTTTTGCATACGACCGATGCGTCAGCGTGGGAAAGCGGGCGGATTGACTCCGGCCATGTCTTCCATCACCCGAACGACCTGGCAGCTATAGCCGAACTCGTTGTCGTACCAGACATACAGAACGACGCGGTTATCGCTGCAGATGGTGGCTTCGGCATCGACCACGCCGGCATGACGCGAACCCACGAAATCGCTTGAAACAACCTCCTGCGAGTTGACGAAGTCGATCTGCTTCTGCAGGTCCGAATGCATGGCCATCTGGCGCAGGTACTCGTTGATCTCTTCGCGGCTCGTGGCCTTCTCCAGGTTCAGGTTGAGAATCGCCATCGAGACGTTCGGCGTCGGCACGCGAATGGCATTACCTGTCAGCTTGCCTTTGAGCACCGGCAGCGCCTTGGCGGCAGCCGTAGCAGCACCCGTCTCGGTGATGACCATGTTCAGCGCAGCACTACGGCCACGACGACTGCCTTTATGGAAGTTGTCGATCAGGTTCTGGTCGTTGGTGTACGAATGCACAGTCTCGACATGACCGTTGACGATGCCGTACTGATCATTGACCGCCTTGAGTACCGGCACGATCGCGTTGGTGGTGCAGGAGGCAGCGGAGACGATCTTGTCGTCGGCGGTGATTTCGCCATGGTTGATGCCGTGAACGATGTTCTTCAGCTCGCCCTTGCCTGGCGCCGTCAGTACAACACGGTCTATGCCAGGGCATTTCAGATGCTGACTAAGGCCTTCGGCGTCGCGCCACTTGCCGGTGTTGTCAACCAGCAGCGCGTTTTCGATTCCGTACTGGGTGTAATCCACCGAGGCCGGATCGTTCGAATAGATCACCTGGATCAGATTGCCGTTGGCCGTGATGGTGTTGTTTTCCGCATCGATATGAATGGTGCCATCGAAAGGACCATGCACCGAGTCGCGACGCAGCAGACTGGCACGCTTGACCAGATCGTTCTCGGCGCCCTTGCGCACGACGATCGCCCGCAGACGGAGGCCATCACCGCCGCCTGTCTTCTCGATCAGAATGCGGGCGAGCAAGCGACCAATCCGACCGAAGCCGTAGAGCACGACGTCGATGCCCTTATGGACGCCCGCGGTGTTGCGCTTGCCTGCGACTTCGGCCAGTTCGTCACGCACGAACTGATCAAGGCTGCGGCCATTGCCCTCGGCCTTGAACTTCGCCACGACTTTACCCAGATCCACCGAAGCGGCGCCAAGCTCCATCTGGCTCATGGTCGTGAGGATCTGATGGGTTTCGTTGACGGACAGCTCGGCTTCGTCAGCCTGACGGTGGCGAGCGAAACGATGCGCCTTGAGCAGCGCGATGACCGAACGGTTGATCAGGCCGCGGCCATAGATGGAAGTCACCACGTTGTTGTTACGATACAGCTGACCAATCAGCGGAATCATCGCTTCGGCGAGGGCTTCTCGATCAATCCATTCACCAAGACACTGGTCGGGCTTCTGAGTCACGGGCAGTTCCTTCCAATATGTAGGGGCTGAGAAAAAGGGCTACATTATGCCGCCGCACCCTAGCGCCGGCAATCTCTGCAGCCGAAACACTGACAGCGTCCCGCGCGGATAGTTACAATCCGGGCGGTCCATTCTTATCGACCGGAGCCACGCCCACTCGTGTCCGTATTGCGCCTTCCGCCCATGCCTGCTGCCAGCGGCAAGCAAACCTGGGGCAACCTTCCTGGTGCCGCGCTGAGCCTGGCCATTGCCGAGGCAGCCAGCAACGCAGATCGATTCACTCTCCTTCTTACCGCCGACAGCCAGAGCGCCGAACGCCTGCAGGAAGAGCTTGGCTTCTTTGCGCCTGATCTGCCGGTTCTGCACTTCCCCGACTGGGAGACGCTGCCCTATGACGTGTTTTCGCCGCATCAGGACATCATCTCCCAGCGCATCGCCGCGCTCTATCAGCTTCCCGATCTGACCCACGGCGTTCTGGTAGTCCCTATCACCACAGCGCTACACAAGCTGGCGCCCAAACGCTTTCTGCTCGGTTCCAGCTTGGTACTAGACATCGGCCAGAAGCTCGATGTCGAGCAGATGCGGGCGCGCCTTGAAGCGGCCGGCTATCGCTGCGTCGATACGGTCTACGAACATGGTGAGTTCGCCGTCCGCGGCGCGCTGATCGACCTGTTCCCGATGGGCAGCCCCCTGCCCTACCGCATCGACCTGTTCGACGACGAAATCGAAACGCTGCGTACCTTCGATCCAGAAAACCAGCGTTCCATAGATAAGGTCGAGTCGATCCGTTTGCTGCCGGCACGCGAGTTCCCGCTGAAGAAGGAGTCGGTCACCGGCTTCCGCGCACGCTTCCGTGAGCGTTTCGACGTGGATTTCCGCCGTTGCCCGGTTTACCAGGATCTATCCACCGGGATCACGCCGGCCGGTATCGAGTACTACCTGCCGCTGTTCTTCGACGAGACCTCGACGCTGTTCGATTATCTGCCAGGAGACACCCAGGTGTTCTCGCTGCCGGGTATCGAGCAGGCTGCGGAGCACTTCTGGAAAGACGTCCGTACTCGCTACGAAGAGCGTCGCGTCGACCCTGAACGCCCATTGCTACCGCCCGCCGAACTGTTCATGGCGGTCGAAGACTGCTTTGCGCATCTGAAACTCTGGCCGCGCATCGTGGCCAGCCAGGATGATGTAGATACCGGCATCGGCCGCGAGCGCTTTCCAGCCAGCCGTTTCCCTGAGCTTGCGATCGACGCCAAGGCACCTGAACCCTTGGGTGCATTGCGACGCTTTCTCGACGAATTTCCAGGCCGCGTACTGTTCACCGCCGAATCGGCCGGCCGCCGCGAGGTTCTGCTCGAGCTGCTCGCTCGGCTGAAGCTGCGCCCGCAGGAAGTGGCTGGCTGGCCGCAGTTCGTTGAAAGCGGCGAGCGCCTGGCGATTGCCATCGCCCCACTGGATGACGGCTTGCTGCTGCAAGACCCGGCCCTGGCGCTGATCGCCGAAAGCCCGCTGTTCGGCCAGCGCATCATGCAGCGCCGCCGGCGTGAAAAAGGTCGTGATACCGGCGAGAACGCCATCAAGAACCTCACCGAACTGCGCGAAGGCGCGCCGGTGGTGCACATCGACCACGGTGTCGGCCGTTATCACGGCCTGGTCACCTTGGAGATCGAAGGTCAGGCCGCCGAGTTCCTGATGCTGCAGTACGCCGAAGAGGCCAAGCTCTACGTACCGGTCTCCAGCCTGCACCTGATTGCGCGCTACACCGGCAGCGACGATGCACTGGCGCCGCTGCACCGGCTGGGCTCGGAAACCTGGCAGAAGGCCAAGCGCAAAGCCGCCGAACAGGTGCGCGACGTCGCCGCCGAGTTGCTCGACATCTATGCCCGCCGCGCCGCGCGCGAAGGCCATGCCTTCGAAGATCCCCAACTCGATTACGAAACCTTCAGCGCCGGCTTCCCGTTCGAGGAAACGCCGGACCAGCAGGCCGCCATCGAAGCCGTGCGTAGCGACATGCTCGCACCCCGCCCCATGGATCGCCTGATCTGCGGTGATGTCGGCTTCGGCAAGACCGAGGTGGCCATGCGTGCCGCCTTCATCGCGGTGCATAGCGGTCGCCAAGTGGCGGTGCTGGTGCCAACCACGCTGCTTGCCCAGCAGCACTACAACAGCTTCCGCGACCGTTTCGCCGATTGGCCGGTTCGCGTCGAGGTGATGAGCCGCTTCAAGTCCGCCAAGGAGATCCAGGGCGCGGTGCAGGAGCTGGCCGAAGGCAAGGTCGACATTCTCATCGGTACGCACAGACTGCTGCAGGCCGACGTCAAGTTCACCAATCTCGGCCTGGTGATCATCGACGAAGAACACCGCTTCGGGGTGCGCCAGAAGGAACAGCTCAAGGCGCTGCGCAGCGAGGTCGACATCCTCACCCTGACCGCCACACCGATTCCTCGGACTTTGAACATGGCCGTCGCCGGCATGCGTGACCTCTCCATCATCGCCACGCCGCCTGCGCGCCGGCTGTCGGTGCGCACCTTCGTCATGGAGCAGCAGAACTCGGTGATCAAGGAAGCGCTGCTGCGTGAGCTGTTGCGCGGCGGCCAGGTCTATTACCTGCACAACGACGTCAAGACCATCGAGAAATGCGCCGCCGATCTAGCCGAACTGGTGCCGGAAGCCCGCATTGGCATAGGCCACGGCCAGATGCGCGAACGCGAACTCGAACAGGTGATGGGCGACTTCTACCACAAACGCTTCAACGTGCTGATCGCCTCGACCATCATCGAGACCGGCATCGACGTACCCAGCGCCAACACCATCATCATCGAACGTGCCGACAAGTTCGGCCTGGCCCAGCTGCATCAACTGCGCGGACGCGTCGGCCGCAGCCATCACCAGGCCTATGCCTATCTGCTGACGCCGCCACGCAAGGCCATGACTCCGGACGCCGAAAAGCGCCTGGAAGCCATCGCCAACGCCCAGGATCTGGGTGCCGGGTTCGTGCTCGCCACCCATGATCTGGAGATTCGCGGCGCCGGCGAGCTGCTCGGCGATGGTCAGAGCGGGCAGATTCAGGCCGTCGGCTTCACCCTCTATATGGAAATGCTCGAGCGTGCGGTCAAATCCATTCAGAAAGGCGAGCAGCCGAACCTCGATCAACCGCTGGGCGGCGGACCGGAGATCAATCTGCGCGTACCGGCGTTGATTCCGGAAGACTACCTGCCAGATGTGCATGCGCGGCTGATCCTCTACAAGCGCATCGCCAACGCCGCTGACGAGAACGGTCTGCGCGAACTGCAGGTGGAGATGATCGACCGCTTCGGTCTGCTGCCTGAACCTGCCAAGCATCTGGTCAGGCTGACCCTGCTCAAGCTGCAGGCCGCCAGCCTCGGCATCACCAGGATCGACGCCGGGCCTCAAGGGGGACGTATCGAGTTCGCTGCGGATACCCGCGTCGACCCGATGGTGCTGATCAAACTGATCCAGAGCCAACCCAACCGCTACAAGTTCGAAGGCGCCACGATGTTCAAGTTTCAGGTGCCGATGGAGCGTGCCGAAGATCGCTTCAACACGCTTGAGGCATTGCTCGAACGATTGTCCGTGGAAAAGCCGTAACGATGTCGAAGACGCCTGTACTCACCACCCGATCCACCGATGCAGGGTGACTTTCTCCCCAACCTGCCCGCCGCCTGGCGATTACCGTTTTCCGAAAACGCTATCGCCAGGGGCCAGCAGTACGCAGCGGAGGACCGCATCAGGGTCGTGCGGGAGGATTCGCGGTACGTCGAAGCGACGTGTCGCGGTTCAGCTGGCAGCGTCTATCGTCAGTCGCTGGAGCTGTCCCGCGACGGCCGGCTCAGCTGCATCTGCAACTGCCCGGTTGGCCGCAACTGCAAGCATTGCGTAGCCCTGATAGCGTCCCTCGAAGCGCAAGCCGAGCGCCTGCCCGCCAAGCAGAGCGAGCAGTCCGGTGAGCGCCTCCCTGACCGGCTGGAACAATGGCTATCGCAGCTCCCGCAGGTGCTGGGTGACAACCTGCAAACCGGCCAAGGCTGGTGTCTGCACTATCTGCTATGCCCTGACTTCTCCGTGGAGGTCCACAAGGTGCGTCAATACAAAGACGGCACCTGGGGCGAGCGGCAGCCCTACTATGGATTGCGTGAAGCCAGCTTTCGCAAGCCGACCTTCATGCAGCCGCTGGATTTGCGCATTGCCGCACTGGTAACGCTGGGCCGCACATCAGGCAATGGTTTCAAGCCCAACGGCGAGAACGGCGGCGAAATCCTGCGCCTGATTCTCGAGAGCGGTCGCGCCTTTCTCGGCTGGGCTCAGCCCGCACTGCAACCCGGCCGGCCCCGACAGGCACGCTTCAACTGGAACGAGCGAACCGACGGGGGTTTCCAGCCTGGACTGGACATGGCCGAACCCCACGGCGAACTGCTTACGGCTGTGGACCCGCTGTACTACCTCGACAGGGTCCGGAACGAAATGGGCATGGTCGATCACGGTCTGCCCATGCCACTGGCTCGGCACTTCCTCGACGCACCCGCGGTTCCATCCGCCCAGGCCGCCCTGTTCAGCCTGACGCTGCATGAAATCGCCCCGCAGCTGCCGGCCCCCGCCAAGCCTGAAGAACATCAGGTCGATGACCTGCGTCCACTGCCCCACCTGAGCCTCGGCAGCCATCAGTCGGTCAACTACCAGCTCAGCAGCGGTCGCATGGTGAGCGAGCACCAGCATCGTGCCGGGCTGACTTTCCTCTACGGCCACACCCGGGTTCACGGCAAAGCCAAGCCCGGCCAACGCGTACGCCAGACCGAAGGGGCTCGCGTGTTGAGCATCGCCCGCCAGCCGGACGCGGAACAGGCGCTGCGTCAGCAGTTGCAGCAACTGGGTTTTCGCCCGGCGCTGCGCCAGAGTCAGGCGTTGCCGAAGGATTCGGCCGAGATGTTCGAGCTGCCGAGCGAGGCAGCCTGGCTCAATTTCACCCAGACCCAACTGGCCCCGCTGCGCGAGCAAGGCTGGCAGATCGTCATGCAGCCCGGCTTCGCCTACGATCTGGCGTCGATCGATGCCTGGTACGTCGACGTCGAGGAGTCGCCCGAGCACAGCTGGTTCGACCTGGAACTCGGCATCATCGTCGAAGGTGAGCGAATCAGCCTGTTGCCGGTCCTGCTCGGGCTGATCCGACGCAATCCGGCCCTACTCTCTGCGCACGCCCTGGCACAACGCGGCGACGACGAAACCCTGCGGGTGCAGATCGGCCGGCGCCGCGAAGAAGATGACCAGCCGCTGCAAGTGCTGCTGCCCTTCGGTCGCCTGAAACCCATCTTGGCCACCCTCTCGGAGCTTTATCTTCAAAAGCAACCAAACGGTGAGAACCTACGACTGGAGCGAACCGATGCGGCCCGGCTGGCCGGGCTCGATTCGCTGCCGCTGCAATGGCATGGCGGCGAGCATTTACGGGATTTCGCCCAGCGACTGCGCGACTACCGCAAACAAGACATCAGCCCACCGCGGGACCTGAATGCAACACTGCGCCCCTATCAGCTGGACGGCCTGCGCTGGATGCAAACGCTACGGGCCCTCGAGGTCGGCGGCATTCTGGGCGACGATATGGGCCTGGGTAAAACGTTGCAGACCCTCGCTCATCTTTTAGTGGAGAAGCAAGCGGGCAAGCTGGACCGACCCTCTCTTGTGGTGATGCCCACGACGCTCATTCCCAATTGGCAGGATGAAGCGGCCCGCTTCGCGCCATCGCTGAACGTGGCGACCCTGCACGGAACGACGCGTCGGCAGCTCTACCAGCACCTGACCGACTACGATCTGCTGCTCACCACCTATGCGCTGCTGCCCAGAGACATCGACCTGCTCGCAGACGTCCCGCTGCATGTGCTGGTGCTCGACGAAGCGCAGAACATCAAGAACGCCAGCAGCAAGGCGGCGCAAGCCGCCGGACGTCTGGACGCCCGCCAGCGCCTCTGCCTCACCGGCACGCCGCTGGAAAATCACCTGGGCGAGCTCTGGTCGCTGTTTCATTTCCTCATGCCCGGCTGGCTCGGCGATACCAAGCAATTCAACCGGGACTACCGCACCCCTATCGAGAAACACGGTGACGCTGATCGGCTGGAGCATCTCACCAAACGGATAAAACCTTTCCTGCTCAGGCGACGCAAGGAACAGGTCGCGCAGGAGTTACCGCCCAAAAACGAAATCTTGCACTGGGTCGAGCTCAGCCCGGCTCAGCGCGACCTGTACGAAACCGTGCGACTGGCCATGGACAGTAAGATTCGCGAGGAGATCGACCGCAAAGGCCTGGCGCGCAGTCAGATCGTCATCCTCGATGCGCTGCTCAAGCTGCGTCAGGTGTGTTGCGATCTGCGCCTGGTCAAGGGCGACGTCGCCCGGCCGGTCCGGGGCGGCACCTCCGGCAAACTCGACAGCCTGATGCAGATGCTGACCGAGCTACTCGCCGAAGGCCGACGAATCCTGCTGTTTTCACAGTTCACCTCGATGCTCTCGCTGATTGAAGAAGAGCTGCAGAGCCGCACCATCGACTACGTCCAGATCACCGGCGAAACCAAGGATCGGCGCACACCCGTCACGCGGTTCCAGAATGGGGAGGTCCCGCTGTTTCTGATCAGCCTCAAGGCTGGCGGCACCGGTCTGAACCTGACGGCTGCCGACACCGTGATCCATTACGACCCCTGGTGGAACCCGGCCGCGGAGAACCAGGCCACCGACCGCGCGCACCGCATCGGCCAGAGCAAGCCGGTATTCGTCTACAAGCTGATCGCTCGCGCTACCGTCGAAGAAAAGATCCAGCACCTGCAGCAACGCAAAGCCGAACTGGCCGCAGGTGTGCTGGATGCCGGCGATCACGGCGGCTGGCAACTGGAGCCGAGTGATATCGAGGCGCTGTTCGCGCCGCTGCCCTAGGAGGATGGGATATGCGCCGACTGGTCGCCCCTGGCGATTTCGATCGCGTCTACGACATCTACATGCACGAGTCAGTGGTGCCCTTCCTCGGCTTCGATCCGATGCCGCGCCAGGCGTTCGGCAAGGTGTTCGACCCGTTGTTCGAGAGTGGCTGTTTCTACGTATACGAAGTCGATGGCGAAGTAATGGGCTTCTACAAGGCGCAGCGGCACGTCGGTCGTGCTGCCCATGTCGCCTACCTTGGAACCTTGGCCGTGGCGCCGGAAGCCCAAGGCCGAGGTATCGCCATGGGAATGATGCAGGACGCCCTTGCGCGGCTGCTGCGAGCGGGCATCACCCGTGTCGAGCTGACAGTCGAAGCGGACAATCCCCGTGCCATCACCTTTTACGAACGCCTGGGCTTCGTGCAGGAAGGCACTCAGCGGGCGGCCTACAAACGTGCCAGCGACGCCGGCCATGTCGATGAGCTGATGTACGGGTTGCTGCATGACGGCTGATCGGGCCGGGACGCCGGGCGAGCCAAGCCACCCGGCACCTTCGCGGCCAATCAGCCTTTCAGCTTGACCGTGGTCTGTGCCACCAGCTCGCCCTGGTAACGGGCAATGGTCAGCTCTTTATCGGACGGTTGACGCGAGCCGTCACCGCCAGCGATGGTCGAGGCGCCGTACGGCGTGCCGCCATTCATTTCCGAAATATCGAAGAACTCGCCGATACCGTAGCCGGTGGGCACGATGATCATTCCGTGGTGCGCCAGAGTGGTCCAGGTCGAGGTAATGGTCATCTCCTGACCGCCGCCGGTGCCGGTCGAAGCAAACACGCTGGCCACCTTGCCGTGCAGCGCGCCCTTGGCCCAGAGCCCACCGGTCTGATCGAGGAAGGCACGCATCTGCCCGGACATGTTGCCGAAGCGAGTCGGCGTACCAAAGATGATCGCATCGTAATCGGCCAGCTCCGCCGGATCGGCAACGGGCGCCTGCTGGTCGACCTTGCCGCCGGCATTCTTGAAAGCCTCTTGCGGCATGGTTTCCGGCACGCGCTTGATGGTCACTTCAGCGCCTTCGACACGACGCGCACCTTCGGCCACTGCATTGGCCATGGTTTCGATGTGGCCATACATTGAGTGGTACACCACGAGAATCTTCGCCATTTTCAGTTTCCTCTTCCTGGGTTGTGTTCCGGTTTGAGTAGTGGCAGTCGATACGTTCAGCGAACGTCGACCAGCACGATTTCACTGTCTTCCAACGCCCTGATGCTGACCCGCGTCTCATCTCGCACTGCCACCCCGTCACCTGCCGCCGCGATCCGCTCCCCGACTTCGATACGCCCGCTGGCCGCAACCATGTAGACCTTCCGCTCCGGGCCAACCTGGTATTCGGCAACCTGACCGGCAAAAAGTGTCGCCGCAGCCAGGCGGGCATCGGCTCGTATGGGCAAGGCATCGCCATCCTCTGCCATCCCGCTGGCCAGGGTGACGAGGCTGCCGGCGCGCTCACCGGCCGGGAACGGGCGGGTGCCCCAGGCCGGCGGCAAGCCGGACTGGTCCGGGTAGATCCAGATCTGGAAAATCTCGGTGGTCTCGTCTTCCAGGTTGTATTCGCTGTGGCTGATACCGGTGCCGGCGCTCATCACCTGGATGTCACCCGCCACGGTCCGGCCGCGGTTGCCGAGGCTGTCCTCATGGGTGATCGCCCCCTTGCGCACGTAGGTGATGATTTCCATGTCGCGATGCGGGTGGCTCGGGAAGCCGGAATGCGGTGCGATGCTGTCGTCATTCCAGACCCGCAAGTGCCCCCAGTGCATGCGGGCCGGGTCGTGGTATTCGGCGAAGGAAAAGTGATGACGGGTATCCAGCCAACCATGCTGGGCGCCGCCGAGCTCGGCACGGGGACGAATGTCGATCATTTGAGAGACCTCTGAACGGTGGCCGACTTGGCGCCAGGCGTGCCGAGTGACGGAATCTGGTGATCTTCTATTGAATCGCCAGGTTCATGGTTGCATTTTTCCGTACGAACCTATCGCAATGCCTGATAGATGCGCCGGGTGATGGCCAATCTCAGGCGAGAAATGCCAGCACTCGTTCCAGTAGCAGTTCGGGCACCTCTTCCGGCAGGTAGTGCCCCGCCGGCAGGGCCTCGCCCTGCACGTCTGACGCAACCGCGCGCCATTCCTCGAGCGGATCGAAACAACGCTCGATCACACCCGTGGTACCCCACAGCACCAGCAACGGCGCGTCGATCATCCGTTTGGCGGCACGGTCTTCGCGGTCATGGTCGAGATCGATGCCAGCACTGGCCCGATAGTCCTCGCAGAACGCATGAACAGTGCCGGGCAGCTTCATGCATCGCAAGTACTCGGCGAACGCGACCTCGCTGAACGGATGCACATGATCGGCGCGGGTGGCCACGGCGGTGCGCAGGATAAGTTCGGGGGCGGCCTCGAGCAGCGTTTCCGGCAGCGGCGCCGGACGAATCAGGAAGAACCAGTGCCAGTAGGCGCGAGCAAAGGTTTCGTCGGTCTGGCTGTACATCGCCAGGGTCGGCGCGATATCCAGGAGGATAAGCCGCCGCACTGCCTGCGGGTGATCCATGGCCAGCCGATGACTGACCCGCGCCCCGCGGTCGTGGGCGAGCAGGTCGAAGCGCTCGAAGCCCAACACGCGCATCAGTTCCACCTGGTCGCGCGCCATCTCGCGCTTGCTGTAGGCGATATGGTCCTCGCCGCCTTCGGGCTTGCTGCTATCGCCGTAACCGCGCAGGTCGGCTGCCACCACGGTGAAGCGTTCAGCCAGCTGATCGGCCACCTTGTACCAGATTACGTGCGTCTGCGGGTATCCGTGCAGCAAGAGCAGAGGCGGACCGGAGCCGCCCTTGCGATAGTTGATCCGAACGCCGTTGACCTTGCACTCGTTACGCTGAAACTGCTCGAACATGGGACCGCTCCTGAGGGAAGAGTTCTAAGCCTAGGCGTAGCCGGGCCAATCGCAATAACGCGCAGCGAAGCGGCAATGGCTTTGCTGGGCCAAATGCTGCGCTCCCTCCAAGACGTTCGCCGCGCCAGGCGATCCGGCGACTGGAACATGCGGCGCCCACTGACGGTCAGCATTTAGCAATGGCTCGCGGGCCGCGCCCGGCCCGGTTGCGCGCGCCCTGTCGATCAACCGCCCAGGAGGCGCCCGGATGCCCAGGCACACACCCAACATGCAGGCTGCTACCGTATCGCCCATCCACCGTCAGCCGATGCTCCGCGCATGGCGGTGAGCGGCGAGACGCTGCAGCCGCCGGTCGATCTGCAGCATGACCACATCGACGGGCCACCCGACGCCAGCGTGACGCTGCTGGAGTACGGCGATTACCAGTGCCGCTACTGCCGTCGCGCCCATGAAGGCATCCGGCGCATGCGCGACGAGCGCCTCGGCAGCCAGATGCGCTACGTGTTTCGCCATTTCCCCAACGCCAAACCGCACCCCGACGCCCGGCTCGCGGCCCAGGCCGCCGAAGCGGCGGCGCTGCAGGGCGCGTTCTGGCCCATGCATAACTACCTGTTCGAACACCAGGACCGGCTCGACCGGGCGGGGCTGCTGGAGGCAGCGGAGACGCTGGGGCTTGCGCGCGACCGGTTCGAACGCGACCTCGACAGCCAGAGCGTTAGTGATCGCGTAGACGCTGACATCAAGGCCGCCCAGGACAGCGCCGCCGATGCGACCCCGACCTTCTACGTCAATGGCCGCCGCTACGACGGCCCCTGGGATAACGATTCGGTCCTGGAAGCGGTAGAGCGCCCGCTGGGGCTCAAGCTGCATCTGCTGGCGCGCGCCTTTGCCGGGCTGTCGATTTCTACCGGGCTGATGATGCTGGCCGCGGTCGTCGTGGCGATGCTCTGGGCCAATGTGTTCGGCGGCTACGAAGCCTTCTGGTCGACCGAACTGGGCATCAGCCTGGGCGAGCAACGCTTCGCCCTGAGCTTGCATGAGTGGATCAACGACGGCCTGATCGTGATCTTCTTTTTCGTGGTCGGCCTGGAAATCAAGCGCGAGGTGTTGTTCGGCGACCTGGCCGAGCCACGGCGCGCCGCCCTGCCCGTGGCCGCGGCGATTGGTGGCATGGCCGTGCCGGCGGCGATCTATTTCGCGCTCAATTCGTCAGGTTCGGCCAGCAGCGGCTGGGGCATTCCAGTGGCGACCGACACGGCCTTCGCGCTGGCGCTGCTGACGATGCTCGGCCGCAAGGCGCCCATCGCCCTGACCGTGTTCGTCGCCGCGCTGGCCATTGCCGACGACATTGGCGCCATCCTTGTGCTGGCGCTGTTCTATACCGAGCACGTCTCCCCGCCTGCCCTGGCCGCGGCGGCCGGGCTATTCGCGCTGCTGGTGATCTTCAACCGCGTGCGCATCTATCGCCCGTTGCCCTACGCGCTGGTGGGCGTGGCGATGTGGGTGGCGATCCTGGTGTCCGGCCTGCACACGACCACCGCCGGCGTGTTGCTGGCTCTGGCGATCCCGTCCCGGCCATTGCCAAGCACCTCAGGCCTGTTCGGCCAGACCGTAAGCGCCTTCTCCAATCTGGAGGCTCCGGCCAGCGGCAACGAAGCAAGAAACCAGCACTACGAGCGCACCGTAAGCACGCTGGAAACCGTCCTCGAACGCCTGCTCTCGCCGGCACAGCGGCTCGAGCGCGGGATGCAGCCCTGGAGTACGTACCTGATCCTGCCGCTGTTCGCTTTGGCCAATTCCGGCGTCGAGCTGTCGGGCGAAGCGCTGCGCGTCTACCACCCATTGGGGCTCGGCATCATTCTTGGGCTGGTCGTGGGCAAGCCGCTGGGCATCACCCTGGGTGCCTGGCTGGCGACGAAGGTGAAGCTCGCCAGTCCACCGAAAGGCTTCAGCTGGCGTCAGCTGGCTGGCGGTTCGGCGCTGTGCGGGATCGGTTTCACCATGTCGATCTTCGTGGCCACCGCAGCCTTCAATGACGAAGGCGATCTGGCCCTGGCCAAGGCCAGCGCCATTGTGGCTTCGGTGCTGGCAGGCTGCATCGGCTGGTTCATGCTGCGCCGCGCGCCGGCAGCGGATGCGGCGGAGCGTGACGACGAGGATGGCGAGGGGCGTACGCCGCACGAAGAGCACGGCGAGGCGCAGGGCTGAAACAAGACGCCAGCAGTCGAGCGTGCCCTGCAGATACAACACCGCGTGCCCGGCTACGAATACCCGCTCGCCCTCGACCCGGCAATGCAACAGGCCGCTGCGGCGTGACGCCTGCAATGCCCGCAGTCGCGTCTTGCCCGGTCGTTCGCTCCAGTACGGCGCCAGCCCGGCATGGATGGAGCCGGTGACCGGGTCCTCGTCGCCGCCATTGGCCGGCCAGAAATAGCGCGAGACGAAATCCTGCTGACGTCCCGGCGCGGTCGCCACGACATCCAGTGGCGCCAGTGACTTGAGCAGCGCGAGATCGGGTGATAGCTGTCGCACCTGATCTTCGTCGTCGTACACGGCAAACCAGGCCTGGCGGCTTTTCAACACCGTCTGCAGCAAGGTGCGAAGGCCATTGAACAGCGCGACCGGCGGGTTTTCGACGGGTTCCGGGGCACGGTTGGGAAAGCTCATCTCCAGCAAGCCATCGTCCAACTGAGCGACGCTGATATCGCCTGCTGCGGCCGCACGGAAGACCAGCGGAGCCGTCGCCAGCTTCTGCTCCAACAGGACGAAAGCACTGGCCAAGGTGGCGTGCCCGCAGAAAACGATTTCGGTGATCGGTGAGAACCAACGAATGTGAAAAGCCCCATCAGGCTCACGCAGCAGAAAGGCGGTTTCGGACAGGTTGTGTTCCACGGCAATGGCCTGCATCTGCACGTCACTCGGCCATTGCCGAAGCGGCACGACCGCCGCGGGGTTGCCTTTGAACAGCTCATGGGTAAATGCATCGACCTGATAGATCGGCAGTTTCATCGTCGCCCCTCAATCCCATGCAAGGCCCCGATTGGGCCCGCGAAAAAAGGGTGAGTGTCGCCGAGCGCGGAGTCTCCGGCAAAGGCCAACTGCGAGAAGAGATCAGAGCGCTCAGGTACCCCGACCGCTCGACCCGCTATCGTCAGGACTTCTTCTCTGTGCTCGCCGTCAGCGTCGGCTCCAGCGGCGCACCGACCGGCCGGCATTGCGTCTGCGCGCCGGGTTGCAGGTACGGCTGCAGGATCGGCGCCATGCCTTTGAGCACCTGCACCGGCAGCGCCGAGGTAAAGCGGAAGCTGTCCGCGCCGCGTCCCGGAACATAGGCGATCAGCGTGCCGAAGTGGTTCGGCCCGAGGTAGAACACGAAGGTGGCGGTACGATTCAGCGCCAGCGAGCTGATCAGCCGGCCGCCGGCCCCGACGGTCTGGATCCGGTTGTCGCCCGTTCCGGTCTTGCCGCCGACACGCAGTGCGTCACCGTCAGCCTGCACAAAGCTGCCACGCAGGCGCCGCGCGGTGCCCCCCTCGACCACAGATGCAAGCGCTTCGCGCAGGGCCGTCGCAACCTCGCTCGGCAGCACCCGCACACCTACATCCGGCTGGATGCCGAGGCGAGTCTCGTACGGCGTGCCGCTGGCGAAATGCAGGCTGTCGATGCGCACGCTCGGCAGCCGCACGCCGTCGTTGACGATGATGCCCATCAACTCGGCCAGCGCCGCCGGACGATCACCCGAACTGCCCAGCGCGGTGGCCAGCGAAGGCACCAGATGGTCGAACGGATAGCCAAGGCGCTGCCAACGGCGATGGATATCGGTGAACGCCTCGACCTCCAGCATGATGCGGATGCGGCTGTCCCGTGCGCTCTTGTGGCGACTGCGGAACAGCCAGCCATACACTTCCTGGCGCTCGACGCTACTGGCCGCGATCACTTCCGTGATACCCGCCTCGGGATGCTTGATCAGATAACCCAGCAGCCACAGATCCAGCGGGTGGACCCGGGCTATGTAGCCTTGATCCGGCAAGCTGTACGACCCCGGCACATAGCGCTCGTACAGCGAGTCGAGCGCCTTGTCGGTGAGGTCCGCAGTCGGCAGACGCGCCTTGAGAAAGCGCTCGAACGCTGCGCGATCCGCCTCGGGCATCAGATAACGATGTACCGCAGCCAGCCTCGATGGCGTTGGCCGCATGCCGTCCAGCAGTGCTTCGATGCGCTCGTCCGCGCTATTGTCGCGGTACTTGCGCCAGAAGCGCTGGAGAAAAACCGACCCTTCACGATCGGCAAAGCGCTGCAGGTATTCGCGCCGCTCGGGATTGTCGTCGCTTCTGAGCAGCTCGGCGCCATTGGACGCCTGATAGGTGCTGTAGCTCACCAGATCACGCATCAACCGAACGAATGGCAGGTTGATCGACTCCTGAAGTGCTTCGCGCATGCTGGGCAGGCGACCATCGTCTTCACGGCGGAAGTTGCCGAACCGGTGCATGCCGGCGCCCGTGAAGAAGCGCTCGGTCGGGCTGGCCGAGTAGCGCCGTTCCAGCGCGGCATCGAGCATCGCCGGCAAATTGCGATCCTCATGCTGAATCAGATAAGCCAGGGCCCAGCGGGTCAGCGGATCCAGCGCCTCGGCCTTGCGCAAGGTGGCGGCATCGCTCGTCGCGTAACGCTCGTGCAGCTCGGCAATGACCTCGAGATAGGTGGTCAGTACCCGCAGCTTCGCGGTCGAGCCCAGCTCCAGCTTGCTGCCCTCGTTGATATCGAATGGCTGGTTGATGTTATCGGTCTGCACCCGTACGCGAAAGCCCTGCTCGCCGCGCTCGAACAGCGTGAAGCTGTAGCGCACGTCGCCGGTACGCTCGGGTGACAGCATGCGTTCGCCGAACAAACCAGCCTCGCCCGCGAACGCCGGATCGGCCAGCCGATGCAGGTAGTTGCTGATCTGTCCCTGCAGTTCACCATGCAGCGGCGTGGTCGCGGCCAGATCGAGACGATCGAGCTCATACAACGAAACACCCAGCAGGTGGCTCAGGCGCATCCGGGCCGCCGTGATGCCTTTGCTGGAAGGCACTGCGCGGATACCCGGCTCGAGGCGCAGGTCGCGGAACGCAACCTTCTGCTGCAAGGCGGCATTACGCAGCCGTGTATTGATCACGCCGCCGTTGGCCAGCAGGCGGATATGACTGTCGGTGAGTTCCGCCATGTCGTCGCGTCCTGCCCCGAGGTAATACGACGGGCGCCGCTGAGCGATCAGCAGCGAGAGCACCTGACGCAGCGCCAGCCCCTGCGTTTCATAGCTGACGCCCGCGTTACGGCGAGCATCGAGTACCCGGTTGACCTCGGCAAAGTCGGCGCCATACCAGAGGCGCAAACCGTCGGCGATGCCGTGCACCTCGCCGTGACCGTAGGCGGCCGAAAGCGGCACGCTGTTGAGGTAGTCGCGCACGATGCGCTGCCGGGTGACCATGGTCTGCTGGCCTTCGCGGTAGGTACGGACGCTGGCAGAAATCATCTGCCGGATCTTTTCCTCGGCATCACCCGTGCGCCCTTCCGGCGAATGACGGTATTTCTCGACCTGTGTCGCCAAGGTACTGCCGCCAGCCGCCTGGACCGGCAGGCCGAACTGCTTCTCGACCTGGCTCACCGCCGCCATGGTGAAACGTGGCCAATCCACTGCGGGGTTGGCTCGTGGGCGGCCGGCGTCGAGCAGTCCGCGATCCTCGATGAACAACAGGCTCATCGCGATGACCGGTGGTACGTCGTCGAAGGTCTCGTAGTATTGGTGCGGATAACTGTTGGCATACAGGGGCTCGCCTCGACAATCGTCGATGATCAGTCCTGCCTGGGATTTTTCCGGATAGGGTACGAAGAAGCCACGGTTGACATAGCGCAGCAACGCGGGCGAAAAACTCACCTGCTGCTGCACACTGAATCCCCGTTGGGTCAGCCGTTCCAGGAATGTCGGCAAGGCCGCATAGCCCAGACGGCGGTCGAATGGTCCTGCCTCGGGAAATTTGATGCGGCGGCTCGCACCGGGCTCGAGCTGGTAGTCCAGATTCTCGGCGTAACGGTTAAGCCAAAGCGCCTGCAACTTTGACGTATGCATCTCATGCCAGGCGGCATAACCGCCCCCGGCCAGCAACGAAACGCCCAGAAAAACACCCATGCGACGCGCCAGACGGCTAGGGCTGCCCATGTCCCGCAAATCCCGCTGGACAAGTTCGCGGCGACGCGCTACGTTGTGTCGCCATGGATATCCAGAGTCAGATCAAGCGCAGTTTGAGCGTGCCGGAGGCACTTGAGCAGGTGCGTGCGCTGGTGGCTGGCGGCGAGGTTGGGCACCGCATGGGTCTGGCGCAGGCGGTGTGCGAGCGCTTTGGCTTTGTCGATGCGTGCGGTCGGGCGCAGGTTGCGGGGTGTCTGAAGGCGCTGCGGGAGCTGGAGCGCCGCGGGGCGATGGTGCTGCCGGCGGCGCGCTCGTGCCCGGCGGCGGGGATGCCGCGGCGTCTGGAAGCGCCGGTGCCGTGGCCGGTGGGCTTGCCGGAGCAGGTGCAGGCGGTGCGGGGACTGGAGCTGGTGTTGGTGGCATCCGAGGTGCAGCGGCGGACCTGGAACGAGCTGATGCTCCGGGAGCACCCGCGGGGTGCGGGGCCCTTGGTCGGTTGTCAGCTGCGGTATTTGATCGTCTCGGAGCACGGCTATCTGGGCGGTTTTGGGTTCTCGGCGGCGGCGCTGGCGCTGGCCGACCGGGATGCCTGGATCGGTTGGGATGCGGAGACGCGGCGGGCGCAGTTGCACCGCGTGGTGAGCTTGAGCCGTTTTCTGATCCGCGCACCGGGGTGTCGCCATCTGGCCTCGCAGGTGATGGGCGCGGTGCTGCGCCGGCTGGCGGATGATTTCGAGCAAGGCTTCGGCTACCGTCCGTCTCTGGTCGAAAGTTTTGTCGACACCGCAGCGTTTGAAGGCACCTGTTATCGCGCGTCGAACTGGATCGCGGTGGGCTGCACGCGGGGCCGGGGCCGTCAGGATCGGGCGCATGCCGGTGCGGCGGGGATCAAGGCGATTTATGTGTATCCACTGGTGGCGGATTTTCGGCAGCGGCTGGGCGTGGTGTTGCCGGCGCCGCCGGGCCCGCTGGGGCTGGGCGAAGGTCTGGATTCGGCCCACTGGGCCGAGCAGGAGTTTGGCGGCGCCCCGCTGGGGGATGCGCGCTTGAGCCGGCGCCTGGTGAGGAGTGCGCAGCGTCAGGCCGAGCAGCCCGGCCGCGCCTTTCCCGGCGCCGCGCAGGGCGATCGCGCGGCGACCAAGGGCTACTACCGGCTGATCGATCATCCCGATGTCGAGGCGGTGACGATGGCGGCGATCATCGAGCCCCATCGCCAGAGCACGCTGCGGCGGATGCAAGGGGAGCCGCGCGTGCTGTGCGTGGCCGACGGCACGGATCTGGATTACACGAACCTGGTCAACTGTGAAGGTCTGGGGTCCAGCACCTGCAACCAGACGGGGGCGCAGGCGCGCAGTCTGCATCTGCATTCGACGCTGGCCATCAACGCGCAGGGCATTCCGCTGGGCCTGGTGGATGTGCGCTGCCGCACGCCGCAGCAAGACCCCGCGCCCGCAGCGTCCGCCAAGTCCACGCCGATCGAAGAGAAGAAGACCTTCGAGTGGATCCAGTCCCTGCGGGCCTGCATGGCGCTGGCCCGGCAGATGCCCGATACCCGGATCAGCTGTGTGATGGATCGGGAAGCGGACTTCTACGAGCTGTTTGGCGCCTGGCGCGAAGACCCGTGCGTGGACCTGCTGGTGCGCGCGCAGTGGAACCGCCAGACCGCAGCGCCGGCGCCGCTGTTCGAGCAGCTGCGCGGGGCCGAAAAGCGCGGCGAAATCAGCTTGACGATCAAACGCCAAAGCGCCCGGCCCAAGCGCAGCAAGCAACAAGCCAAGGCCGGCCGCCAAGCCCGCCGCGCGACACTGACGCTGCATTACGAGTGCATCGATCTGCAAGCGCCCAAGCATCTCAAAGGGCTCGAACCGCTCAAGCTGTGGGCCGTGCATGGGGTCGAGAACAACCCCCCTGAAGGCGTCAAGCCCGTCGAATGGTTCCTTCTGACCAGCCGCCAGATCACCTGCGCCGCCGATGCGCAGCAGTGCCTGGCCGATTATGCGCTGCGCTGGCGCATCGAAGATTGGCACCGGGTGATCAAATCGGGCTGCCAGATCGAAGAGCTGAGCTACGACACCATGGAGCGGCTGCAGCGCGCCATCGCCATCAAGCTGGTGATCGGCTGGCGGATCATGGTGATGACCCTGCTCGGCCGGGAAGTGCCCGAGCTGCCGGCCGAGATCCTGTTCACGGACCTGGAGATCGAGGTCATGAGCGCCTGGGCCAAGGCCAACGGGGCCCGCGCGCCCACCGAGCTCGGCGACGCCGTCCGCCTGGTGGCCAAGTTTGGGGGCTATCTGGCCCATACCCGCGATCCGCCCGGCCACCAGCTCATGTGGTATGGCTACCAGTATCTGTACAACTTGTGTATCGGCTATGAGCTCAGAGCAATGCAGTAAGTCACAACGCCACCCCGCAACTGGCCCGGCCAGAAATGTGGGGCACGGGCAGGGCTAGCGTGCGTACGTGTTCGCCCGGGCATGTCGGCAGATGGCGCGCGCTTGCTGCGCCCCGCCCGAGATATGTCGTTTCGCCATCCTGCGCCCATTGTTTCCGGCCTGGCTTCTGACTGAAAAATACAGGCCTGAGCTTAGCTGTCGGCGCTTCGCTCGACGTGCCCGAACAGACGAACGGAAGGGCAGCTTTGAGGCGCTTCCTTGACCCGGAACCAGGCGGCGTAAAGCGCGGGCAAAAACAGCAATGTCAGCGCGGTCGCGACGATCAACCCGCCCATGATCGCCACCGCCATCGGTCCGAAGAACACACTGCGTGACAGCGGTATCATCGCCAGCACCGACGCCAGCGCTGTCAGCACGATGGGCCGGAAGCGCCGCACCAACACCGAGGAAGGGCAAGGCATGTCGGAACACGTCGAATCTCTCTGTCGCGAGGCAGGTTCTAATACTTATACTGCGCTGGTCGACCTCGAGCAGATGCTCGCCCAGGCTCACCGGCGCCAGCTACTGGACGTGCCCGAGCCGATGCGCGCGGCGGAACACTTCTGCTCCTTGATCAAGGGCACCGCGCATTTTCGCCTGCTGATCAGTTATGTCGAGCAACTCGATGCAGAAGACGTGAGGGACCACGTAGAGGATTGCGTCGCCCTGTTCATGCGCGCCTATGCCGGCGAGATCAACCCAGGCGACTGAAGTGGCAATCGAGGGATCACACAGCAGCAATCAACCGACTCAGCAAAAACCGGCCGCATCGTGCGGCCGGCGTCCTCAACTCAGTCATGGCTCAACGCACCGATGCGGTGGATCGACAGGTCAGCACCATTGAATTCCTCTTCCTGGCTCAGGCGAATGCCAACAGTGGATCTGAGCACGCCGTAGACCAGGAAGCCGCCCGCGAGCGCAACCAGCACCCCGAGGCCCGTGCCTATCACCTGACTGATAAGGCTGATGCCGCCGAGTCCCCCGAGGGCATGCTGACCAAAGATTCCGCACGCCAGCCCGCCCCAAACGCCGCAGAGGCCATGCAAGGGCCAGACGCCGAGCACATCGTCGATTTTCCATTTGACCTGGGCCGTGGTGAATGCCCAGACGAACAAGGCACCCGCTACCACGCCTGTCGCCAATGCACCGATGGGATGCACCAGGTCTGAACCTGCACAGACCGCTACCAGCCCGGCCAACGGCCCGTTATGGAGAAAGCCTGGGTCGTTGCGGCCAACCGCCCATGCGGCCGCTGTTCCGCCAACCATGGCCATCAGCGAGTTGATAGCCAACAGCCCGCTGACCCCTTCGAGTGTCTGGGCACTCATCACGTTGAAGCCGAACCAGCCTACGATGAGAATCCACGACCCCAATGCCAGGAAAGGGATGTTCGACGGAGCGAAGGCCACCAGACGGCCATCACGGTATCGACCGTTGCGTCGACCAAGCAGAATCACCGCGCCGAAAGCGAGCCAACCGCCCATAGCGTGCACCACTACCGAGCCGGCGAAATCATGGAACGGGGCACCAAACTGCGCTTCCAACCAGGCCTGAACGCCGAAATTGCCGTTCCACATCATACCTTCGAAGAACGGGTAGACGAACGCAACGAGCAGCAAGGTTGCGCACAGCTGCGGCCCGAATTTGGCGCGCTCGGCAATGCCACCGGAAATGATCGCCGGTATCGCAGCAGCGAACGTCAGCAAGAAGAAAAACTTGACCAGTGAATAGCCGTTTTCGGCAATAAGCTGATCCGCTGGCTGGAGAAAGGTCACGCCGTATGCGACCCAATAGCCGATAAAGAAATACGCCAATGTCGAGACGGCAAAGTCGGCGATGATTTTCGACAGGGCATTGACCTGGTTTTTCAGGCGTACGGTCCCTACCTCGAGAAAGGCGAAACCGGCATGCATCGCCAGGACCATCACGGCGCCCATCAGGATGAACAGGGTATTGGCACCGTGAATCAGAACTGCTACCGCACTGCTTGGATTATCCATCTACTACGTCCCATGGTAAGCGCACCAAAACAGCAATCCACACCAATCAAACGCACCAACGTGCATCACGATTGGTTGAGGGCTTGCCACCTACTGTTGCGGCGGACTTTCGAGATGGCCGTTTCGCAAAAACCGAAGCGTTATTTTTCAGACACTTACAATCAGTTCCGTCTGACTTCACAGTCGATTGTTGCGCCATTACAGGGCTATGCTCGATCCGCACGCACCAGACAAATGCAAGCGCTATACCAACGAAACGGCAACGCGAGCGCTTTTGGCGCATCGGAGGTGGGCTACCGGCAAAGCGGCCGATGATGCCTGCCAGCACAGCAGACCTAGACGCAAGTCATAAAGCCGAGAGCGTGCGGTATTCATCCTGCGCCAGTTGGTCGGTCATTGCGCTGACGAAGTCCTGCAACATCCGGCAGCGGTAGTAGAACTCCCACAATGGCTGCCCTTCACCGCTTTCAGGGTGCGCTTTCAGCGACTCGTGGTAGGCCTTGATCAGTTGGCTGGGCAGGCGCCGGGCGAGCATCTGCAAGTGCGGCTCGCTGCGACAACGGCCTTCCGTCAATGCCCGGAAGGTCTCCGGTGCGACAACCAGCAGCGGCGAATAGGCGTCCAGCAGCCCCTGCAGAATCCGGTAGCCCTGCAGTTGCAAGGTTTCGACTTCTCGGTGACAGAACACCCGGTCCATCGCGACATCCTTGAAGGTCTGCACGATGGCGTTGGCAAGACTTGCATCCTCCAGCAGTGCCCGATCGAGCGTGCCGTCGTAAATCGCCTCGATATGCTCGATGAACTGCTGGGCGGCATGCTGCACCAGCGGGTGCACCAGATTCACCCGCAGCCAGATGAAAAATTCGCCAACCTTGTTGATCGGTTCCTTTGCAGCGCGGGTCTGGGCGTATTCGACCATGCTGCGAAAACTGCGGCCGGTACTCGCGACCGGCTCGTCGGGCGCGCCGTGCTCGGTGAATTTGGCGATTAGCAGCAGTGCTAGCTGCTCGATGGTGAAGATGCCCTTCTCTACCGAGTCTTCAATATCTGCAAGGCAATAGGCAATGTCATCGGCGGCCTCCATGATGTACGCAACCGGGTGCCGCGTGCCTGGCTGCAACCCCAGCGCAGCCTGCAGTTCCGCGACGAAAGGCTCCTCCGACAGGTAGAAGCCTGGCTTCTTCAGCAGATAGGCACCAGGTGTCCCCTTGGCCGGCTTAGGCGCGTAAGCGGCGCGCACATATTTGAGCAGGCCCGCCGTCTGTGTGTAGGTCAGATTGAGCCGCAGCAGGCTCACCACCAGCCGGATCGCTTGTGCATTGCCTTCGAATTGCTTGAGATCGATCAGCATGCGGCTGCGCAATGCGTTGTTGCCCTGCTCGTCCGGCACCGCCGCGTCGAACAGCTTTTCCAGGTGCCGCTTGAACCACTCGCCAATGGCGAACTCGCCAAAGTGCCCGAACGGTGGATTGCCGATGTCGTGCATCAGACAGGTCATTTCCACCAGGCTTTCCAGCGCGCCTTCCAGCCCATCCAGACCGTAATGCGCTGCTCGCTCACCAAGCTGCTTGTACAAGGTGCGCACGATGAAACGGCCCGCCTGCTGGACCTCGAGTGAATGCGTCAAACGACTGCGCACCGCCGCATTGCGCTCCAGCGGGAAGACTTGAGTCTTCTGCTGCAACCGGCGCACCGCAGCGGAGTTGATGATACGGCCGCGATCGCTTTCAAACTGATCAATGATCAGTGACAGCTCCCCCTCTGAGGCTTTGAGACCCGATTCGACGCGTCCATAAGGTCGCTGGCGGGAAATCTTGTCCTTGAAGTTGACGGACCGCGGCATGATTCGAACTCGATTGACGACAGAACCGCGAGCCTAGCGCGGCGCGGAGGCTTTACCAAGCGATCGGCCTAGATGTCGCTATCCATTCCTGCATGGCAGGCGTAGGCTTTGTCAGACTAATCCGATCTTCACGCTCACGCCGAGGTGCACTGGCCACAGAGCAGACCCACGCAAGGATGCATCACCAAGCCACCCATCAGCGAGGCGACATCATGAGCAAAGGTATGGATACAAAGAAGAATGCGAAAAAGAAACCCCTCAAGACCGCGCAGGAAAAGCGCGCGGCCAAACGGGATAAAGCCAGCGGACCTGCACCTTTATTAGGCAGTCACGCTGCCCGCTAGATCACGACGCTGGTAGAGCGCCCCGCCCGGACACCGTCGCGGGGCGTTTTGCTGTCAGGCCGCTGGACTGCCGAAAGCCGTGCGCAGTCGGCCAACCACCCACCCCCCGCCTACGTTGACCACCAGACCCAGCATGACCAGCAGCGCGCCAACCGCCTGGAGCAGGCCCAGGTGCTCGTCCAGCAGTACCGCGGCAGAGGTCAGCCCAACGACGGGCACCAGCAGCGAGAACGGCGCAACGGTATTGGCCGGATAGCGCGACAACAGACGACTCCAGAGCCCGTAGCCAAGAATGGTCGCGCCAAACGCCAAGTAGATCAGCACCAGCGCTGAATCCATCCCGAAGCCACGCAATGCACCCCCGATCGCTTCCGGCCCCTCCAGCACCCACGACAGCGCGAAGAACGGAAGCGGTGGAATCAGGCTGCCCCACACGACCAGCCCGACCAGATTCACCTTGCCCACCTTGCGGGTAACGATATTGCCCAGTGCCCACATCGATGCCGCGCAGAGGGTCAGCAGGAAGCCTGCCAGCGTCATGCTGCGGTCGCCTTGCATGCCGATCAGCAGCAAACCGCCAGCGGCAATCATCAGCCCGACCAGATTGCTTGCACGGAGCCGTTCGCCAAGAAACAGCACGGCGAAGAACAGCGTGAAGAATGCCTGCGACTGCAGCACCAACGAGGCCAGGCCAGCCGGCATGCCGACCTGCATCGCGGAAAAGAGAAAGGCGAACTGACCGAGCGAGATGGTCCCGCCATAAGCCAACAACCAGCGCAGCGGCATCTGTGGCCGCTTGATAAACAACACCGCCGGAAATGCCGCGAGCAGAAAGCGCAGTGACCCCAGCAGCATCGGCGGAATGTCATCCAGGCCGACCTTGATCACGACGAAATTCATACCCCAGACGACAATCACAACCAGGGCCAGCATCAGGTCCTTCGGTACCATGGCACAGTTTCCCAGACAAAAACGCATTAAAGCCGGCTGTGGCGACCCGATACTCATACAGCAGGCAGGCATTCGAGCATTACAGTCGACAGCCTTACGCGCCATATGTCCTGCCGCGGCCCTCGAGTTACGCACAGCCCGTGCCTGCTGTCGCAGCAACGGCTAGAATCGCGGTCAGTCGATCTCCAACAACCTCAGCCATCAGGAGAACATTCTTGGGCGCACAGTGGAAAGCCAAACATAAGGAAGCGGCAGCCAACGCCAAAGGTCGTACCTTCGGCAAACTGTCGAAAGAAATCATGATCGCGGCGCGTAGCGGCGCCGACCCGGACATGAATCCTCGCTTGCGCCTGGTGGTAGAGCAGGCCAAGAAGGCCTCGATGCCCCGCGAGACCCTCGAGCGCGCCATCAAGAAAGGTGCGGGGCTGCTAGGCGAGAGCGTCAACTACGAGCGCACCACCTATGAAGGCTTCGCGCCGCATCAGGTCCCGGTGATCGTCGAGTGCCTGACCGACAACGTCAACCGCACCGTGGCTGAGATCCGCGTGCTGTTTCGCAAGGGCCAGCTCGGCGCCTCCGGCTCGGTCGCCTGGGATTTCGATCACTGCGGGATGATCGAAGCCGCGCCGGCGATTGCCGATGCCGATCCCGAACTGGCCGCCATCGAAGCCGGCGCGCAGGATTTCGAAGCTGCCGAGGATGGTGCCACGCTGTTCATCAGTGACGCCACGGACATGGACGTGGTCTGCCGCGCCCTGCCGGAGCAAGGCTTCACCGTACAGTCCGCACAGCTCGGCTACCGCCCGAAGAATCCCGTGACGACGCTGCCCGAAGCCGAGCTCGAGGAAGTCGAAGCCTTCCTCAGCGCCATCGACGCCCATGACGATGTGCAACATGTCTACGTCGGCCTGGCCGGCTAACGCATATCAACCGTTGAGCTGGAGGCACAGCGATGAGTACGAACAAACCCAACACCCCCTATGCCCAGCGCGAACAGGGTTATCGTGAGAAGGCCCTGAAGATGTACCCGTGGGTCTGTGGGCGCTGTGCACGGGAGTTTTCCGGCAAGCGCCTGAGCGAGTTGACGGTCCATCACAAGGACCACAACCACGACAACAACCCGGAGGACGGTTCCAACTGGGAGTTGCTCTGCCTGTACTGCCACGACAACGAGCACTCGCGCTATACCGACAACCAGTATCACGCCGAAGCCCGGCCGGGGAGCGACCTGGGGCCGAAAGAGACGTTCAAGGCCTTTGCCAATCTGGCCGACTTGCTCAAGCGCAAGCCGGACTGAGGATGACAAAACAGGTGTCGGTCACTTCACCAGAAGGACCGGCACCGAGACCTCATGAACCACACGATTGGCGACCGAGCCCATCAGCATGCCAGTAAAGCTGCCCAGGCCGCGGGTGCCCATCACTACGGTGTCGCAACCAAACCGTTGCACGGCATCATTCACCTGCTCCGCCACGTTGCCCAGAATGGCGTGAGTCTGATGCGCAATTCCTGCCGTCTTGAGTGCCGCGGCGGCTTCTGCAAGGGTTCGGTTCGACTTGTCGATAAAACTCTTGTTCAGGTCATCGATCGTACCCGCAGTGACGAACTCGCCGTAGAGCACCGGCTCCTGCTGCACGTTCAGCACATGCACCTCGGGCGGCTTAGGCGCATCGGTGGCGTAATCGATGATGTATTGCAAGGCCCGTTTGGCGTTGTCCGAACCGTCGTAAGCGAGAAGAATGTTGCGCATAGCGAGTCTCCAACCAGTTTTGTCAACAGCATAGACCATCATCCAGGCGCGCCCGACGGCCAAGATCGCAGCCGTTGCTCTGGATCAATCTCCACGACGTCGCCATTTCGAGGCCTTACCATGAGTACAACCTTCAGCGTTCCGTTTGGCGTAGCCGATGCTTCGTTCCAGGCAGCGGGTGGCGAGTCCGGGCTGACCCGCCTGGTCGAAGCGTTCTACCAGATCATGGACGAGCGCCAAGACGCGATCTGCGTCCGCCGCCTGTATCCACGCGACCTGATCGAATCGCGCAAGCGGCTCGCAGCCTTCCTTTGCGGCTGGTTGGGCGGCCCACCTCGCTACGCGGAACACTACGGCAGCATCCACATTCCGCAATTTCACACCCGCTGGAAGGTCGGCGAAGCCGAGCGCGATGCCTGGCTCGAATGCATGGCTCTGGCGATCGCCAAGCAGGGATACTCCGAAGAATTTGCCGATTACCTGCTGGCCCAGTTGCGCATTCCTGCAGAGCGTATTCTCCAGGCAGGCCGGCACGCCGACCCCGTACAGTCGGCCTCGCTGTAACTCGGATCGAGTAGCCTGACGTCTGCACGCCGCCGAACCCCTTGCGCCTGGCTGCGTCATACCCTCTGAAGGCCGTTGCAAACACGGCGACACTGAACCACGCAGCCAGGGGATTCCATGAAGATCCGCTTTGCCTCGGTGAACGAGCAGAAGATTCGCGATGCAGAAGAATTTCTAGGCAAAAGCGGTATCGAGATCGTCAAGTTCCCGGTGCGCATCGTTGAAACACCGACCGAGGACCTGAACCAACTGGTCAGTGACAAGCTGCTGGACGCATTCAAGCTAATCGGCAAGCCCGTGTTCGTCGAGCATTCCGGCCTGTTCATCAACAGCCTGAACGGTTTTCCTGGCGGCCTTACCCAGACCTTTTGGGATCGTCTGCACGCCGTACGTTTCTCCGACCTGATCGGCAGCCTCCACGACCCATCGGCCGTGGCACGTACGTTGATCGGCTATTGCGACGGCCGCAAGCGGCACTTCTTCAAGGGCGAGGTCACTGGCCGGATCTCCCGCACCCCTGCCGGCGACCAGGGTTTCGAATGGGATAACGTATTCGTGCCAGACGGCTATTCGTGCACCTTCGCGGAACTGGGCGGTGTGCATAACGACCTTTCGATGCGCAGGCGGGCTCTGGATGCCTTCATCACGCACTTGCGAAGGGGCTGAGGTAGTTGATGCAAAAGCTTCTGGAGGCATACAGAAACAACCGTCTGATTCTCTTTGTCGGCTCGGGGGTGTCCGCCAATATCGGGCTGCCGCCATGGCGCGCGCTTATCGATGAGATCGCCGCTCAACTCGAGTACGATCCCGACGTATTCGATACCTACGGAAACTTCCTTTCGCTTGCCGAGTACTACCGCATCAAGAAGGGCAACATCGGGCCGCTGCGCAGCTGGATGGACCGTGAATGGCACAAGAACATCGATATTCGCGACTCGGAAATACACCGGTTGATTGTTCAGGGCCGGTTTCCTGCCATTTACACCACCAACTATGATCGCTGGCTGGAGAATGCGCACGACGCTCACGGCGTCAGCTATCTGAAAATTGCCAGTGCAAGCGATCTGGTCAAGGCGCGAGACGGCGTGCGACAGATCGTCAAGTTCCATGGCGACTTCGACGACGATAATTCCATCGTACTCGACGAGA
>NZ_JAMOIE010000023.1 GCF_024448935.1 Stutzerimonas stutzeri
ACTCCTTTATGCTTGGTAGCACTCGTAGGCGTGACTCGAGTAGATGAGCCACACTGCATATGTGCACCAAAGAATCGGATCTTGCTGACCACCGGATTCATCGGAAAGCGACTGCGTTCGCTGATCCGATTTCTACTAATCTGAGGACATACCACGTCAAGCTGACCCGTACGCGTTCCATATTGGTAAAGTATTTGGAGCGATCAAGAGCAAAAGGCACACCTAGCCGCTGGAGGACCGACGAGCGGAAGCCCCAGTATTTTTTTGTCATGCCGGTGACAGAAAGTGTCATGTGCAAAATAAGCTTTGTTGTGGTTAGAGCTGAGTGGTGCGGTGCCGCACTCGTAGTGCGTTGTGGCTGGTGTTTAGTCTGGACTCAGCTGACTTTTACAGTCAGGGATCTGACGAAAACAGTAGGGCTCTGGTTGCCGGCACGGAGCCATACATCTCATTTTGAAAAAGGTTTATCAAATAGTTGGTGCTGCACCAACTTGCAGGGCTCGCGCGATGAACCTAGCCAGCTCATCCGATGGAGGCTTGTCCAGCATGGCAATGACGGTCGCTGTGCTGGGTACGTCGTCGGTGACAGGGCGTATGATGACGTCGGAGTGCTTGTACAGGGTGACCTGCGACGACAGCCCTACGCCAATACCGTAGCCTGCGGCCACAAGCATCATCATGGGTTCGTGACCTGAAACGTATTCGGCGACGTTAAGTGATGGCAATGTGGGGGCGCAGAACCAATTGCGAATGACATCGTGCCCGCCCGAGCACCGTTCAGGATGGCAGAGAATCAACGGATGTCGGGCAACCTCGCGAAGCGGTATTTTATCGAGAGAAAGAAGTGGGTGGTTCCGAGGGATCGCGATAGCAGGACGATCTGTCCAGACCACTTCCTTGATGAGCCTACTACCGGGCTCAGTATGCACAGTGAAACCAGCATCAATCTGGTCGTGGCCTAGGGCTTTGACCATTTCGCTGACAGTCATCTCTACGATCTTTATCTCTGTGAGGGGCTCCTCCTCACGACAACACGCCAATAACCTCGTCAGTCTTGGCTGTGCAAGGTTATCGGCTAAGCCGATACGCAACCGACCACGAAATCCTCTTGCTGCAGCATGTACTCGTGCTCGTGCTCCATCCATGCGCATAAGCACATGGCGTGCTTCCTCCTGAAATACCTCTCCAGCCCAGGTCAGGCGAATACGCCCTTGGATGCGATGGAACAGGCGGGTTCCTAGCTCTGATTCCAGTTCTTTGATCGCCCGCGAGAGGGGGGAAGGCTCAATATGGACTCTGGTTGCAGCCCGCGAAAAGCTCAGTTCTTCGGCCACAACCAGGAAGTAGCGCAGGTGACGTATTCTCATACCGTAGCTGCCTTACCGTGTTGTGAGTTTGTCCAAAGGTACAGAGCGCAACAATCGGACATTGGTCAGTTTTTGTTCTTAAAAGTCAGATAGTGAACCAGACAGGAACAGGCGTAGACAATTCGCACGGGGTCTCCGTCGATGGGAGTAGCATTGTCAGGATTGAGCACTACGTCCCAAATGGAGTAGTGGCGATGGGGTTGAAGAGGGATAAAGGATCGGACCTGTGCCTGTAGCCCATCATGCCCGGGCGAAGGTGCCAGGCTGCAGGAAGCCAGTAGCTGTCTGTGAACTATCTTGGAATAAAATTGGCGTGGGGGTTGCCTGCCTGTCCAGATAAGTCCATACTTGTATCCGCTAATCAAACAGCGGAAGCGGAAACCCCTTTTAAATCAAAAGGTTGAAGGCTAGGCTCTAGTCTCGTTTCCCGCTCCAGTTTGTTGACGATAACGCAGCTGTATGTAGCGTCGTCGTTTGAGGCCGGTTGGCAGAGTGGTTATGCAGCGGATTGCAAATCCGTGTACGCCGGTTCGATTCCGACATCGGCCTCCAGTAATGAAGAAACCGCGAGCGAAAGCTTGCGGTTTTTTTGTTGTGCGCCAGGCATGGCGCGTTGCGCGCAAGCGCAACTGGCTTGGCTGGGGTGGGCTCGCTGGTGGCTTGGAGGCGTTAACCCCAGATAGCGCAAAACACTCTCTGCACTGAGCCCCGTTCGCCCCACGGCCGATACCGAAGTGTGATCAGATCTGCGGCCACCAGCTCAAGAATCCCGGGTTGCCTGTCCAGGACCCCCGACAGCTTCCGGAGCCTGACGCCATACTCGTGATTAGAGTAGTGTTCGAATATATCGGCCTGAGCATTGCGGGTCTCTCGCATGCTGATCCTCTTGGCTGTTTGATATTTTTTGTTCGCACCTAAAACATACCAAAGCCAAGAGGATTCTTTTACCCTTCCCCTAAATTATCACTTGAAAATCAGATGGTTGTTAGTTTCTGGATGGGCATTAACCAGGTCTCGTTTGCGCGTCGGACACACACAAAAAAGCTGCTCCGTACAGGGGGCAGCTTTTATGCAGATGCCAAGACATCTGTTGCACCGTTGACCCAGGCGGCGCCTGGGCCATATTCAGTCCTTAGTGGAACTGGTTCATGGTGTTGTCTTTACCGCTTGCCTTGAGAGCCGCTTCGCCAGCGAAGTACTCCTTGTGGTTGTCGCCGATGTCCGAGCCAGCCATGTTCTGGTGCTTGACGCAGGCGATACCCTGGCGCAGCTCTTCACGCTGTACACCTTTGACGTAGGCCAGCATGCCCTGATCAGCGAAGTACCCTTTTGCCAGGTTGTCGGTCGACAATGCGGCAGTGTGGTAAGTCGGCAGGGTAATCAGGTGGTGGAAGATACCAGCATGGGCGGACCCATCCTTCTGGAAGGTACGGATCTTCTCGTCGGCAACTTGCGCCAGTTCGGTTTCGTCGTACTCGACACTCATCAGCTTGGCGCGATCGTAGGCGGAAACATCCTTGCCTTCGGCAGCGAATGCATCGAACACCTGCTGGCGGAAGTTGAGGGTCCAGTTGAAGGACGGGCTGTTGTTGTAGACCAGCTTGGCGTTCGGGATCTCTTTACGGATCTCGTCAACCATGGCTGCGATCTGACCAACATGAGGCTTCTCAGTCTCGATCCACAACAGGTCCGCGCCGTTCTGCAGCGAAGTGATGCAGTCGAGTACGCAGCGTGCTTCGCCGGTGCCTTTGCGGAACTGGAACAGGTTGCTCGGCAGGCGCTTAGGACGCAGCAGCTTGCCTTCACGCTTGATCAAAACGTCGCCGTTGCCGAGTTCGGCTTCGGTGATCTCTTCGCAGTCAAGGAAGGAGTTGTACAGGTCACCCAGGTCGCCCGGCTCTTTGGTCACTGCGATCTGCTTGGTCAGGCCGGCGCCCAGGGAGTCGGTACGCGCAACGATGACGCCGTTGTCGATGCCCAGCTCGAGGAATGCATAGCGGACGGCGGCAATCTTGGCCAGGAAGTCGGCATGAGGAACGGTTACCTTGCCGTCCTGGTGGCCGCACTGCTTCTCATCGGAAACCTGGTTCTCGATCTGGATGCAGCAAGCGCCGGCTTCGATCATGCGCTTGGCCAGCAGATAGGTGGCTTCCGGGTTACCGAAACCGGCGTCAATGTCGGCAATGATCGGGACGATGTGGGTTTCGTAGTTGTCGATCTGCGACTGGATCTCGGCGGCCTTGGCAGTGTCGCCGGTTTCGCGAGCGGCATCCAAAGCGGTGAACAGCAGGTCCAGCTCGCGGCTGTCGGCCTGGCGCAGGAAGGTATACAGCTCTTCGATCAGGTCGGAGACGGCAGTCTTCTCGTGCATCGACTGGTCCGGCAGTGGGCCGAACTCGGAGCGCAGCGCGGCAACCATCCAGCCCGACAGGTAGAGGTAGCGCTTATTGGTGGTCTTCAGGTGCTTCTTGATGGAGATCAGCTTCTGCTGACCGATGAAGCCATGCCAGCAGCCTAGCGACTGGGTGTAGGCGGACGTATCGGCGTCGTACTCAGCCATGTCCTTGCGCATGATGTCAGCGGTGTACTGCGCGATTTCCAGACCGGTCTTGAAACGGTTCTGTGCACGCATACGTGCTACGGATTCGGGGTTAATCGCGCTCCAGCTGCTTCCAGCTGCTTCTTTCAGAGCGGCAACGGCCTTGATGTCGTTTTGATAAGCGGACATGGTCAATCCTTCAAAGAAATTCGTGTTTGGTTGAGCACCGACTTTTCCCACTGAAACCTACGTGCTTGCGCTGATGAAGCGGGCAAGACGTGGCAGAGCGTCGAAATATCGACCGAGACGAGGATTGAACCAAGAGGAGGAGGGTATGCAGTTACGACCGCAAGAGGATTCGGTTGGCTGTGGAATGATCGTGGCATTCCAACACACAGCGACGCGGGGCCGTTGAGTGGATCAGCGAACTGATGTCTCGAGCTGATGCGTTAATCGCTTCCCCGTCCCTCAGGACGACTCGTTCCAGTCGCAACCTCGTCAGTCCGCCTTGTGGGCAGTACAGTCACGGAACGCCTCTGCTGGTTGGCTGAGCGCGATCCGGAGACCCTTTCAGAGTCTCTGGTTAGCGGGAGCGGGGCCATCATGCTCCGGCTAAAATGGTTCGTCAAATGTTTTTGTAGTGAACTTTGTCAGGCACTACATTTCTCAGCCGAGCGTTATTTGTCTGCTGAACTTTCTTAATTCAGCGTGTCTATTTTCAGTCGTAGCGAAAGGTCTTGACGGCCGGCTGTGGAATATCTGCGTAGCATTCCGTTCTCGCTGGAGCTTGCAGATTCGTCGAGGCCGCCGAGCTCAATCCATTCGCCAAGCCGTCCGCTGACCCGAGTATCGGTTTGCTGGACGTTGATTGCGCCTGGCTGCGATGTGCTCATACGGTCGTTATGGCTGCTAATCGTAACCTGCACCTGGTCGCCCTGAACCGTAGCGGTGGCGTAGAAACCGCGCGTGACATCCCGATACTGAGTCTGTTGATAGATCTGTCCGTAGCCATCGGGCCCCGTGGTGGTGATTGGTACGCTTTGGCCTATCTGAATCAAAGCAGGATAGCCCTCGGTGGCTTGGACCTGTTGAACGCCTCCGCCTTGGCTATTGGTGCTGCGACGAATGATGCGCGCCTGATCTCTGCCTCTCTTCTCGCCGTGGCCGCTCTGCACTTCAACGTCACCGATGCGGGTTGTGCCGTCGACCCGATAGCCCCTTTCACCGCCTGCGGCCGAGTTTTGGGTATCGACACTAATAAGCAGCCTGCGAGGTTCGGTATCTAGCTTGGACAGCACAGTGCGCAGCTCAGTAATCACAGCGGACGGCGCGTTCACGATCAGCTGGTTGCCATATGCGTTGACCTTGCCCTGATCACCTACCACTGCTTGGGCGATTGGTAGCACGTCCTCCGCCATTCGGAAGTCCAGCGCGATTACTTCTGTCGCAGCATTGAGCGCCGAGCTGACGATGAACAGGCAAGCAGCGAAAAAACGACGAGTCATAGCAAAAAGCTCCGCATATCGGGATCAGGAAGGCCACGGTCCCAGGCGGCGTCGAATAGCCTTAGCTGTTGGCGAGCGCGACCAGGGTCTCGGTATAGCGCATGACCAGAGAATTGATCCGCATTCGGGCGAATCAGCATGCCGCACCCATCGACCACCAGGAACGCGGAAGTTTGTAGTTGATAATCCTGATGAGTGCGGCGAATGTGCAAGTTGCTGGTCAATCTGCGGCCCAGAGTGACCAGGCGGTGACCTTCTTTGACTGCGCGAGACGAGTCGCCCACCAAGATACGCAAACGATTGCGAGGATGGGCCCGTAAAAACTGCGAGCAAGCCTTTTGAATGCTGCTGTGGTTGTACAGCCAAGGTTCCAGGTCCGGCGTATAGATGCTCAGGCTGCGCCTGACTTGCTCGATCAGCGCAAGCGCATGCTCACGAGCTTCGCCCATGTCACTGAAAGCCTGAACTGTAGTGCTGACGCCTAGCGCAAACGGCGCTGCCTGCCATTCTTGTGGGGGAACAGGCCGTGCCGCTGGGTTACCAATCTGGAAGCGACCCGGTGATTGGAACTCGATCATCGACGGGGCGTCTTCGCTGACAGAGTGATCCGGGTCGTCATGCATCATATGGCTAGTGGCTCTTTCGTAGCATATCGACGTGTGGCAGGCCGGCCTCGAGGAACTCTTCGCTGACTACTTCGAAGCCGAGGCGCTCATAGAACGAGGTGGCATGCACCTGGGCGGTGAGTCGCTGTTCGTTGAGGCCGCGCCGCTCGGCTTCTTCAATGACTGCTTTCATCAGCGCACCGCCGACGTTCATTCCGCGCCAGTCGCGTAAGACCGAAACGCGACCGATGTGCCCGTCATCGAGCAGTCGCGCGGTACCGATCGGATAGCCGCTTTCCAAGGCGAGGAAATGCACGGCCTCGACATCGTCTGCGTCCCACTCCAGTTCCGGGGGCACTGACTGTTCAGCAATGAACACAGTTTCCCTAATCCGGCGTAGGTCGGCGTTATCCTGCTGCCAGTCGGCGATGCGAACCTCTATGTCACTCATCAGCAAACTCCAGACTTCCCTGTTTGACCAGTTGCAGCACGAGATTACGCCCATCCTCGTCGCTCAGCCAGCCAGCGAGATTTTCGGCATGGAGCGCATCGGCTGAACAGATCATCTTCAACAGCTCCTTCAGATGGCCTGGAAGCAGCCGGCTTTGACCGCTGGCGAACAGCAACAAGCCGATGTCCACTTCACTCCAGGCCAGGCGCGCGCTCAGGTTTCGCATGAGTATGGCGCCCTCATCCAGCGCTGCGAGCATTGCCTGCTCGTCGATTTCCGGACCCTGGACTCGCTCCGGATAGCGCGGTTCGGTCATGAACTGGCCGAACCAGGTCAGCAGCAATCGCTCGTCGCCCATATGCTCGGCGAGCATCGCGCGCAGGCGATCCAGCGCATCGCTTTGGATCTGGTGCGGGTCTTCGATCGGAAGCATGTCGGCATCGCTGTAGCGTTCCTCATCAGGCAGGAACTGCGCCAGGAAGTCAGTGAAATGGGTGAGGACCTCCGCTGCGCTGGGAGCTCTGAAGCCTAGCGAGTAGGTCATACAGGCGTCTTCGGCGGTACCGAAATGAGCCAGTCTCGGCGGCAGGTAAAGCATGTCGCCTGGCTCGAGCACCCATTCGTCGGTGCCTTGAAAATCCGCGAGTATGCGCAGGTCGGCATGCTTGAGCATGTTGCTCTCGCTGTCGCACATCTGCCCTAAGCGCCAGCGCCGCTGGCCATGCGCTTGGAGGAGGAATACATCGTAATTGTCGAAGTGCGGACCCACACCGCCCCCCGGCGCTGCAAAGCTGACCATGACGTCATCGATCCGCCAGTTGGGCAGGAAGCGAAAGTGCTCGATAAGCTCGGCAACTTCGGGCACCAATTGATCGACGGCCTGGACCAGCAACGTCCAGTCCCGCTCCGGCAGGTTCTGGTAGGTACCTTCGCTGAAGGGGCCGCGGTGCAGCTCCCACGGCGTTTCGCCATGCTCGATGACCAGACGTGACTCGACTTCTTCCTCCAGGGACAAACCGGCCAACTCGTCTGGAGAAATCGGGCTCTCGAACCCGGGAATTGCCTGGCGGATCAGTAGAGGCTTTTTCTGCCAATAGTCACGAAGAAACTCGCGCGCGCTGATCCCGCCAAGGATTTGCAAAGGGGTGTCGGAAGTCATGCCAGGTACCTTGCTCTGTTCAAGAGCTGCAAATAAAAACGCCCGGCACAGCCGGGCGTGCAAATAATGGGTTCGCTCAGATCCGCTTGGCCTGATCGGCTGCGTTGCCTATGTAGGCGGCCGGGGTCAGTTTGCGCAGCGCCTGCTTGGCTTCGGCCGGCATATCCAGGCCTTCGATGAAAGTCTGCAGCGCCTCGGGGCTGATGCCTTTGCCTCGGGTCAACTCCTTGAGTTTCTCGTAGGGATTCTCAATGGCATACCGACGCATGACGGTCTGGATCGGCTCGGCCAGTACTTCCCAGCAGGCGTCGAGATCCTCGGCAATTCGCGTTTCGTTGAGCTCCAGTTTACCGATGCCTTTGAGGCTGGCCTCGTACGCAATGATGCTATGAGCAAAGCCAACTCCCAGATTGCGCAGTACGGTGGAGTCGGTCAGGTCACGCTGCCAGCGGGAAATGGGCAGCTTGCTCGCCAAGTGACTCAGCAGTGCGTTGGCAATACCGAGATTGCCTTCCGAGTTTTCGAAATCGATCGGGTTGACCTTGTGCGGCATGGTCGAGGAGCCAATTTCGCCGGCAACGGTGCGCTGCTTGAAATAGCCCAGGGAAATGTAGCCCCAGATGTCGCGATCGAAATCGATAAGAATCGTGTTGAATCGAGCCACCGCATCGAACAGCTCGGCGATGTAATCGTGAGGCTCGATCTGTGTGGTGTAAGGGTTCCAGGACAGGCCAAGGTCGCCTTCGATGAATTCTCGCGCGTTGGCTTCCCAGTCAACGTCGGGATAAGCCGACAGGTGAGCGTTGTAGTTGCCGACGGCGCCATTGATCTTGCCGAGCAGCGGTACCGCCGCAACCTGCGCAATCTGACGCTCCAGGCGATAGACCACGTTAGCCAGTTCCTTGCCCAAGGTGGTGGGCGAAGCGGGCTGACCATGGGTACGGGAGAGCATTGGTAGGTCTGCATGCACGACAGCCAAGGCGCGGATCGCCTCGGCGAGCTGGCGCATCAGCGGCAGCAGTACGTCATCGCGACCTTCGCGCAGCATCAGAGCATGGGACAGGTTGTTGATGTCCTCGCTGGTGCAGGCGAAGTGAATGAACTCGTTGACCTTGGCCAGTTCTGGTAGCTGCTTGGCCTGCTCCTTCAGGAGGTATTCCACTGCTTTTACGTCGTGGTTGGTGGTTCGCTCGAATTCCTTGACCCGCTCGGCATGTTCCAGCTGGAAGTCTTCGGCAAGCTGATTGAGTAGTGCGTTAGCCTCTTCCGAGAAAGGCGCCACCTCTGGAATTCCGGCATGCGCGGCCAGACGCTGCAGCCAGCGGACCTCAACCTGAACGCGGCAGCGAATCAGGCCGAATTCGCTGAAAATGGGGCGCAGGGCGCTGGTTTTGCCGGCGTAGCGGCCATCGACAGGGGAAACCGCGGTGAGCGAGGAAAGCTGCATGGAGGGCATTCTCGGACAGTCGAGCGACGAAAAGAGGGCGCACATTATACACGAAGCGGACGGCTAATTGCCGCTGTGGCCAGTAAGTACGTTGCGCTCCGCGTTGCGGTTATTCAGATTTCAGCATGGGATAAAGCGCGTCGAGCAACTTGCGTCGGCTGAATACCATCTGCCAGCGATGTCCGCCGAGCTGGCGCCAGAGCCGCGCTGAACGAATCCCTGCCAGCAGCAGTGCGCGTATTTTTGCTGCGTTGTCGCTCTGCTGAAGATGGCGCATGTCGCCTTGGACCTGAATGCGCTGGCGAAAGGTGCTCAGTGTGTCCTGGTACAAACCGCCAAAAGAAGCGATTACGTTCTCGTGGGTCAGCCCAAAGTGATCGACTTGCTGCTGTATCTGGTCCAGGCGGCTTCCGATCACCTGCAACAGGTCACGGCGTTTATCCAGCTGTCGTTCCAGGCCGATCATCGCCAGCGCATAGCGCAGCGGCTCGCGTTGCAGGCTGCTGGTGTCTCGCTCCAGTGCGCCGACAAGGGCGCGATAGCCTTCGCGGAGGTTCAAGTCATCCCAGCCATAGATCTCCAAAGCCGGTTTGTCCTCTCGCACCAACAGGCTGCCCAACAGGTTCGCCAAGGCTGCGTTCGGCACTTGACCGGTTCGGGCTATTCGATCGACCAGTGCTGCAGCTTCGAATACAGCCCCAAGAGCTATCAGTTGTTCCTGTCGTGGCGTCATGGGCGGGCTCCGGCGAACCAGGGCTCTGCGGTCTCGATCACGCCACCACCGAGGCAAACCTCGCCATCGTAGAACACCACGGATTGGCCAGGTGTTACGGCGCGTTGAGGTTCGTCGAACACCGCTCGATAGCCGTTGGCGGTCTGTTCCAGCGTGCAGGTCTGGTCGCTCTGCCGATAGCGAACCTTCGCCGTGAGCCGCAGGGGGACGGTCAGTTCGATCGGATTGACCCAGTAGATTTCTGAGGCGAGCAGGGCGCGAGAAAACAGCCAGGGATGATCGTTGCCTTGACCTACCACTAGCACGTTGCGCTCGAGATCCTTGCTTAACACGTACCAGGGCTCGTCGCTCGCGTCCTTGAGGCCGCCGATACCCAGACCCTGTCGCTGGCCGATGGTGTGATACATGAGGCCGTGATGGCGACCTATGGTTTCGCCGTCTATCGTTTCGATGTTGCCCGGTTGAGCAGGCAGATATTGCTTGAGAAAATCGCTGAAACGGCGCTCGCCGATGAAGCAGATGCCGGTCGAGTCTTTCTTTTTTGCCGTCGCCAAACCGTGTTTTTCGGCAACTGCCCGGACCGCTGGCTTTTCCAGCTGCCCCACCGGAAATAAGGCCTTGCTCAGCTGCTCGCCGCCAACAGCGTGAAGGAAATAGCTTTGGTCCTTGTTCGAGTCCAGCCCCTTGAGCAACTCGCTGCGCCCATCGATGTCTCGCCGCCGTACGTAGTGTCCGGTCGCGATCAGGTCGGCGCCGAGCGCCAGGGCATAGTCAAGGAACGCCTTGAATTTGATCTCGCGGTTGCAAAGGATGTCGGGATTCGGCGTCCTGCCTGCCTTGTACTCAGCCAGAAAGTGCTCGAACACGTTGTCCCAGTACTCAGCGGCGAAGTTTGCCGTGTGCAGTTTGATGCCGATCCTGTCGCAGACGGCCTGGGCGTCGGCCAGATCCTCCCGGGCAGTGCAATACTCGGTTCCATCATCTTCTTCCCAGTTCTTCATGAACAGGCCTTCGACCTGGTACCCCTGTTCGAGGAGCAGCAGAGCGGAAACTGACGAGTCGACACCGCCGGACATGCCGACAATGACGCGCAGCTTTTCAGGGGCAACGAACGGTGAATCAGGCATAACGACTCAGGGTTAACTTTCAAAGCGTGCAATTCTAACAGGCCGGCCAAGCCAGCGGTTAGCGTCGCTCAGTCTCGTATCACGGCGAGATCGTGGGGCGGGCCAGCCAGGTAGTCGTCAATGCAGCGCAGGATCAGCTCGCTGCGCCAACGTTCCGGTTGGTCGGCCAGTTCGTCTCGAGTCATCCAGAGTGCTGCGACAATGCCACTGTCGAGTTCGCGGTGCGGCTCATGGCGAACCGGGGTGGCCGCGAAGCAGACGCGCTGATAGGTCACGCCGTTGCTGGGTGCAGTGTATAGGTAGATACCCACCACACCCTCGAGCGCAACCTCCCAGCCGGTTTCCTCTAGGGTTTCGCGTACCGCGGCTTGGCGTAATGTCTCGTGGGGTTCAAGGTGCCCCGCCGGTTGATTCAATACCAAACGGCCGCCTTTTGATTCTTCGACCATAAGGAAGCGGCCATCGACCTCGACTATCGTCGCCACGGTTATGTGTGGATGCCAGCTCATGTTCGGCCTCAGCGCGTCTATGGACTTCCATGGTAGCGTTTCGCGTGCACTGTAAAAAGAAACCCCGGCCTGGCGCCGGGGTTTTCTTTTTCTCACGCAGCAGTACCGCCAGCGAAGATCAAGCCAGGGCGGCGAGCGCGGCGTTGAACGTTGCGCTAGGACGCATCGCTTTGCGGGTCAGCTCAGGATTGGAGCGGTAATAGCCGCCGATCTCCACGGGCTTGCCCTGAACCTCGGCCAGTTCAGCGAGGATGGCTTGCTCGTTGTCCTGCAGCTGCTTCGCCAGGGGCGCGAAGTGGGCCTGCAGTTGAGTATCTTCGGTTTGTGCTGCAAGTTCCTGCGCCCAGTACAGCGCCAGATAGAAGTGGCTGCCGCGGTTGTCCAGCTCGCCGGTACGACGAGAGGGGGTCTTGTTGTTGTCGAGCAGCTTGCCGGTGGCAGCATCCAGCGTTTTGCCCAGCAGTTTGGCTTTGACGTTGCCGGTCTTGATGCCTGTCTCTTCCAGCGACACGGCCAGCGCCAGGAACTCACCCAGCGAGTCCCAGCGCAGGTGGTTTTCTTCGATCAACTGCTGGACATGCTTGGGTGCGGATCCCCCGGCGCCGGTCTCGTACATGCCACCGCCTGCCATCAGGGGAACGATCGACAGCATCTTTGCCGAGGTGCCGAGTTCCATGATCGGGAACAGGTCGGTCAGGTAGTCGCGCAACACGTTGCCGGTCACAGAAATGGTGTCCTGGCCACGAATCAAGCGCTCCATGCTCACGCGGATGGCTTCGTTGTAGCCCATGATGCGAATATCCAGGCCGCTCAGGTCATGCTCCTGCAAGTAGGCTTCAACCTTCTTCTGCAGTTCACGATCGTGCGCACGCTCTGGGTCAAGCCAGAAGATGGCCGGGGTGTCCGATTGACGCGCGCGGGTGACAGCCAGCTTGACCCAGTCGCGAATCGGCGCGTCCTTGGTCTGGCAAGCGCGCCAGATGTCACCTTTCTCCACTTCGTGCTGCATCAGCACGGTGCCGTCAGCCAGCACGACACGCATGGTGCCGTCAGCTTGCATTTCGAAGGTCTTGTCATGGGAGCCGTACTCTTCGGCCTTCTGCGCCATCAGGCCGACGTTCGGTACGCTGCCCATGGTTACCGGATCGAAGGCGCCGTTGGTCTTGCAGAAGTTGATCATCTCCTGATAGATGCGGGCATAGGTGCTCTCTGGCATCACCGCCTTGGTGTCTTTCTGCTTGCCGTCCTTGCCCCACATCTGACCCGAGTTGCGGATCATGGCGGGCATGGACGCATCAACGATCACATCGCTCGGGATATGCAGGTTGGTAATGCCCTTGACAGAATCCACCATGGCCATTTCAGGGCGCTCGGCATAGCAGGCGTGGATGTCATGAAGAATCTCTTCCTGCTGGGAGTCGGGCAGCGACTTGATCTTGTCGTAGACGCTGCTGATGCCATTGTTCGGATTGACGCCCAGTTCTTTGAACAGCTCCCCGTGCTTGTCGAAGGCGTCCTTGTAATAAACGCTAACGGCGTGGCCGAAGACGATCGGGTGCGAGATTTTCATCATCGTCGCCTTGACATGCAGGGACCACATAACGCCGGTTTCCTTGCAGTCCTGCAGCGTTTGCTCGAAAAATTCACGCAGCTTGTTGCAGCTCATGAACATGCCGTCGAGCACTTCGCCTTTCTGCAAGGCGAGCTGCTTCTTGACCTCAACCTTGCCATCCTTGCCGACAAACTCGATACGCACATCACCGGCTGCTTCCATGGTGATGGACTGTTCGCTGGAGAAGAAATCGCCGCCGCGCATGTAGTCCGCATGCGACTGCGACGCCTTGCTCCACTTGCCCATCGAGTGCGGATGCTTGCGAGCAAAGGCTTTCACCGCTGCGGGGGCGCGTCGGTCCGAGTTGCCTTCGCGCAGGACCGGATTGACGGCGCTACCGAGCACCTTGCCGTAACGCGCACGCACGTCCTTGTCGGCTTCCGTCTGCGGGTCTTCTGGAAAATCGGGAATGTTGTAACCCAATGCTTGCAGTTCAGCGATGGCCGCCTTGAGCTGAGGCACGGAGGCGCTGATGTTGGGAAGCTTGATGATGTTGGCGTCCGGCTGATTGGTCAGCTCTGCAAGCTTGGCCAGGTCATCATCAACCGCTTTGTCGGCACCCAGCCGATCGGCAAAGCTTGCAAGGATGCGCCCTGCGAGAGAGATGTCACGTGTTTCGACGGCTATATCAGCGGAGGCGGCAAAGGCTTCTACAATGGGCAGGAGCGAATAGGTGGCCAACGCCGGGGCTTCGTCGGTGAAGGTATAGATAATCTTCGAGCGGGTAGACATGTAGAGTTGACTCTCTCTTGCTGAGCGTGCACAGAACTTCGATTTGCGCAGGTAGGCGCCCTGGCTGCGTTAGCCATGCCAGTTTCGAGGTTCGCCGCGATGATGTTGGATGCAGCACCACTGGAGTGTTGAGGTTTGACCGACCGGCTGCGGTTGGCAGCCTGACGGTTCAGAGGCGAGGATCTCGTGGAGACTGGCTGCCTCTCATGACTCGTTAGCCACCTAAGCAGTATATCACTGCCGTCGGTTGTCAAAGAATGCCTTGACCATACGACGAACGAACATATGGTTTAGGCCGATTCAACTGGGTTATTCTCTGATGATGACCACTGTTTCATGTTTAACCACAAAAACGGAGTCCAGCATGGGATACCAAAAGATCCAGGTGCCTGCCAGCGGTGACAAAATCACCGTCAATACCGATAACACCCTGAACGTACCCAACAATCCGATCATTCCTTATATAGAAGGTGACGGTATTGGCGTGGACATCAGCCCAGTGATGATCAAAGTAGTCGATGCGGCCGTAGAGAAGGCTTATGGCGGTGAGCGCAAGATCGCTTGGATGGAAATCTATGCAGGCGAGAAGGCCACGCAGGTGTATGACCAGGATACCTGGCTGCCCCAGGAGACGCTGGAGGTCGTGCGCGATTTTGTGGTGTCTATCAAGGGTCCTCTGACCACCCCGGTCGGCGGCGGCATTCGCTCGCTGAACGTTGCGCTACGCCAAGAGCTGGATCTGTATGTCTGTCAACGCCCCGTACGCTGGTTCACAGGCGTACCCAGCCCGGTGAAGAAGCCCGCAGACGTCGATATGGTGATCTTCCGTGAGAACTCTGAAGACATCTACGCAGGGGTAGAGTGGAAGGCCGGCTCACCTGAGTGCGAAAAGGTCATCAAGTTTCTTACCGAAGAAATGGGCGTCAAGAAGATTCGCTTCACCGAGAACTGCGGTATCGGCATCAAGCCCGTATCGCTGGAAGGGACCAAGCGTCTGGTGCGCAAGGCGCTGCAATACGCAGTCGACAATGATCGCAGCTCAGTGACCATTGTTCACAAGGGCAACATCATGAAGTTCACCGAGGGCGCATTCAAAGAATGGGGCTACGAGGTGGCGCGCGACGAGTTCGGTGCAGAGTTGCTGGATGGTGGCCCATGGATGCAATTCAAGAACCCTAATACAGGCAAGAACATTGTCGTCAAGGATGCCATTGCTGACGCAATGCTTCAGCAGATTCTGCTGCGCCCCGCCGAATACGATGTGATCGCCACACTTAATCTGAACGGCGACTACCTGTCAGATGCTCTGGCGGCCGAAGTGGGTGGCATCGGTATTGCACCGGGGGCGAATCTCTCGGACACAGTTGCCATGTTCGAGGCCACGCACGGCACGGCGCCGAAATATGCGGGGCAGGACAAGGTCAACCCGGGGTCGTTGATCCTTTCGGCGGAAATGATGTTGCGTCACATGGGTTGGGGGGAAGCAGCCGACCTGATCATCAAGTCGACCGAAAGCGCTATCGCCGCCAAGACGGTGACATACGATTTCGAGCGTCTGATGGACGGCGCCAAGCTACTGTCCTGCTCGGAATTCGGCAATGCCATGATCTCCCACATGTAGTTTTGAGGGAGCAACACAAAAAGGCCGACCGTCGATCGGCCTTTTTGTGGCCTGGCATCAGGCGTCTACGGTCGAGTCCTGTGAGACAGGTGCAACCGCCTCCGCAGTGGTCTGCAGCGACCGAATGTTGGTTGCGTGCAGGCCCTTGGGACCTTGCAGTATGTCGAACATGACCGCTTGCCCAGCTTTCAGAGTTCTGTACCCTTCCATTTGAATGGCGGAGTAGTGGGCGAACAGGTCCTCATCGCCGCCGTCTGCTACGATAAATCCATAGCCTTTAGCGTTGTTGAACCACTTGACCTTACCGCTTAGCATGCTGTTATCCCTCTGCAAAGGAGTCCATCACTGGAGTAACATCCATTTCATTCCGCGCTGATGCAGCACATGGCCCACATGCGCAGCCCGTTGCCGTTGTGGCACATACTGTTTGTATCATCGTTTTGCCGATAGTCAAGGCGACTCGTCAGGTGGCTGTGAAGCCCTTCTATTTACCCGGCCTCGGCGCCCCGATCTAGAACCGTTATAAGCATGCGCGCATTTCCAGAGATTCGACTAATATTCAATCAAGATCGTCCGAAGCCATCGGACGACGACTCCTCTGGCCTGGCGGTCGAAGAAGCCAAGCCGCAGCTGAAGGCACCACCGATGTTCAAAGTTGTCATGTTTAATGATGACTACACGCCGATGGATTTCGTCGTGGAGGTGCTGGAAGGAATTTTCAATCACAATCGGGAGCTAGCCACCAGGATCATGCTGGCGGTTCATACCGAAGGGCGGGCCGTTTGTGGCGTCTACACTCGCGACGTCGCTGAAACCAAAGCAATGCAGGTCAATCAATACGCAAGGGAATGCCAGCATCCGTTGCTTTGTGAGATCGAGAAGGACGGTTAAACCCAACTGCTGGGTAAGAGGTGAAAGCTATGTTGAACCGTGAGCTCGAAGTCACTCTGAATCTGGCTTTCAAGGAGGCACGTACCAAGCGTCATGAGTTCATGACGGTTGAGCACCTTCTGCTAGCCCTGCTGGACAATGAAGCGGCCGCAACGGTGTTGCGCGCCTGCGGAGCCAGCCTCGATAAACTGCGTCATGACTTGCAGGAGTTCATCGACTCCACTACGCCTCTGATTCCGCCGCACGATGAGGATCGCGAAACCCAGCCGACCCTGGGCTTCCAGCGGGTATTGCAGCGGGCGGTGTTCCACGTTCAAAGCTCGGGCAAGCGCGAGGTGACTGGCGCCAATGTGTTGGTTGCGATTTTCAGTGAGCAGGAAAGCCAGGCGGTGTTCTTGCTCAAGCAGCAGAATGTCGCCCGCATCGACGTCGTCAATTATATTGCTCATGGCATTTCCAAGGTGCCCGGCAACAACGGCAATCCTGAAAGCGACGGGGAAATGCAAGATGAGGAGGGTGGCGATTCGTCCGCAGCCGGAAATCCACTCGATGCCTATGCAAGCAATTTGAATGATCTGGCGCGTCAAGGCCGTATCGACCCATTGGTCGGGCGTGAACATGAGGTCGAGCGGGTCGCGCAGATCTTGGCTCGCCGTCGCAAGAACAATCCGTTGCTCGTTGGTGAGGCCGGAGTGGGCAAGACGGCGATTGCCGAGGGCCTGGCCAAGCGTATCGTAGATAACCAGGTGCCCGAGCTGCTCGCCGACAGCGTCGTTTATTCGCTTGATCTGGGGGCTTTGCTCGCTGGTACAAAATATCGCGGGGATTTCGAGAAGCGCTTCAAGGCGCTGCTGAACGAGCTTCGCAAGCGTCCGCAGGCTGTCCTGTTCATAGACGAAATTCACACCATTATCGGTGCTGGTGCCGCCTCGGGCGGCGTGATGGATGCATCGAATTTGCTCAAGCCGCTACTGTCATCTGGGGAGATCCGTTGTATTGGGTCCACTACCTTCCAGGAGTTCCGTGGCATCTTCGAGAAGGATCGGGCGCTTGCCCGCCGCTTCCAGAAGGTCGACGTTTCAGAGCCGTCCGTTGAAGACACCATTGGTATCCTGAGAGGCTTGAAGGGCCGTTTCGAACAGCATCACCATATCGAATACAGCGACGAGTCGCTTCGTGCGGCGGCAGAGCTTGCCTCTCGGTATATCAATGATCGGCACATGCCGGACAAGGCCATCGATGTCATCGACGAGGCGGGTGCCTACCAGCGTCTACAGCCTGAAGACAAGCGTGTATCGCGAATAGATGTTGAGCAGGTTGAAGACATTGTCGCGAAGATCGCACGTATCCCGCCGAAGCATGTGAGCACATCGGATAAGGAACTCCTGCGTAATCTGGAGCGTGACCTGAAGCTGACCGTTTTCGGTCAGGATGATGCAATCGATTCGCTATCTACGGCTATCAAGCTTTCTCGTGCTGGTTTGAAGGCTCCTGACAAGCCGGTAGGCTCGTTCCTCTTTGCGGGCCCTACCGGTGTCGGTAAAACAGAAGCTGCTCGACAGCTTGCAAGGGCGTTGGGTATCGAATTGGTGCGCTTCGACATGTCCGAGTACATGGAGCGTCACACTGTGTCTCGGCTCATTGGTGCACCGCCAGGCTACGTCGGCTTTGATCAGGGTGGCTTGCTGACCGAGGCGATAACCAAGCAGCCACACTGCGTCCTGCTTCTGGACGAGATCGAGAAGGCGCATCCAGAGGTCTTCAACCTGCTGTTGCAGGTCATGGATCATGGGACGCTGACTGATAACAACGGTCGCAAGGCCGACTTCCGTAACGTCATCATCATCATGACGACGAACGCGGGTGCAGAAACCGCAGCGCGGGCTTCGATCGGTTTCACCCATCAGGACCATGCGTCAGACGCGATGGAAGTCATCAAGAAGAGTTTCACACCTGAGTTCCGCAACCGCCTGGATACGATCATCCAGTTCGGCCGTCTTGGCCATGAGGTCATCAAGAGCATTGTTGACAAATTTCTCATCGAGCTACAGACGCAGCTCGAGGACAAGCATGTCACGCTCGAAGTGTCCGATGCGGCACGTGGCTGGTTGGCTGAGCGCGGCTACGACGTGCAGATGGGTGCGCGACCAATGGCTCGGCTGATTCAGGACAAGATCAAGCGGCCGCTGGCTGAAGAGATCCTGTTCGGTGAATTGGCCGAACACGGCGGCGTGGTGCACATCGATATTCGGGATGGCGAGCCCTACTTTGACTTCGAGACGTCTGCCGAGTTGGCTTAACGCATTGAGGTGATGGAGCTAAAGCGCCCGGCATAGCCGGGCGTTTTTGTCTGATCAAGCTGGCGAAGCGCAAAGCTGGGACACCCAGCCCAGCGCTTTGCATGCTGCCGATCGAGCTGCTCGAGTTCGTTGCATGAGCACAAACAAAAAGCCCGGACTATGCCGGGCGTTCATGCTCGCGTCCTGTTAACGGGCGCGGTAGGTGATGCGGCCTTTGCTCAGGTCGTAAGGCGTAAGTTCCACACGAACCTTGTCACCGGTAAGAATCCGGATGTAGTTCTTGCGCATCTTTCCGGAGATGTGCGCAGTAACGACGTGCCCATTTTCCAACTCCACACGAAACATGGTGTTAGGCAGGGTGTCGACGACAGTACCTTCCATTTCGAAGCTGTCTTCTTTCGACATTCAGTAAAACCCTCGGTGTCCAATGATAGACCCGGTACGAAGAATGCCCGGGTAAAAGCGGCAAGTATTGTGCCTGAAAGGGCCCCGAGAGCCAAGGGCTCAGGTTAGAGTTATCCAGCGCTGGTTAACCAACAGTTCAATCGGCCTATATTCGGTTTTGTAGTTCATTTTGCGGCAGTTTTTGATCCAGTAGCCCAGGTAGATTGCTTTCAGTCCGAGTCGGGCCGCTTCACCCACCTGCCAGAGAATCGCAAAGCGACCAAGACTACGGCGTTCCTCGCTGGGGTCGTAAAAGGTGTAAACGGCGGACAGCCCATTGGGCAGCAGGTCGGTCACAGCCAGGGCGAGCAGGCGGCCTTCCAGGCGGAACTCGTAAAAGCGAGAAAAGGGCAGGTCACGGACCAGGAAGGTATAGAACTGGTCTCTGCTTGGCGGGTACATGTCGCCGTCTGCATGGCGCTGTTCGATATAGTTCGCGTAGAGCGCGTAGTACTCTTCGCTGAACGAAGGGCGGACGTCGGTCACGGTCAGGTCGGCGTTGCGCTTGAGGATGCGTTTCTGCTGACGATTGAGCTGTAGCCCGTCGGCCGGTATCCGCGCAGGAATGCAAGCGGTGCAACGTTGACAATGCGGGCGGTAAAGGTGGTCCCCGCTGCGGCGGAAACCCATTTCGGACAGCTCTGCGTACACCTGTGCGTCCATCGGCTGGCTGGGGTCGAGGAAGAGCGTAGTGGCCTGTTCGTCGGGCAGGTAGCTGCAGGCGTGAGGCTGTGTGGCGTAGAACTTGAGACGAGCCAGTGAAGTCATGGTCAGCTCTCGAAAAACTTGAAGTCAGTGTAGGTCAGCTTGGCTTCGTCGACCAGGACTCCCATCGGGCTGTACTGGGTTCATCCAGATAGCTGGCGAGGGCATTGGCGAAGGTTTGCCTGGGTACGGGTCTCGCGCCAAAACTGGCCAGGTGTTGCGTGTGCATCTGGCAGTCAATCAGTTTGAATCCCCAGTCTCCGAGACGTTCCACCAGTGTCACGAATCCCGCCTTGGATGCATCGGTCGTACGGCTGAACATCGATTCACCGAAGAATAGTCGACCCATGGCGAGGCCATAGAGGCCACCGACCAACCGTTCGTCTTGCCAGACTTCGACTGAGTGGGCGATACCGAGCCGATGCAGCTCCAGATAAGCGTCTTGCATCGGTATGGTGATCCATGTGCCGTCGGTGTGGTTGCGCGGTCCGGCACAGCCTTCGATAACGTCTCGGAACGCTTGGTCGAAAGTGATGCTGAATGTTCCTTGCCGTAACTTCTTGCGCAGGCTGCGAGAGACATGCAGTTCTTCGGGATAGAGCACGGTGCGCGGGTCGGGTGACCACCAGAGCAGCGGCTGCCCTTCCTGATACCAGGGGAAGCAGCCATGACGGTAAGCCGTCAGCAAGCGCTCAGGCGATAGATCGCCTCCTGCAGCGAGAAGCCCGTTGGGCTCGCGCAGAGCTTTTTCGAGTGGGGGGAACGACAGGTTGTCGCGCTGCAGCCAGGTCAGCATATCGATAGTCACGGGGCGGATGGCGGCATCCGCCCGGAGAAGGGGTTACAGGTCCAGAAACTTTTCGGCATCGAGCGCGGCCATGCAGCCGGCGCCGGCCGAAGTGATGGCCTGGCGATAAACGTGATCGGCCACATCGCCTGCAGCAAATACGCCTGGGATGGTGGTGCTGGTAGCATCTCCCTCGTTGCCGCCCTTGATGACGAGGTAGCCGTCTCTCATCTCGAGTTGGCCCTGGAAAAGATCTGTGTTGGGCTTGTGCCCGATAGCAATGAAGACACCTGCCAGTTCGAGGTTCTGCTCCTCGCCGGATTCGGTGCTCTTCAATCTTACTCCCGTTACGCCACTGGCATCACCAAGCACTTCTTCCAGTGTGTGGTTCCAATGCAGGCGAATATTGCCGTTGGCTGCCTTCTCCATGATCTTGTCCTGCAAAATCTTCTCGGAGCGAAGCTTGTCGCGGCGGTGGATCAAGTGAACTTCCCTGGCGATATTCGACAGGTACAGCGCTTCTTCCACGGCGGTATTGCCGCCGCCGATCACAGCCACAACCTGGTTGCGGTAAAAGAACCCGTCACAGGTGGCGCATGCCGACACGCCACGTCCGGCGAACGCTTCCTCCGAGGGCAAGCCGAGGTACTGGGCGGATGCTCCGGTTGCGATGATCAACGCATCGCAGCTGTAGGTTGCGCTATCGCCCTTGAGAATAAAGGGCCGCTGCAGCAGCTCAGCCGTGTGGATATGGTCGAAAACGACTTCGGTGTCGAAGCGCTCTGCGTGTTTCTGCATCCGCTCCATCAACGCTGGGCCAGTCAAACCTTCGACGTCTCCCGGCCAGTTGTCGACTTCAGTGGTGGTGGTCAGCTGGCCGCCGGGCTGAATGCCGGTGATCATTACCGGTTTCAGGTTGGCCCGGGCTGCGTATACGGCCGCGGTATAACCGGCCGGGCCCGAGCCGAGAATAATCAGACGTGAATGCTTGACTTCATTCATAAAAAGCCCTCATAAGCCTTTGTTACCAATAGAGAAGCGTGCTCCAGTCGAGTCACGTTTTGAAAACCTGTCGTTTATGCTACACCGAAGCACGGACAAAAGCCCAAGCCGGCACGGAACCGGCATGCCTTCGAATCGACAAACCCGTACAATGTCCAGGTTCAGGCTGACTACGGTTCATAGAGCGCGCCGCGGGCGCAGGAAATAAAGCGTTTTGAAGAATACCTCCTCTACCGCGCCAGCTTCCATCTGGCGACAGCAGTTGCATTACCGTCTCAAAGAAGGGGCACTGATCGCGCTCGGCGCGCTTTGTGCCTACCTCTGGATGGCGCTGCTTACCTACGATCCCTCCGATCCTGGTTGGACCCATACCAGCAACGTCCAGCAGGTCCATAATGCTGCCGGCCGCGCTGGCGCCTGGTTTGCCGATGTGCTGTTCATGGCGCTCGGCTACTTTGCTTTCCTGTTTCCGTTGCTGTTAGGCGTCAAGACCTGGCAGGTCTTTCGCGCACGTCACCAACCCTGGAGCTGGAACGGGTGGCTGTTTTCCTGGCGGCTGATCGGGCTCGTCTTTCTGATTCTTTCCGGATCTGCGCTCGCCTATATCCACTTTCAGTTTGCGGATGGTTTGCCTGCTTCGGCGGGCGGCGCTTTGGGCGAAAGCCTGGGACAGCTCGCCGAGGCAGCGCTGAATGTTCAGGGCAGTACGCTACTGCTGCTGGCGTTCTTCCTGTTCGGGTTGACGGTTTTTACGGACCTTTCATGGTTCAAGGTGATGGACCTGACCGGCAAGATTACGCTCGACCTGGTAGAGCTGATTCAGAGTTTCTTTAGCCGCTGGTGGTCCGCGCGTAACGAGCGTAAGCAGGTCGTTGCGCAGCTGCGCGAAGCTGATGACGTGGTAAACGACGTCGCCGGCTCGCTCCCGGATCACCGAGAGCGCGCCAAGGTCAAGGAACGGTTGCTTGAGCGCGAGGAGTCGTTGAGCAAGCACATGAGCGAGCGCGATAAGCGCCCGCCGCCGATGATTCCTGCCGCTGCACCGCCCAAGCCGGTCGAGCAGAGCAAGCGCGTGCTGAAGGAAAAGCAGGCCAACCTGTTCGTCGATCCGCTGATCGAAGGCAGCGTCCCTCCGTTGTCCTTGCTGGACGCGGCGGAAAAGCAGCAGAAGCAGTACTTACCAGAATCGCTCGAAGCCATGTCGCGGTTGCTGGAAATCAAGCTGAAGGAGTTTGGCGTAGAGGTCATCGTCGAGTCGGTTCATCCGGGCCCGGTGATCACTCGTTTCGAAATCCAGCCGGCCGCCGGGGTCAAGGTCAGCCGCATCTCCAACTTGGCGAAGGATCTGGCCCGCTCGCTGGCGGTCATTAGCGTGCGCGTCGTTGAGGTGATCCCCGGCAAGACTACCGTCGGTATTGAGATCCCCAACGAAGACCGTCAGATCGTGCGGTTCTCGGAAGTGCTGTCGTCCGCGCCCTATGACGACGCCAAGTCGCCGGTGACCATCGCGCTTGGCCACGATATCGGCGGCAAACCTGTCATCGCCGACCTGGCAAGGATGCCCCACCTGCTGGTTGCCGGTACCACCGGTTCGGGCAAGTCGGTCGGTGTGAATGCCATGATCCTGTCGATTCTTTTCAAGTCCACGCCGGAAGACGCGCGGTTGATCATGATCGACCCGAAGATGCTTGAGTTGTCGATCTATGAAGGCATTCCGCACCTGTTGTGTCCGGTCGTGACCGACATGAAGGAAGCAGCCAACGCGCTGCGCTGGAGCGTCGCCGAAATGGAGCGGCGCTACAAGCTGATGGCGGCCATGGGGGTGCGTAATCTGGCCGGCTTCAACCGTAAGGTGAAGGACGCGGAGGAGGCCGGTACGCCGCTGAGCGACCCACTGTATCGCCGCGAAAGCATGGAAGACGAAGCGCCGCTGCTGAAGAAGCTGCCAACCATTGTGGTGGTGGTGGACGAATTCGCCGACATGATGATGATCGTCGGCAAGAAGGTCGAAGAGCTGATTGCGCGTATTGCCCAAAAGGCACGGGCGGCAGGTATCCATCTAATCCTGGCGACCCAGCGGCCGTCGGTGGATGTGATCACCGGCCTGATCAAGGCCAACATTCCAACCCGTATGGCGTTTCAGGTATCAAGCAAAATCGACTCGCGGACCATTCTCGACCAGGGCGGCGCCGAGCAACTGCTCGGCCACGGTGACATGCTTTACCTGCCGCCGGGAACCGGTCTGCCGATTCGGGTCCATGGCGCGTTCGTTTCCGATGAAGAGGTGCATCGTGTTGTCGAGGCCTGGAAGGCTCGCGGTGCTCCGGATTACATCGAAGAGATCCTGGTCGGCGTCGAGGAGTCCGGCAGTGGCTTCGAAGGCGGTGGAGGCGAGGGTGGCAGCGGTGAGGACAGTGAAGACGATCCGCTTTACGATGAAGCGGTACGCTTCGTCACTGAAAGTCGCCGGGCTTCCATCTCTGCCGTTCAGCGCAAGCTCAAGATCGGCTACAACCGCGCCGCACGGATGATCGAAGCCATGGAAATGGCGGGCGTCGTCACCTCTATGAACACCAACGGCTCGCGCGAAGTGCTCGCGCCGCCTGCTACCCGCGACTAGGTCGCCGAGGGCTTCATGCAATTGATTCGTGCGTTGTTTGCATCCGCTCTGCTGTTTGCCCTGGTTCCGGCCCATGCCGACCAGGCCGCCTCTGTGCAACGCCTGACCGGCCTGCTGCAGCAGGCCGAAACCTTGACCGGCCGCTTTTCCCAGCTGTCTCTGGATGGCACCGGAACCCAGCTGCAAGAGACCTCCGGTGAGATGGCGCTCAAGCGCCCGGGCCAGTTTCGTTGGCATACCGATGAGCCGATGGAGCAGTTGCTGGTTTCTAACGGTCAGAAAGTCTGGTTGTACGACCCGGATCTCGAGCAGGTCACCATCCAGACACTCGACCAGCGCCTGACCCATACCCCGGCATTGCTGTTGTCGGGCGATGTATCGGCAATCAACGAGAACTTCGAGGTGACGCACCAGGAGGCGGGGGAAGTGGTCGATTTCACGCTCAAGCCGAAGGCCAAGGACACACTGTTCGACAGCCTTCGTCTGTCGTTTCGCGGTGGCGTGATCAACGACATGCAAATGGTTGACGGCGTAGGCCAACGCACCAACATCCTGTTTCAGGGTGTCAAGTTGAACCAGCCACTCAAGGCCGAGCTGTTCACCTTTGACGTTCCCGCTGGGGCCGACGTCATCTCCGAATAACAGGCATTCGCTTTTCCGTTTACCCACACGGCCTGCTTTCCCGCAGGCCGTGTGCATCAGAGGCTTGCGTCGCCGATGGATCTGTTCAGCCGTGAACCTGTCGCTCAACCCCTCGCCGCACGCCTGCGCGCCGCCAGTCTTGACGAATATGTCGGGCAGGAGCATCTGTTGGCGCGCGGCAAACCGTTGCGTGAGGCGCTGGAGCAGGGTGCGTTGCACTCGATGGTGTTCTGGGGGCCGCCCGGCGTCGGCAAGACCACCCTGGCGCGGCTGTTGGCCAAAGTGTCTGACGCGCACTTCGAGACCGTCTCGGCGGTGCTGGCGGGCGTCAGGGAGATTCGCCAGGCTGTAGAAATTGCCAAGCAGCAAGCGGCCCAGTACGGACGGCGCACCATCCTCTTCGTTGATGAAGTGCATCGCTTCAACAAGTCCCAGCAGGACGCCTTCCTGCCCTACGTTGAAGATGGCACGCTGATCTTCATCGGTGCGACCACCGAAAACCCGTCGTTCGAGCTTAACAATGCCTTGCTGTCGCGTGCCCGGGTCTACGTGCTCAAGAGCCTTGACGAGGCTGCGCTACGCAGGCTGGTCACGCGCGCATTGACCGAGTCCAAGGGATTGGGCGACCTCCATCTGAGCCTGCCGGATGAGAGTTTTCAGATCCTCCTGGCAGCCGCTGATGGTGACGGACGACGGCTATTGAACCTGCTGGAAAACGCCTCGGACCTGGCCGAAGAGGGTGGCGAGATCAGCGTCGAACTGCTGCAGGATCTGCTGGGCGACAGCCGGCGGCGCTTCGACAAGGGGGGGGAGGCCTTTTACGACCAGATATCGGCGTTGCATAAGTCGGTCCGCGGTTCGAATCCGGACGCTTCGTTGTACTGGTTTGCCCGCATGATCGACGGTGGTTGCGATCCGCTGTACATCGCCAGGCGGGTGGTCCGCATGGCCAGTGAAGAAGTTGGCAATGCCGACCCTCGGGCGCTGAGCCTGTGTCTGTCGGCGTGGGATGTGCAGGAACGGCTGGGAAGTCCGGAAGGCGAACTGGCCGTCGCCCAGGCCATCGTCTATCTTGCTTGCGCGCCGAAGAGCAACGCGGTTTACAGCGCCTTCAATGCAGCGATGCGGGACGTTCGGGAGAACGGCTCGGCGGAGGTTCCGTTGCACCTGCGTAATGCGCCGACCCGGCTGATGAAAGAGCTGGGTTACGGCAACGAATATCGCTACGCCCATGATGAGCCTGACGCCTACGCTGCGGGTGAGGACTATTTTCCAGAAGCAATAGAGCCGCGCCACTATTACGACCCCGTACCGCGTGGACTGGAAAGCAAGATCCGCGACAAACTTGAGCATCTGGCACGTCTCGATCAGCAAAGCCCGCGGCAGCGGAGAAAGACATGATTCGCACGGTGCTGGCCGTGGCCGCCGGCGGTGTTGTAGGTACGCTGATCAGATTCGGCGTCTCGACATGGGTCTCCGCTCAGTGGCCAAGGTACTTTTTCTTCGCGACCCTCGCGGTGAATCTGCTTGGCTGTCTGCTTATTGGCTATCTGTACGCCTCTTTCCTGCACCGTCCCGAACTGTCCCCGGAGATGCGCAGCGGGTTGATCGTTGGCTTTCTCGGTGCGTTAACGACGTTTTCCAGCTTCTCGCTGGACGGTTTGCGCCTGCTGGAAAGTGGCCAACCCGCGACAGCCTTCGGTTACCTGGGCGCGAGTGTGCTCGGTGGTCTGTTGGCCGCCTGGCTCGGACTTACGCTTGGCAGGTTATGAACCTGGCCTGGATCACAGTAAACTTCGCTTCTTTGCCTTTCCTCAAAGCTTCCATAGACGAGACCCACCATGCTTGATTCGAAACTGGTACGCACACAGCTGCAAGACGTGGCCGACCGCCTCGCGACCCGCGGCTACCAGCTGGATGTGGCGCGTATCGAGGCGCTGGAAGCCCAGCGCAAGACCGTGCAGACCCGTACCGAGCAACTTCAGGCCGAGCGCAACGCTCGCTCCAAATCCATCGGCCAGGCCAAACAGCGTGGTGAAGACCTTGCGCCGTTGCTCGCTGATGTCGACCGTATGGGCTCAGAACTCGAAGCCGGCAAAGTCGAGCTGGAAGGCATCCAGGGCGAGCTGGATCAGTTGATGCTGAGCCTGCCGAATCTGCCGCACGAATCGGTTCCAGTGGGCAAAGATGAAGATGAGAACGTCGAAGTTCGTCGCTGGGGTGCGCCCAAGGCCTTCGACTTCGAAGTGAAAGACCACGTCGCACTGGGCGAGCAGCACGGCTGGCTGGACTTCGAGACCGCGGCCAAGCTATCCGGTGCGCGCTTTGCCCTGCTGCGCGGGCCGATCGCCCGTCTGCATCGCGCCCTGGCGCAGTTCATGCTGGATCTGCACACCCGCGAGCATGGATACGAGGAGGCGTACACGCCGTATCTGGTCCAGGCCCCGGCGCTGCAGGGCACCGGCCAGCTTCCGAAGTTCGAAGAGGACCTGTTCAAGATCAGCCGTGAGAACGAAGCTGACCTTTATCTGATTCCCACTGCCGAGGTTTCGCTGACCAACATCGTTGCCGGCGAGATTCTGGATGCCAAGCAGCTGCCGTTGAAATTCGTCGCGCATACGCCGTGTTTCCGCAGCGAAGCGGGCGCTTCTGGCCGTGACACCCGCGGGATGATCCGTCAGCACCAGTTCGACAAGGTCGAGATGGTTCAGATCGTCGAGCCGAGTCAGTCGTTCGAAGCGCTGGAAGGCTTGACGGCCAACGCCGAGAAGGTACTGCAGCTGCTGGAGCTGCCGTATCGCGTTTTGGCGCTGTGCACGGGTGACATGGGCTTCGGTGCGACTAAGACCTACGATCTCGAAGTCTGGGTGCCAAGTCAGGACAAGTATCGTGAAATCTCGTCCTGCTCCAACTGTGGCGACTTTCAGGCGCGCCGCATGCAGGCACGCTACCGCAATCCGGAATCGGGCAAGCCCGAACTGGTCCATACGCTTAATGGCTCCGGGCTGGCCGTAGGTCGTACCCTGGTCGCAGTGCTGGAAAATTACCAGCAGGCCGATGGCAGCATCCATGTGCCGGCGGCGCTCGAACCCTATATGGGCGGTATCGAAGTGATCGGTTGATCCGGCGATAGCGTGCCGACGCAGGTGCAGAGAGACGGGTGATGTGCTTCATAGGGTAATGGCCGAACGACCGTCCGGGCTCTCTTGATTCTCGACAAGGGCCATCACAGCCGTAAGGTTTGAGATAGCTCTATCTCATGTTGTCACCAGGACTGGTCCATGGATTTTTTGCCGCTTTTCCACAATCTGAAGGGCCGTCCGGTACTGGTCGTCGGCGGCGGGGAAGTTGCGCTGCGAAAGGCTCGCTTGTTGTCAGAAGCGGGCGCCGTGCTGCGCGTTGTCGCCCCGGAAGTAGGGGCGCAGTTGAGCGAGCTGGTAGCGCAAGGCGGCGGACAGACAATCGTTCGAGGTTATCTCGCTGGGGACTTGTCAGGCTGCGTGTTGGCGGTCGCTGCGACCGATGACGAGCCGCTCAATGAGCAGGTATCCGAAGACGCCAAGGCGCTTGGCATGCCGGTCAACGTGGTGGATTCGCCGCAGCTGTGTACGGTGATTTTCCCGGCCATTGTTGACCGCTCGCCGCTGATGATCGCTGTTTCCAGCGGTGGTGATGCGCCCGTGCTGGCGCGCCTCATGCGCGCGCGCATCGAGACCTGGGTGCCAGCGGTCTATGGGGAATTGGCAGGCCTGGCGAAGAAATTCCGCCGCCAGGTCAAGGCCAAATTTGCAGACGTACAGCAGCGGCGTGTGTTCTGGGAGGAAGTCTTCCAGGGCAGCGTCGCGGAGCGTGCGCTCGCCGGTCAGGCGCAAGAGGCCGAGCGGCTCTTGGAGGAAAAACTGTCCGGTGCGGAGCCGAAAACCCTGGGCGAGGTCTATCTGGTCGGTGCCGGACCGGGCGATCCTGATCTGCTGACCTTCCGTGCCCTGCGCCTGATGCAGCAGGCCGACGTGGTCCTCTACGACCGCTTGGTAGCGCCCGCGATCCTCGACCTGTGCCGGCGCGATGCCGATCGCATCTATGTCGGTAAACAGCGCGCAGCGCATGCGGTGCCGCAGGATCAGATCAACCAGTTGCTGGTTACCCTGGCCAAAGAAGGCAAGCGCGTGTTGCGGCTCAAAGGCGGCGATCCGTTCATATTCGGGCGAGGCGGCGAAGAGATCGAAGAACTGGCGGCGCACGACGTGCCGTTCCAGGTCGTCCCCGGGATCACCGCGGCCAGTGGCTGCGCGGCCTATGCCGGTATCCCGCTTACCCATCGTGATCATGCACAGTCGGTACGCTTCGTGACGGGGCACTTGAAGGATGGCAGCTGCGATTTGCCGTGGTCGGAACTGGTCGCGCCCAGTCAGACCCTGGTGTTCTACATGGGGCTGGTCGGTCTGCCGGTGATCTGTCAGCAGCTGATCGCACACGGTCGCGCTGCCGATACCCCCGCTGCCTTGGTCCAGCAGGGAACGACGATCAATCAACGGGTATTTACCGGAACGCTCGCCAACCTGGCCGAGCGAGTGGCCAACGAGCAGGTGCAGGCACCAACGCTGATCATTGTCGGCGAGGTGGTGCAGTTACGCGAAAAACTTGCTTGGTTCGAAGACGCTCAGAACCGCGACAGGTAACTATCGCGGCCTCCGAGACGGTCATCGCCTTGACGCGACCAGATGCCCGTTCCGGCCAGCCGATCCCGATCATGCGCGCGGCCCAGCGACAGCTCTGGGCCTTTGGGTACGATGCCGTTGCCGTTGATATGCCGGTGACTGGCGTAGTAGTGGTGCTTGATGTGGGTGAAGTCGACGGTCTCGGCAATCCCCGGCCACTGGTACAGCTCCCGTAGCCAATTCGAAAGATTGGGATAGTCCTCGATCCGTCGCAAGTTGCATTTGAAGTGACCGTGGTAGACGGCATCGAAGCGAACGATGGTGGTGAACAGACGCCAATCCGCCTCCGTCAGGTATTCGCCGGTCAGGTAGCGATGCTCGTCGAGACGCTGTTCGAGCCAATCGAGCTCGGCGAACAATTCATCGAATGCTGCTTCGTAGGCCTTCTGCGTTGAGGCAAAGCCGGCCCGGTAGACGCCATTGTTGACGCGTGGATAGATGCGTTCGTTGAGGACGTCGATCTCGGCACGTAGCGGCTCTGGGTAGAGATCCAGCCTCGAGCCAGTCAGATCATCGAAAGCGCCGTTGAAGATGCGAATGAGCTCGGCCGATTCGTTGTTGACGATGCGTTGCGCCTGCTTATCCCAAAGCACCGGAACCGTCACGCGGCCGGTGTACTGAGCGTCATCAGCGGTATAGCGCTGATGCAGATAGCTCAGGCCATCCAGCGCATCGCCAGTCGAGCCCCGTTGCGGGTCGAATGTCCAGCCGTGCTCCGCCATCAGCCAGCTGACCACCGAAACGTCGATCAACGGCTCGAGCTGTTTCAGTTTGCGATAAATCAGGGTGCGATGAGCCCAGGGGCAGGCCAGCGAGACATAGAGATGATAACGGCCAGCTTGTGCCTGAACGGCAGGGCGGCTATCTGGCCCTGGCGAACCGTCCGTGGTGATCCAGTCTCGCCGTTGGGCCTGCTCTCGCTGGAATTCCCCCTCGTTACTGTTTTCGTACCAGCGGTCTTGCCACTGGCCGTCGACCAGAAGTCCCATGCTTACCTCCACGGTTTCGAATTAGAAACAGTGTAGGTGTCATGGCTCGATTGATGAGTCGCAAAGCCCGGTCAAACCAATCGTTCAGGTCGATAGATGCCGATGCGCCCAGAACTCACGAGCCTGATCGAACGCTGCTTCACGGGGCTGGCCAAGGCCTCGGAATGCCAAGGCCATCGTCGCAACGACCGCAAGCTCGCCGTAGGCATCTTCGGCACCTTGCCAGACAGCAACCAGCTGCTGCGGATCGAGCTGCGCAGGTTTGACGTGACGCTGCGGCGACAGCGCCGGCCAGTCTTCGTCCCAAGACTCGCCCGCCTGGGTACCGTACAGGTGCGCAGCGCCATCGGGGTTGATCTCGATCTCGCCGCCTTCGCCCTTGATCACGATTGAGGTATCGCCCAGTAGCCGGCTGGCTTCCCTGTGATTTGCCTGATAGCCCGGGTGGAAAATGCTCTGCAGCCCGCAGCGGGCACTCAGTGGGTTGAGGATGCGAGCCAGTGAATGGATAGGGGAACGCAAGCCGAGAACGTTGCGCTGATCGATCATGCGCTGAAGCCCCGGCATCCACGCACCGAGTGGCATGAAGGCAATATTACCCCGGTCCAGGGCCGCAGCCGCGCTAACCCAATCCTCACATTGGGCGATTTCCAACAACGCAAGCTGCTGCTCGGTATACATCCGCCCTGCGGTGTGCGCGCCACCGCCGTGCATCAGAATCCGAATGCCGTTTCGTGCCAGGCATTTCGCAGCAAGCAAATACCAGGGCAGATGACGCTTCTTGCCGGCATAGCTTGGCCAGTCAATATCCACCGCGATTGCGGGCGCTTGCAGGCGCTCGCGCACGGCTTCGGTGAATCCTGCCAGTTCTTCGGCACTTTCTTCCTTGTGCCGTAACAGCATGAGAAAAGCGCCGAGCTGCGTGTCTTCCACCTTCCCGTCAAGCAGCATGCCCATGGCTTCGCGCGCTTCTTCGCGGGTCAGGTCACGGGCGCCGCGCTTGCCTTTGCCGAGAATGCGGACGAAGACGGCGAAAGGATGTTCGGCAGGGGTGACCAGGCTCATATGCAATTGCTCGGTTTCGGCAGGCCTGCCAGCTTTGCAGCCAGCTTGGCAGGGGTGCCTTTGAATAGGCGGTTCAGATGCATGCTGTTGCCCTTTTCCGGGCCAAGTTTCAATGCGGTGTACTTGATCAGCGGACGCGTTGCGGGCGACAGCTGAAACGCCTGATAAAACTCGCGCAGCACCCGGAGAATTTCCCAGTGTTCGGCTTGGAGGGTGATCCCTTCAGCGTTCGCCAGTGCTTCTGCGACCGGCTCGCTCCAATCGTTGAGATCAACCAGGAAGCCTTCCTGATCCACAGCAACGCTTATGCCATTGATGATCAGCCCGTTCATAGCCAGGAATTGGTCCGGTCATAACGACAGCAGAGCTCGACGAAGCCGTCGTAGTCGACCTGCTGCAGGCGCGACGGCAGGGAGTGGATGCCACGGGCGGCCACGTCTTCGTCCAGCGCGAACAGTGCGATGCTCTCGGGCATCAGATCCAACGCTTTCCGCTGGGCCGTGCCGTCTTTCAGTGCATATACCGCATCCCCACAAAGCAACAGCGCATCGTCGGCAGTGACCAGATGCAAGCAGCTGGCCAGGCGGCTATCGGCAAACGGGGAGTGTGAAAGCAGGTGCAGAGTTGCCATCAGAGCGTGATCACATGGTCGTAGCGGTTAATAAGGGCGCGCAGGCCGGCATCGTCCAGTAACTCTACCGGCAGCGACAGCGTGGCCTCATCCAGCCCGCGCTCGTTGAGGCTGCGCTTGGCCGCGTACAGCGCGTCGATGCCAAACATGGGAAGCGCCTGCAGGTTGGCGGTCAGGTCCTTTTGCTGCAGCCGAGTGGCCTGCTGAGCAGGCGCCAGCTGAAATACCCCATCATCGAGAAACAACAGCCCGAGCGGCAATTCGAACGCGCCGCCGGCCAGAACGATATCCAGTGCCTCGCGTGCCGAAGGACCGGACCACGGCGACTGCCGCGTGATGATGAGCATCGAGCGCGCCATCAATGGCCTCCAAAGCAGACCAGGCGGTCGGCCTGCTGGCTGGCTTCGTGCAGCTGCCCCAGACCGGACAGCTCCCAACCCGCTGCAATGTTCGCTGCAGGGCGCTGGTGGCGTTTGGCTTCCTGTTCATCCAGTATGCCACGGCGCAGGCCCGCGGCGATGCAGACCACACCGTCGAGCCCGTGGAGGCTGATGAGTTGACGCCATTGCTCTGCGATATCCAGTTCGTCCTGCGCCGCCACGGCATTCGCCGAGGCGCTGTGGACGCCGTCCTGATAGAGGAACAGCCGGACGATTTCATGCCCCCCGGCAAGCACTGCCTCGCAGAAGCGCAGCGCGCGTCGTGAAGCAGGGGAGTGGGCGGGCGAGAACAGAGCGATTGCGAATTTCATGGGCCACCGTTGCATGACTGCCTGACATGATACGCCAGCTTCAGAAGCGAAAAAGCCCGCCGAAGCGGGCTGATTCGATGGCTACTGATCAGTCGTCGCCGCCCATGATGCCCATCAGTTGCAGCAGGCTGATGAACAGGTTGTACAGCGAAACGTACAGGCCGATGGTGGCCATGATGTAGTTACGCTCGCCGCCATGGATGATCGCGCTGGTCTGATAGAGGATGCACACCGAAGAGAACAGCACGAAGCCTGCGCTGATCGCCAGCTGCAGGCCACTGATCTCGAAGAAGAAACCAGCGACCATCGCGCCGAGCAGGACGAAGAAACCGGCGGTGATGAAACCGCTGAGGAAGCTCATGTCCTTACGGGTGATCAGCACGAACGCCGACAGGCCAAAGAACACCAGAGCGGTCATCGACAGCGCCGAGGCAATCAGCTCACCACCGTTGGCAGTGCCCAGGTACATGTTGAGGATCGGCCCCAGCGTGTAACCCATGAAACCGGTCAAGGCGAAAGTCGAAAGCAGACCCCACGCGGAATTGCGTAGCTTCACGGTCAGGAAGAACAGGCCGTAGAAGCCGATCAGCACCACGAAGATGTTCGGGTAGGCTGCGTTGGCCTGCATCGCCATGTAGGCGACGAAGGCGCTGAAGCCCAAGGTGATGGCCAGAAGGCCGTAGGTGTTGCGCAGAACGCGGCTGACTTCCTTCTGTTCAACCTGCGTATGCGTAGGTGCGTACTGTTGCTCGAGCATGGCGACACTCCTGTAGATGTATTCAGCCTAAGGTGAATTGCCCCGGATCATAGCAGAGCTTTTGTTTCCTCCTAACGTCAGTGTTTGACAGACTGTTTCGTTCGGGTACTATTGCGCCCGCTCTCTGCGGAGGAGTGGCAGAGCGGTTGAATGCAACGGTCTTGAAAACCGTCGAAGGGGAAACTCTTCCGTGAGTTCGAATCTCACCTCCTCCGCCATATCGCATACTGAAGGCCCCGTATTCCGGGGCCTTCAGCGTTTCTGGAGTATGGAAATGCAGGTGTGAGCGTTCCCATATTGATTGTTGCCAAGGGAGCGAGTGGGACAGGACGAAAACCTGGCCACAAACGGGGAAGCCGCGATTTCGCCTGACCCAAAAAACGGGTAATTTTGGAGACTCTTGCGAAATGCCAACCGAAATTGTACTGATAGGTCCCGCCAGCCTCGCGCTGGTCAATGCTGGGCCATTCCGGAGGCTGTGAACCTGTCTCCGGGGCTGGACGTGGTCAGGACGTATCCAATTTTCTGATCTGCGGGCACACGGGATCCTGCGCGATCTTGTGCATGGGGTGGTGTCGGGGGTGGTCGCTGCGGTTCAGGTGACCCATGGCAAGAGTTGCTCGGCGGCGAGCGCGAGCACCGCGACCATCATCTGAGTCATCATCTTGGCATGACCGCGCACGTTGACGCGGGAGATGCCGAACCCGTCCTTCAAACGGCCATTCACGCCTTCGACAGTGCTGCGCTCCTTGAAGCGCTGGGCCTGCTGCGGAGCAAAGTCGAGCTTGCTGCCGCCACGCGGGTTGTGATCGATCTGCGGCACATGGCCCGGGCTCTGCTGGCTGTGGGCGCGGATGACCGGGCTGCAATGGGCAGCGTCCATGAGGTCATAGCTGTGGCTGACACGTTGCGCGCTCATGGTGGCCAGCGGACGCGACCTGGGCGTCGTGCTCGCCGCCTGGGGCGCTAATGCGCCGGGTAGATGCGGTTTTTGCGAGCCATCTACATTCGAGCATGCCGGCATTATTGACCAGTACGTCGAGCCTGCCGAATTCGGCATCGAGCGCTTCGAGCAGGCGTACGACTTGCGACTCGTCCGCCTCGACCGCAATTGCACGCGCGCCCCCGGCTGCGCAGCTCGTTCAGTAGCTGGTCGGCTGCGTCCTGACGCGATCGAAAGTCAAGCACAACGCATAGCCTTCAGCCGCTGCGAGCCTGGCTGTGGCCGCGCCGATGCCACGGCTGGCCCCCGTTACCAACATCACTTTCAACATAAAAAATCCCCGACGAACGGTCTTGAAAACAGGCGAGCAGTTGCTATTTAGGGCATTACAGGATGCCGAATTCGGGTCCTGTATGAACCACTCGCTGAATATCAGGAGATAGCAAAATGACTAGTTTTTCGATGGCCCCACTGTTTCGTCAGTCCATTGGTTTCGATCGCTTCAACGATCTGTTCGAGTCCGCGCTGCGCAACGATGCAAACGGCTCGTTCCCACCCTACAACGTGGAAAAGCACGGCGATGACCGGTACCGCATCATCGTGGCAGCCGCTGGGTTCCAGGAGTCCGACCTGGATTTGCAGGTCGAGCGAGGCGTGCTGACTGTGAGCGGTGGCAAGCGTGAGAACAACGACGAAAACGTCACCTACCTGCACCAGGGTATCGCCCAGCGTGCTTTCAAGCTTTCGTTCCGCCTCGCCGACCATATTGAAGTGAAGGGCGCAGCGCTGGACAATGGGCTTCTCAGCATCGAGCTCGAGCGTGTCGTGCCAGAGGAGGCCAAACCCAAGCGCATCCCGATTAACGGTGAGCGTTTGGCGTTGGAGGGCTGATCGAGCCGCCAGCGCGTAGCTTGAACAGTAACCCCGCCTGCGCAGTTCGCACGGCGGGGTTTTCTTTTTCTGGCAACGCCATTCATCTGAGCGAATGGGTTTTCAGCAGTTCTCCGAAATTTACCGGCGCAAGAGGGCGGCTGGAGAGATATCCCTGATACAGGTTGCAGCCTTGCGCTTGGAGCAGGTCAAGCTGCGCCTGTTGTTCGACTCCCTTCGGCAATCACTTCCAGCCTTGGACTTCGAGCCATTGCGACAATGGCGCGAATGATCTCGGCGTCGCTACCGCACGCTCGCGTCTGGCCAGCAGACGCGATGGCGAAAGCTGAAACGCGATTCGGTGCCAGTGAGCATCGAACCTGCTACTGCAGTTTCGATATGCGGTCGGTCTTCAGTGACGATGAGTTCGAGATACCGATCTGGAAAAAAGCTCTACGAGCGGCGCTCAGGCCGAACAGCTTCCCCGTGCCGAGGGACCAATGCATGGGGTCGCGTTGAACATTCCGGGACCACAGGCCGAGCCCTGCACCGTCAAGCATCGATAATAGGCGCGCAACGTCCTGCCATGGTTTGGGCGCGCCGCCTGGGGAGCAATCGGGCGTGGCGTCAGAGGGCAACATGAGCGGCCTCGAAGAGCTGGGTCTGCGTGATGTTTCGACGGCAGGCGATGCGCATGGCTCTCTCGGATCTTGTTGTCGTGCCGCGAACCTATCCGTAGCTAATGGCAAAATGCAATGCGCTTAGTCGGCCTCCAACAGTGACATGAAGGCCTTTGCCGCATTGGACAGGGTGCGCTCGGTATGGGTGATGTAGCCGAGCTCCCTCGCCAGTTGAATGCCCGGGAGGGGCAATCGTACTACCTGATCATCAAGCATGGTGCGGGGCAACACACTCCAGGCGATCCCAATCGAAACCATCATCTTGATGGTCTCCATGTAATTGGTGCTCATCGTGATGTTGGGCGTCAGCCGCTCACGTTCGAACAGCCGGTGGGCGATGTGATGGGTGAACGTGTTACTGCCTGGAAATACTGCGGGAAAGCCGGCGACGTCGGCCAGGGTTATGTCAGGCATCTGGGCGAGCGGGTGTTCGGGGGCGACGACGATGTCCAGTGGATCGTCCCAGACCTTGACCGCGCGAATCGGCAATGCAGTCTGCGGTGCCAGCGTGATTACGGCCAGTTCGGCTCGGCCGTGCAGAACTTCATCGTAAGCGACCTCCGAATCGAGGAAACGGATATCCAGATTCACCTTCGGATAGGCACGCATGAAGGCTCTCAGCAACGCTGGCAGGCGATGCAGGCCAATGTGGTGACTGGTTGCCAGGCTCAGTTGTCCGCTGACGTCTTCGTTGAGGTTGGTCAGGGCACGACGGGTATCGTCCAGCACGTTGAGGATCTGATAAGCGCGAGGCAGCAGTGCGCGGCCAGCTTCGGTCAGCCCGATTTCCCGGCCAAGCCGATCAAACAGTCGCACGTTCAGTTGTGATTCCAGCGAAGCCAGGCGCTTGCTCACGGCCGGCTGAGTCAGATGCAGACGTTCAGCGGCGAGGGAGAAACTGCCCATCTCGGCGATCGCTATAAAAGCGTTAAGGCTGGCGAGGTCCATGGCGGGCTCCGGTCATCGGTTTTGAATCGACGTCATTGCCCTGAGGATAGGCGTCCGCATTCCGAAGAGGAATGGATCGGATGAAAAATATGAATTTGAGTAATCCGTTGCGAGTCCCTAGCATGACCTCATAAGCAAAAGGGCTATTGCCCAACGCACTGATGAGGAAGGTCCGATGGCCGGCAAAACGCTCTACGACAAGCTCTGGGAAATGCACGAGGTCAAGCGCCGTGATGATGGTTCGTCACTGATTTATATTGACCGTCATATCCTGCACGAAGTGACCTCACCGCAGGCGTTCGAAGGGCTTCGCCTGGCCGGACGCAAGCCATGGCGCATCGATGCCAACATTGCCACCCCGGATCACAACGTGCCGACTACCAAGGGCGAGCGTCAGGGCGGCCTGGAGGCGATTGCCGATGAGGTTTCGCGTATCCAGGTGCAGACCCTGGATGAGAACTGCGATGACTTTGGCATTCTTGAATTCAAGATGAACGACGTTCGTCAGGGCATCGTTCATGTGATCGGCCCAGAGCAGGGCGCAACCCTGCCGGGCATGACGGTCGTTTGTGGCGATTCGCACACCTCGACCCACGGCGCATTCGCCGCGCTGGCCCACGGCATTGGTACCTCTGAAGTCGAGCATGTGCTCGCGACCCAGTGCCTGGTCGCCAAAAAAATGAAAAACATGCAGGTGCGCGTTGAGGGCAAGTTGCCCTTTGGCGTGACCGCCAAGGACATGGTCCTGGCGGTGATCGGCAAGATCGGGACCGCTGGCGGTAACGGCCATGCGCTGGAGTTCGCTGGCAGTGCCATCCGCGATCTGTCGATGGAAGGGCGCATGACCCTCTGCAATATGTCCATCGAGGCCGGGGCGCGCGTGGGGATGGTGGCTGCAGACGAGAAGACCATCGCTTATGTGGAAGGTCGGCCCTTCGCGCCCAAAGGCGCTGATTGGGAGCGGGCTGTCGAACTCTGGACGACGCTGGTATCCGATGAAGAGGCCGTTTTTGACACGGTCGTGGAGCTGAATGCCGAAGACATTAAGCCACAGGTCAGCTGGGGTACGTCACCTGAAATGGTGCTGGCGGTTGACCAGAACGTGCCGGATCCGGCAGTCGAAGCTGACCCTGTCAAGCGTGACTCCATCTCTCGCGCGCTGAAGTACATGGGGCTGCAGGCCAACCAACCGATCACTGACATTCAGCTCGATCGTGTTTTCATCGGTTCTTGCACCAACTCCCGGATCGAAGACCTGCGCGCCGCAGCGGAAGTGGCGAAGGGTCGTAAGGTTGCCGCAACGGTCAAGCAGGCGATGGTGGTGCCGGGGTCCGGGCTGGTCAAGCAGCAGGCCGAGGCGGAGGGGTTGGACAAGATTTTCGTTGAGGCAGGCTTTGAGTGGCGCGAGCCGGGCTGCTCCATGTGTCTGGCGATGAACCCGGACAAGCTGGGCAGTGGCGAGCATTGTGCGTCCACCTCCAACCGCAACTTCGAAGGTCGGCAGGGTGCCGGTGGCAGGACGCATCTGGTGAGCCCGGCAATGGCGGCCGCGGCTGCGGTGACAGGTCGTTTCGTCGACGTTCGTGAATTGATGCAGGCCTGAGGAGACCACCCATGAGAGCATTTACCCAGCACACCGGTCTCGTCGCGCCGCTCGATCGCGCCAACGTCGACACCGATCAGATCATCCCCAAGCAGTTTCTCAAATCGATCAAGCGTACCGGTTTCGGGGCCAATCTGTTCGATGAGTGGCGCTATCTGGACGTCGGGCAGCCCAATCAGGATTGTTCGGCTCGCCCTGTGAACCCGGATTTCGTATTGAATTTTCCGCGTTATCAGGGGGCTAGCGTCCTGCTTGCGCGTGAGAACTTCGGTTGCGGTTCATCCCGCGAGCACGCGCCCTGGGCGCTGGAAGAGTATGGCTTCCGGGCGATCATCGCGCCGAGCTTTGCCGACATCTTCTACAACAACAGTTTCAAGAATGGCCTGCTGCCAATCGTGCTGAAGGAAAAAGAGGTCGACGAACTGTTCGAACAGGCAGAGGCCAGTGAGGGTTATCAGCTCACTGTAGACCTTGCTGCTCAGACGGTTACCCGTCCGGACGGTGTGCAGTACAGCTTCGACGTCGATGCATTTCGCAAGCACTGCCTGCTCAACGGCCTGGATGATATCGGCCTGACTCTGCAAGATGCAGACGCCATCAGGACGTTTGAAACCCGTCACCAACAGAGCCAGCCCTGGTTGTTTGGCGCTATCAAGTAAATAAAGAAGCGGCGAGCACAAGCGTGTTGCTCGCAGCTTTCAGCAGTTTCCGAGGGAAATCTATCAATGTCCAAACAGATCTTAATTCTTCCCGGCGACGGTATCGGCCCTGAAATCATGGCCGAAGCGGTCAAGGTGCTGGAACTGGCCAACAACAAGTTTCAGCTCGAGTTCGAGCTGAGCTATGACGAGCTGGGTGGCGCGGCGGTCGATAAATATGGCGTGCCACTGGCTGACGAGACGCTGGAACGTGCCCGTGCGGCGGATGCCATTCTGCTGGGCGCGGTTGGCGGGCCGAAGTGGGACGCCATTGATCCGGCGATCCGCCCCGAGCGTGGCTTGTTGAAAATTCGCTCCCAGCTGGGCCTCTTCGGCAATCTGCGTCCGGCGTTGTTGTACCCGCAGCTGGCGGCCGCCTCTAGCCTGAAGCCGGAGGTGGTGTCCGGTCTGGATATTCTTATCGTGCGGGAGCTGACCGGCGGCATCTATTTCGGTCAGCCCCGTGAGAGCAAAGTGCTGGAAAATGGCGAGCGTATGGCGTTCGATACGCTGCCCTACAGCGAAAGCGAGATCCGCCGCATAGCCAAGGTCGGTTTCGACATGGCTCTTGTTCGAGGCAAGAAGCTCTGTTCGGTGGACAAGGCGAACGTACTGGCATCCAGTCAGCTGTGGCGCGCTGTTGTGGAGGAGGTCGGCAAGGACTATCCGGATGTCGAGCTTAGCCATATGTATGTCGATAACGCAGCGATGCAGTTGGTACGTGCGCCGAAGCAGTTCGACGTGATCGTCACCGACAACATGTTCGGCGACATTCTGTCGGACGAAGCTTCCATGTTGACCGGCTCGATCGGCATGCTGCCTTCTGCTTCTCTCGACTCGAACAACAAAGGCATGTTCGAGCCCTGCCATGGTTCAGCTCCGGACATCGCTGGCAAGGGTATCGCCAATCCGCTGGCGACGATCCTCTCGGTGTCGATGATGCTTCGCTACAGCTTCAACCAGGTCGCTGCCGCAGATGCGATCGAGAAGGCAGTCAGCAACGTGCTCGACCTGGGGCTGCGCACAGGTGATATCTGGTCCGACGGTTGTGAAAAAGCGAACACTCAGGTGATGGGCGATGCGGTAGTCGCGGCGCTCGCGAAGTTGTAACCTCTCTGGCCCCATGGCACCGGCCGTTGATAGCGCTAGTGGGCGACGGCTAGGCGGAAACGCCGAATAGTGCGAGGCGTGGTGTTTGCTGTGTATGCACAACGCGCCCGCGCTTTCGAACCCGAAAGCGTCTTTGTTTATCGACGGCCCGTCACGCGGGCCACATATATAGGTGTAGCTGCGATGAAACGTGTAGGTCTGATCGGTTGGCGCGGTATGGTTGGTTCCGTGCTCATGCAGCGGATGCTGGAGGAGCGCGATTTCGACCTGATCGAGCCGGTGTTCTTTACCACCTCCAACGTCGGCGGTCAGGGTCCTTCGATCGGCAAGGAAATAGCGCCGCTGAAGGATGCCTACAGCATCGACGAGCTGAATACTCTCGATGTAATTCTCACGTGCCAAGGTGGCGACTACACCAGTGAAGTCTTCCCGAAGCTGCGTGAGGCGGGCTGGAAGGGCTACTGGATCGATGCGGCTTCCACGCTGCGCATGCATGACGACGCGGTTATCGTGCTGGACCCGGTGAACCGTAAGGTCATCGACCATCAGCTGGATGCGGGCACGCTCAACTATATCGGTGGCAATTGCACCGTCAGCTTGATGCTGATGGGGCTTGGCGGTCTGTTCGAGCACGGGCTGGTCGACTGGATGAGTGCCATGACGTATCAGGCTGCGTCTGGTGCCGGTGCGCAGAACATGCGTGAGCTGATCAAGCAGATGGGTAGCATCAATGCTTCGGTCGCTGACGAGCTTGCCGACCCGGCTAGCGCCATTCTGGAGATTGATCGCAAGGTTGCCGAATGCCAGCGCTCGGAGGCGTTCCCGGTCGATAACTTCGGCGTTCCGCTGGCCGGTAGCTTGATCCCTTACATCGACAAGGAACTACCGAACGGGCAGAGCCGCGAAGAATGGAAGGCCCAGGCAGAAACCAACAAGATTCTGGGTCGATTCAAAAGCCCGATTCCGGTGGATGGTATTTGTGTTCGTGTCGGCGCCATGCGTTGCCACAGCCAAGCGTTGACCATCAAGCTGAACAAGGATGTGCCTATCTCCGATATCGAAGGCCTGATCAGCCAGCACAACCCTTGGGTAAAGCTTGTTCCGAACCATCGTGACGCAAGCATGCAGGAGCTGAGTCCGACGTCGGTGACTGGCACATTGAGTGTACCGGTCGGCCGCCTGCGCAAGCTGAACATGGGATCGCATTACCTTGGTGCATTTACCGTCGGCGATCAGCTGCTGTGGGGGGCAGCCGAGCCGTTACGCCGCATGTTGCGCATTCTCCTAGAGCGTTAATCTCCTAGACGAAAGCGATACCAGAAGCGCCTCGGCAACCCGCGGCGCTTTTTTCTGCCGAAACCCACCGAGACGCATGCGGGGCGGCATAGCCGAGGCGGCGTTTCTCTGGTATTTCGTCGGCTTAAGTCTCGAATGCTCAGTGTCAGGAATGCTTTCCGCTACAGTGGTGTGCTTATGTGGTTGAAAAAACCGGCACTCGGCGAGTGCGGGTCGCCAGCAGTTGCGACTTGCTCGAAGCCCGCCGAGCTAATTTGTGGATTGGGTCTGATAACGTGCGAAAAGGCATAGTGGGCAGCGCTGCCTAGTCTGGTGAGTTATTGATAAAACACTACCTGTAAAAGATACTTGCTGGAAATTTGAAGAATTATCCTGGCTCACAAGGTTGTTTAGTCTTATCGCTGACGGGGGACCGCCACCTGGCGGGCGCAGGCAGTGGCTATAAGACCCTCTCGAAGATCCGAGAAAAGTTAAAAAACAAGGATTTACACAATGGTTCGGGTTCTCAATCTGGTGCTGGCAATCGCGGCTGCTACCGCGCTGACTTCCGAAATGGCTTATGCGCTGGGCTTGGGCGAGGTCACGCTGAAGTCCTCGCTGAATCAACCGCTGGTGGCTGAAATCGAACTGCTGGATGCGAAAACCCTGGCACCCGGCGAGGTTGTGCCGGTTCTGGCGTCCGCTGAGGACTTCAAGCGGGCAGGTGTCGATCGCCAACACTTTCTGACGGACCTGACTTTTACCCCGGTTTTGCGCCCGGACGGCAAAAGTGTCATTCGGGTGTCTTCGACCAAGCCGGTCCGCGAACCCTATCTAAATTTCCTGATCGAAGTGCTCTGGCCAAGCGGGCGACTCCTGCGTGAGTACACGTTGCTTCTGGACCCGCCACTTTACTCGCCGGAGATTGCCGCTTCGGTCGCGCCGCAACTGCCTGTTGCTGCTCCGATTTCCCGGCCTGCCGCAGCCCCGCAAGTCGCGACACGACCCGCGTCCTCGTCCGCCTCCAGCGCTGCATCGTCGAGTGACCAGTACAAGGTCACGCCTAACGACACGCTGTGGGAGATAGCTGAGCGTGCCCGTCAGGGCGGCACGGTCCATCAGACAATGTTGGCCATTCAGGATCTTAATCCCAACGCCTTCATTGGCAATAACATCAACCGCATGAAGAATGGTCAGGTGCTCCGCCTTCCTGATGCCGAGCAAATTGGCAGCCGTTCGCAAGCCGAGGCGATTCAGCAGGTCGCGCAGCAGAACGCGAGCTGGCGCCAGGCTTCGGGCTCGGCTACACCCGCCGCTCGTCAGCTCGACGCCACTCAGCGTGGCTCGGCAGGTGCTGCGCCGTCGCGCAGCGAACAGGGTGACAATCTCCGGCTGGTTGCCCCGGCGCCTGGCAGGTCGACCGCTGGAAGCGATGAAGGGGCTGGTGATGATGCGGCGGCATTGCGCGACAAGCTGGCTGTTAGCGAAGAGAGCCTCGATTCCAGTCGTCGCGAAAATCTCGACCTGAAGGACCGTCTCAATGACCTGCAGGGGCAGATGGACAAGCTGCAGCGTCTGATGCAGCTGAAAGACGACCAGTTAGCAAAATTGCAGGCACAGCTCGCGGCCGGGACGGAAGCAGGGGCAGGCGTCGCTGCGCCTTTGACGCCTTCGGTCGAGGAGGCTGGCACCAGCGCTGAGCTTGCGCCCGATGCGGCTGAAGGGGACCCTCAGCTTGGTGCTGGGGCCGATGCCAGGCCGGACGCAGCGGCGCAGGTTCCTCAGAGCGAAACCATAGACCCCCCTAATCCGGCCGAGCAGGCACCTGTTTTGCCGGCCGCGCCGGTTGCCGCTCCGCCAGAGCCAGAGACCGACGGCTACATCGACGAGTTGTTGGCCAGTCCCGTTCTGCTCGGTGTTCTGGGCGGCAGCGCCTTGCTGCTGTTACTGGTCGGATTAATGGTGCTGTCACGTCGTAACGCGATCAAAGAGGCCGAACTGCAGGAAAGCCTTCTTGCCGACAATTCGGCTGATAATTTTTATGCCGCTCAGGCGGAGCTGGAGTCGTCCGAGAGCGATTCGGCCGATCTGGGCGCCGCGCACGATGCTGAACAGGTATCAGCAGATTCGCTTGCTGGCACGGGTAATGATCCCTTGGCCGAGGCGGATATCTATATTGCTTACGGTCGTTTTAACCAGGCTGCCGAACTGCTACAGAACGCGTTGAACGACGAGCCGCAGCGAAGCGACCTGCGGCTGAAGCTCATGGAAGTCTATGCCGAACTGGGCGATCGAGATGGATTCGCGAGGCAAGAGGCGGAGCTTCGCGAAATAGGTGGTTCGTTCGCGGAGATCGAGCAGACCAAGGCCCGTTATCCAGCAATGGCGGCGGCCGGTTTTGGTGCTGCGGCTGCCGTTGCCTCTACAAGCGATGATTTTGACACCTTCAGTCTGGATGACCTCGAGCTGGAAGAGCCAGCCCCGGTGAGGGAGCAAAAGGCAGACGATGACTTCGATCTGAGCCTCGATGATCTCGAGTTGGAGGATGACCGGGCGGTTGCACCCGTAGTGCCCGCTAGCGAAGCCACCGCGGAACTCGATGAAGCCAACTTTGACGAGTTCAGTCTCGATGCGGCAGGCCAGGAGCAAGCTGCCGAGGACTTTTCTTTCGATCTGGACGAGCCAGCGACAGCCGGCCATGAATCCCTGGACGATGAGCTGGCCGGCTTCTCCCTTGATCTGGATGAGCAATCGACCAGCCCTGCTCGCGGCGACGATCTGATGCCGGGTCGAGCGGATGACAAGAGGGCAGCATCACCCGAGTCGGTGGAAGAGTTTGACTTTGGGCTTGCTGACCCTGTGCAGCCCGCCGATATGTCCGACGAATTCGATCTGGCATGGGATGACGAGCCTGCTGCAGAGTCGGCGCCGGAAGCTTTCTCCTCCGAGTCGGAAGGGGTCGAGGCCGAACTTGAGGATCTTTCACGAGATGTCAATGAGACGCTTGATCCATCGCCCGTTGTGGCGCAAGGCGCAGTTGAGCCGACCGCGTCTTCGGCCGAGGCGCTGGATGACGATTTCGATTTCGTTGCCGATACCGATGAAACCACCACCAAGCTGGACCTCGCGCGGGCCTACATCGACATGGGCGATGCCGAGGGCGCTCGCGATATCCTTGACGAGGTCATGAGCGAGGGAAGTGGCACCCAGCAGCAAGAAGCGCGAGAGATGCTCGCTAAACTAGCCTGACCATGATCGAAGCAGTACACCAAGCGGCAGCCTCTTCGGCTGCCGCTGACGTTTTCAGAATTGCCCTCGGGGTTGAATACAAGGGCGCCCGGTATCGTGGCTTTCAAAGGCAGCGTGACGGCGTGCCCTCCATCCAGCTGTCTTTGGAAGACGCCCTGAGCAAGGTTGCCGGGGGGCATTCGGTCACGTTGAGTTGTGCTGGACGTACCGATGCGCTCGTTCATGCGTGTGCCCAGGTCGTGCATTTCGATACGCCGGTAACACGATCCATGCACGCCTGGGTGATGGGCGCGAATCAAAACCTGCCCAGCGATATCAGCGTGACTTGGGCCAAGGAGATGCCGAGCAGCTTCGATGCACGGTTCAGTGCCATGGCCCGCCGTTACCGTTACGTGATTTACAACGATCACATCCGGCCTGCCCACCTGGCAGAGGAAGTGACCTGGAATCACCGTCCTCTGGATATCGAACTCATGCGTGAAGCGGCGAAAACCTTTGTCGGGACTCATGACTTCAGCGCATTTCGGGCGCGCCAATGCCAGGCAAAATCGCCCATCAAGACGATTCATCATTTTGAATTGCTCCAACATGGCAGGCTTATTGTGCTCGACGTGCGTGCCAACGCTTTTCTGCATCATATGGTCCGCAACTTCGCCGGCGTGCTCATGACAATCGGCGCCGGCGAGCAGCCTGTGACATGGGCGCGGGAGGTATTGGAGTCGCGCGTAAGGCGGACTGGCGGGGTGACGGCTCATCCCTTCGGACTGTACCTCGTCCAGGTGGACTATCCCGATCAGTTCCAATTACCTGAACGCTATTTGGGGCCGCACTTCCTGTCCGGTCTGCCGGATGTACGGGCACTCCCGCGCTGAAGTACAAAGCCCAACCCGAAACTGGCGCGGCGCAGGCGGTGATCCGGCTGAACGATGCAGGTTGCAGCCTCTGGTGCTTTTGTTACCATCCGGGGTCTTCTATCGCAGGTGTCCGCCGTTGCCTATCGTTCGCAGCAAGATATGTGGGATAACCCGTGTCGAGGATGCGCTTGTCGCGGCTGATGCCGGGGCGGACGCAATCGGCCTTGTGTTCTATGCCAAGAGCCCTCGGGCCGTCAACGTACAGCAGGCGCGGAGAATCGTTGCCGCACTGCCGCCGTTCGTCACCACTGTAGGCTTGTTCGTTAACGCGTCGCGTTGCGAGATCAACGAAACGTTGGATGCGGTGCCGCTGGACATGCTGCAGTTTCACGGTGACGAAGCCCCTGCCGACTGCGAAGGGTTCTCTCGGCCTTGGTACAAGGCACTCCTGGTCCAGGCTGGCAAGGATGTGCGACCGCAGGCTGCGCGCTATGCTGGGGCCAGTGCCATTCTGCTCGATACCTTCGTTGCAGGCGTTCCAGGTGGGACCGGAGAAGTTTTCGACTGGTCACTGATTCCGGCTGATCTGCCCAAGCCCTTGATACTCGCTGGCGGGCTCACGTGCCAAAACGTCCGGCAGGCTGTGGCCGAAGTGCGGCCATTTGCCGTCGATGTCAGCGGCGGAGTGGAGCTTAGCAAGGGCATCAAGGATCCTGATCGGGTGAGGGAATTCGTTCGGTTGACAAGGGCGTCGATGTGACGAACCTGAGGCGTTTGCCGTCCAGTTACAGTTCGCTGTGCTGGCGAGCCGCCATTCATGCATCGCCGTTGATGCGCGATGACTCAAGTCTCAGCGACAGCGCCTTATGGCCTATCGCTTACGCGACGCAGTGAGCTCCGAGTGGAGACCGGTCGCAACGATGAATTTGCCGGTGCGTGCAGACGCTACGCGCGGGACTGACAAGCTGTGGAGAATAAAAGCATGAGCAACTGGCTGGTAGACAAGCTGATCCCCTCGATCATGCGCTCGGAAACGCAGAAAAGCTCAGTGCCCGAAGGGCTGTGGCACAAATGTCCGTCGTGTGAGGCAGTCCTCTATCGGCCGGAGCTTGAAAAAACGCTGGACGTTTGCCCGAAGTGTCAGCATCACATGCGGATTGACGCACGCACCCGTCTGGACATCTTCCTTGATAAGGAAGGGCGGGAAGAAATAGCTGCAGACCTCGAGCCTGTTGACCGATTGAAATTCCGGGACAGCAAAAAGTACAAGGATCGCCTCTCCGCTGCGCAGAAACAAACCGGGGAAAAGGATGCTCTGATCGCGATGCGCGGAACCTTGATGCATATGCCAGTAGTGGCCTGTGCATTCGAATTTTCCTTCATGGGCGGCTCCATGGGCGCAATAGTTGGCGAGCGTTTTGTGCGTGCTGCGAACGCTGCGCTTGAGCAACGCTGCCCTCTGGTCTGCTTCGCAGCATCCGGTGGTGCTCGTATGCAAGAGGCGCTGATCTCGTTGATGCAGATGGCCAAGACCTCCGCTGTCCTGGCGCGTATGCGCGAAGAGGGATTGCCATTCATCTCCGTCCTCACCGACCCGGTTTATGGTGGCGTATCGGCGAGTCTGGCGATGCTGGGCGACGTGATTGTCGCGGAGCCCAAAGCGCTCATCGGCTTTGCTGGCCCGCGGGTGATTGAGCAGACTGTGCGCGAAAAGCTACCGGACGGGTTCCAGCGCAGTGAGTTCTTGCTTGATCACGGCGCTATTGACCTGATTGTTCCTCGTTCCGAGTTGCGCGCTCGTCTGTCGCGTCTTCTGGCTCGGCTGCAGCAAATGCCTACTCCGGGTGAGCCCGCTCTGGTCACGGCTGACGCATGACCCGGCGGAGCCTGGAGGACTGGCTCGGATACCTTGAACAGCTGCATCCCGTTGCCATTGATATGGGCCTTGATCGATGCCAAGAGGTGGCCGCGAGGCTAGGCCTGACGCGTCCAGCTCGCCAGGTCGTTACCGTTACCGGTACCAATGGCAAGGGATCCACTTGCGCCTTCATTGCTCGAATGTTGGCGGGGCAGGGCAAGACGGTGGGTGTCTACAGCTCGCCGCACCTGTTGCGCTACAACGAGCGGGTTCGTTTCAACCAGGTCGATGCGACAGACGAGGCATTGTGCGAAGCGTTCGAGGCGGTCGAGCAAGCGCGTGGCTCTGTTTCTCTCACTTATTTCGAAATGGGCACGCTGGCTGCTTTCTGGCTTTTCGAGCGTGAGGCGCTCGATGCCGTGGTATTGGAGGTCGGCCTTGGTGGGCGTCTCGACGCGGTAAATATCGTGGATGCCGACGTGGCAGTGGTGACCAACATCGGCTTGGATCATGCCGAATGGCTTGGAACGACCCGCGAAAGCGTGGCGTTTGAAAAGGCCGGGATATTTCGTGCTGCAAAGCCCGCGGTATGTGGTGATGCCGACCCACCAGAATCGATGCTGGAAAGCGCGGCTCGGTCCGCTGTGCCGCTTATGGTTCGTGGGCGTGATTTCGACCTGCGTAGGGAAGCAACCTGCTGGCATTGGCGTGGCCGAGACGCCCAAGGCGCCATCCGAGAGCTGGTGGATCTGCCGATGCTCACCCTGCCACTGGATAACGCTGCGCTAGCGCTACAGGCGTTTGCATTGCTCGAGTCGTCTTGGCAGCCTGAGCGACTGGTTGAGGCGCTACAAGGCACTCGAGTTACCGGGCGCCTGGACCGCCGCACCGTCTGTTGGCGCGGCGTTGAGCTTTCGATAATGCTGGACGTTGGGCATAACCCGCACGCAGCAGCCTATCTGGCTGAGCAGCTTCTTCAGGAGTCGAAGCCCGGCCGCCGCCTGGCGGTGTTCGGTCTTTTGGCTGACAAGGACCTGGCGGGTGTCATTGACGCGCTGGCGACTGTTGTTGATGCCTGGGCAGTCGCACCATTACCCACCCATCGCTCGCGCTCTGCGGACCAGTTGCATTCGGCATTGATGGAACGCGGCGCGGCAGTCACTATCTACACTAGCATATCCGAGGCGCTCCAGCGGCAGTGTGATGAGGCCCGCGAGGGCGATGAGATACTGGTGTTTGGGTCTTTTTATTGCGTGGCTGAGGCGCTGGCCTGGCTTGATCGGCACGCATCGAGTGGAGGGCATACTCTTGGTGGATAGAGGATTGTTGCAGCGTATCGTCGGCGCGTTGGTGCTTGTTGCGCTGGCAGTGATATTCGTGCCGATGCTTTTCAACCGGGATGATGCCGGCCAGCAGGTTGCCGTCGATGCGCCCGCAATGCCTGAAACACCGGCTACACCGGCAATCGAGACACAGCCTGTAGAGGTACCTGAGCCCGCGGTCGATCCGTTCCCGGAAAATTACGAAATTATCGAAGAAGGGTCTGTGGCTGAATCCGATAGCCCAGCGGACCCCATCAATCCCGCTCCTGTGGATTCACAAGCTGCCCCGGTCACTCCCGAGCCGGCGATCGCCCCGCCTCCACCGGCCAAGCCGGCCGCGACTGAAGCGCAGCGGTTGGACGCGGCCAATCTGCCGGTCAGTTGGTCCGTTCAGCTGGCCAGTCTTTCCAGTCGTGAAAATGCCGACAAGCTCGAGAAAACACTAAGATCTCAGGGCTACAACGCCTACATACGCACTGCTGACGGGATGAACCGGGTGTTCGTGGGGCCTTTGGTGGAGCGGGCGGAAGCCAATCGTCTGCGGGACCAATTGCAGCGACAGCAGAAGCTCGACGGGTTCGTTGTACGCTTCAAGCCAGAGCAAGGTTGACACATGACGGCGTTCCAGTTGGTTTAAGCGGCAGCCGGGAGGGCACCTACCCGGTGCTTACCCCCTGACTGGCGCTCTGGTAAAATACGCCGCCTTTCTCCTGTGCAGGAAACCCTGTGACATTCACCTGGGTCGATTGGGCGTTCATCGCCGTTGTGGTCATTTCCAGCCTGATCAGCTTGAAACGCGGTTTCGTCAAGGAAGCGCTTTCCCTGCTCACCTGGATCATTGCCGGCGTCATCGCCTGGATGTTCGGCGGTGCGCTTTCGCACCATCTCGCCGGGTTCATCAGTACGCCTTCCTTTCAGGTCATCGCAGCCTGCGCGATTCTGTTCGTAGTGACGTTACTAGTGGGCGCACTGGTTAATTTTCTAGTGGGAGAGCTGGTGCGCGTCACCGGCCTTTCCGGTACGGATCGCTTCCTTGGAATGGTATTCGGGGCGGCCCGAGGGGGCTTGCTGGTCGTGGTGTTGGTGGGTCTGCTCAGCCTCGCCCCTGTCCAGCAGGACCCCTGGTGGCGAGAGTCAACGTTGCTACCGCATTTTCTGTTGGTTGCCGATTGGTCGAAGAACCTGATCCTCGGGTTTGGAAGCCAGTGGGTGGCCGGCTCGCTCGATGCTTCAAGCTAGGACGAGCAATCCTTAGAAGGACTCGGCACGGCTAAACCTGTGTGATGTCCGGATCAGCCTGTAACAACTGAGAGGTTCCTTGCATGTGTGGCATTGTCGGCATTGTCGGTAAGTCGAACGTCAATCAGGCGTTGTATGACGCGCTTACCGTTCTGCAACATCGTGGGCAGGACGCAGCCGGAATCGTGACCAGCGACAGCGGCAAGCTGTTTCTGCGCAAGGACAACGGGCTGGTTCGGGACGTGTTTCAACAGCGTCACATGCAGCGGCTGGTGGGCAATATGGGTATCGGCCACGTGCGTTATCCCACCGCGGGCAGCTCTAGTTCGGCTGAGGCGCAGCCGTTTTATGTGAACTCGCCGTATGGCATCACGCTGGCGCACAACGGCAACCTGACCAACGTCGACCAGTTGACCAAGGAAATCTACGAGTCCGACCTGCGTCATGTGAACACCAATTCCGACTCGGAAGTGCTGCTCAACGTCTTCGCCCATGAGCTGGCAGTGCGGGGCAAACTGCAGCCGACCGAGGAGGATGTCTTTGCTGCCGTGGCCAAGGTGCACGAACGTTGTGTAGGTGGTTATGCAGTGGTGGCCATGGTCACCGGCTATGGCATCGTTGGCTTCCGCGATCCGCATGCAATCCGTCCAATCGTGTTCGGGCAGCGGCACACCGATCAGGGTGTGGAATATATGATCGCATCCGAAAGCGTCGCCCTGGACGTGCTGGGCTTCTCGCTGATCCGCGATCTGGCACCGGGCGAGGCCGTCTACATCACGGCAGGCGGCAAGCTGCACACCCGTCAGTGCGCGCCGAATCCGCGCTACGCGCCTTGCATCTTCGAGCATGTCTATCTCGCGCGTTCGGACTCGCTGATGGATGGCGTTTCCGTATACAAAGCGCGCCTGCGAATGGGCGAGAAGCTGGCCGACAAGATCCTCCGCGAGCGGCCCGAGCATGACATTGACGTCGTCATTCCAATTCCCGACACCAGCCGCACGGCTGCATTGGAACTGGCCAACCGACTGGGCGTGAAGTTCCGCGAAGGCTTCGTCAAGAATCGTTACATCGGACGGACCTTCATCATGCCCGGCCAGGCCGCACGCAAGAAATCGGTACGGCAGAAGCTCAACGCCATCGACCTTGAGTTTCGCGGTAAGAACGTCATGCTCGTGGATGACTCCATCGTCCGGGGCACGACCTGCAAGCAAATCATCCAGATGGCTCGGGAAGCCGGGGCGAAAAACGTCTATTTCTGTTCTGCAGCGCCAGCCGTTCGCTATCCGAACGTTTATGGGATCGACATGCCCAGCGCACACGAACTCATCGCGCACAACCGCAGCACCGAAGAGGTCGCTGCGCTGATAGGCGCCGACTGGCTGATCTACCAGGATCTGCCGGACCTGATCGATGCAGTGGGTGGCGGTAAGGTAAAGATAGAGAACTTCGATTGCGCAGTGTTTGATGGTAAGTATGTGACTGGCGACATCGATGATGTCTATCTGCAGAAGATCGAACAGACCCGCAATGACCTCAGCAAGAGCACGGGCGTCACCGGCAGTGCGATAATCGACCTCTATAACAACTGATCGACAACCTGGCGGCCATACCGCCTCGGTTCAAGGTGGAAACGACTATGACAAGCGACTGGGACGCAGGCCGACTGGACAGTGATTTATCTGGTGCGGGCATGGATACGCTGGCTGTTCGAGCGGGCCAGCGCCGCTCGCCTGAGGGTGAACATGGCGAAGCGCTGTTCTTCACCTCCAGCTATGTGTTCCGCAGTGCCGCTGATGCTGCCTCACGTTTTTCCGGTGAGGTATCGGGTAATGTCTATTCACGCTATACCAATCCCACCGTGCGAGCGTTCGAAGAACGTATCGCTGCTATGGAGGGCGCCGAGCAGGCGGTAGCGACCGCCTCTGGGATGTCGGCGATTCTGGCCATGGTGATGAGCTTGTGTTCTGCTGGCGATCATGTGCTCGTGTCGCGCAGTGTTTTCGGTGCTACGGTTTCGTTGTTCGAAAAATATCTCAAGCGCTTCGGGCTCGAGGTCGACTACGTACCGCTTACCGAGCATGCAGCCTGGGCGCCGGCATTCAAGCCCAACACCAAGTTGGTCTTCGTCGAGTCGCCATCCAACCCGCTGGCTGAGCTGGTCGACATCGCCGAGCTGGCGACGTTGTGTCACCGCAATGGTGCGATGCTCGCCGTGGATAATTGCTTCTGCACGCCGGTTCTCCAGCAGCCTTTGGCACTGGGTGCTGACATCGTCATTCATTCCGCCACGAAGTACATCGATGGTCAGGGCCGTTGTCTTGGCGGTGTGGTTGCCGGTCGTGCGGAGCAGATGAAGGAAGTGGTGGGCTTTTTGCGCACCGCGGGACCAACGCTCAGCCCGTTCAACGCCTGGGTATTTCTCAAGGGCCTGGAAACGCTGCGCCTGCGTATGCAGGCCCATTGCGCCAGTGCTCGTACGTTAGCCGAGTGGCTGGAGCAACAGCCGGGAGTCGAGAAAGTCTACTATGCAGGCTTGCCCAGCCACCCTCAACACGAATTGGCCAAGCGTCAACAGAAAGACTTTGGCGCGGTGCTGAGCTTTGAGGTGGTGGGAGGCAAGGAGGGTGCCTGGCGGTTCATCGATGCCACCCGCTTGATTTCCATCACGGCGAACCTGGGCGATAGCAAGACCACCATCACCCACCCTGGCTCGACCACCCACGGGCGGCTTTCTGCCGAAGACCGTGCCAAAGCGGGCATTCGCGATAGCCTGATAAGGGTGGCAGTGGGGCTTGAGGACGTGGTTGATCTACAAGCCGACCTCGCCCGAGGGTTGGCGGCGCTCTAACCCGATCCGGTCAAGCCAAACAAGCAAATAGGACCCCGCTAAGAGCAGGGTCCCATTTGATGAAACGGGCCAGCGCGAGCGGCGTGTGCTGAATTGCGATTTCAGTCCTTTGCCGGCTCGAAGTTCACCACGAAACCGTCAAGACGCTGTTCAGTCGCCAGTTGTTCTCGAACCCGATTGGCCTCCTGGCGAGCGTCTATCGGACCCACGAACACCCGATGCGTACGGCCGGTAATGCGCAGGTAGGCGTCAAAGCCCTCCTTGCGAAGCTTGCTCACCAGCGCCTGGGCGCTGTCGCCGTTTTGCAGGCTTGCCAGCTGCACTGCCCAGCCTGAGCGAGAGGACGCCTGAGCCGGCGGCTGCGTTTGCGGGGTGAAGCCTTGCGGCGCACGTTGCGTTGCGGGCGCAGAGGGCATGCGGCTGCGTTGGTCGGGCTCGTTGGAGCGCAGGTCGATCGCCGGGGCTGGTTGTCCCTGTCCATCGAATAAACTTTCCGGGGTGGCCGGAAGAATGGTCCGGCTGCCGGGGCTGGTTTCGATGACTCGGATGTCGCTGTACTTCTTGCCCGACAATGCGGCCAGACCGGCACGGTCGCGAATCACGGTCGGTCGCAAAAACACCATCAAATTGCGTTTGATATGACTTTCCTGCGTTGAGCGGAACAGCGCTCCCAGCAGTGGGATGTCACCAAGCAGTGGCACCTTCGAATCGGTTCGGGTCACATCGTCCTGAATCAATCCCCCCAGTACGATGACCTGGCCGTCCTCGGCAAGGATGGTGCTTTTGATGGATCGTTTGTTGGTGACCAGGTCGACGGCCTGAGCAGAAAGGCTGGCGGTGGGCGCAATCGAGGAAATCTCCTGCTCGATTTCCAGGCGTAGCGTGGCGCCCTCGTTGATATGCGGAACCACCTTGAGCGTGACGCCGATGTCCTCCCGCTCGATGGTCGTAAACGGGTTGTTCGCGCCGGAAGCGTCGGTGGTATAGGTGCCGGTTTGGAACGGCACGTTCTGGCCAATCAGAATCTCGGCTTGCTGATTGTCCAGCGTCAACAAGCTTGGGGTGGAGAGCAGGTTGCTTTTGCTGTTGGCGGAAAGTGCGGTGATCAGTGCACCAAAGCTACGGGTGCCAACGCCGATGATCGCGCCGTCAGGCAGGTTGCGGGGGATCTCGTTGTCGTTGATGGCGTTGAGCACGGTACCAATGGAAAGGCCTGTATTGCCAAAACTGACTCCGCCTGCGCCGCCCGTGCCACCGCGTGCATCAACGGCCCACTGCACGCCAAGGGCGTCGGTGATATCGCCAGATACCTCAACGATGGCCGCCTCCACCATCACCTGCGCCCGCGGCACATCGAGTTGGCGCACGATTGATTCGAGAGTCGAGATCAGTTCGGGTTCCGCCAGCATGACCAGTGCGTTGAGGCTCTCGTCCGCGCGAATGAGTATGTTCTGCTGACGTCCCCCCTGGACCTCGCCATCCCCCTGTTCGGCGAAGCCTTCGGAAATGTCACCGAGCATCTCGGCCAGAGCCTTGGCGTCATTGTGGCGAAGGCGAATCACCCGCGTATTGGCTGAGCGGGTGCTGGGCGTATCGAGTGTCTTGGCCAGGCTGGCCAGCTTCTGGCGCGCCAGTTCCGGTCCGGTGAAGATCAGGCGATTGGTGCGCGAATCGGCAATGATCTGCGCACCTGCAGTGTCCTTGGCTTCGCCGCGCGCCAGGGTGTTGCGCAGGACTTCAGCGATGTCGACGGCCCAGCCATATTGCAGATTCACCACTGAATAGTCGTCGTTCTGCGCTTGGTCGAGCTGCCGGACCAGCGCTTCGATGCGTGCGATGTTGGCGCTACGGTCGCTGATGATCAGCGCGTTCGCCGAGCTGACTGCAGCGAGATGCCCATACTGTGGGACCAGTGGGCGGATCAGAGGGATCAGCTCGGTAGCGGACGTGTGTTGGACCTGGATGACGCGCGTTTCCAGCAGATCCCCACCGGTCGGGCCGCCACCGGCCTCCGATTTCGCTTCGGCGTTCGGCACGATTCTGGCGACTTCACCCTGTGTGAGTACGCTGTAGCCGTGGGTTGCCATCACCGACAGGAACAACTGGTAGACCTCTTCCAGCGAGAGGGTCGTCGACGATACGACGCTCACCTGTCCCTTTACGCGAGGATCAACGATGAAGGTCTGCCCGGTCAGTTGGCTGATCTGATCGACGAAGGCTCGGATGTCGGCGTCCTTGAGGTTGATCGTCCAACCGTCCTGTTGGGTCTCGCTTGGTTCGATTCCGGGGTCGGCCGCGTACAGGGGCTGGGGGGCAGCGAGCAGACCGGCGGCGAGCAATGCTATGAGCGGGCGGGAGGAAAAAGGCAGCATCGGTCAGTTGTCTTCCGTGGTCTGTTCTTCGGAGGGCATGGTTTCTGGCGGGCTTGTAGCCCCTTCCATTTGTTGCCGGAGGGCTTCCATCTGCTGCTGAAGCATCTCCGCTTGCGGATCGGGAGCTTCCATCTCCGCTGGTTCATCGTAGTCGGGCAGGCTATCGGGTACGGCCGTCGGGGAACGGACGCTTGGGAAGAACAGGCTGTCGATACGACCGCCACGCTTTACCTCAACTCTGTCTGGATGAACGCTGTACAGGCGTACCCCTGATTCCAGCTCTTGATCGACCCGATACAGCTGTGGCGGTTGGCCGCTTAACTGAATGATCGCAGTCGACCGAGCCGGGTCGGCATGAACGAAGCTGCCTAGCAGGGTTAGATCAGAACTCGATTCCCCGGGCCTATAGCTTTGTCCGCTCGAGGCAGGCGATCCGAACAACCCTGCCATTCGCTCCAGATCAGGCGCGGCCCCGGCGGGTTGGCTGCCGTCCGTGATGGCTGCAGGCGGCGTTTGGGTCAGTCTGAGCCAGGCCATGACCTGACTGGCCAGGTAGAGACCAAATAGCACGACAATGACTGCGCTGAGGATCAGGGGCGCAAACCGGCGAATTTTCTGCAGTGCTGCGGGGGAAGCCAAGCTAGGCACTCCGTGAAACCAAAATGTTGATGGTCATGAACGCTGACTCCCGGCGACGGTTGCTGAAAGCGTGAACCGCAGGCTTGGCTGCCAGTGTAGAGCTGGACCATGACAAGGAGCACGTGAGTATGCCAGTGCAACTGACTGTTTTTCAGGTAAAAGGTGCCCGAAGGCAGTGGAATGAGCGATGGGAACACAAGGGCTCGGAATATTTCTGAAAAAATCGCGACGCACTGTTGACTTGATTTCCCTCGATGCGTAGATTGCGCGCCTCGCAGGGCGACCAGCCACCAGCCTTAACGGTTGACGCTAAAAGCCTTGCGAGTCGGACGAAAGTCCAGCCGAC
>NZ_JAMOIE010000024.1 GCF_024448935.1 Stutzerimonas stutzeri
ATGAGGGCCTGGTCATGTCACTTCTGGTCATGCATTACGGTCTCGAATTTTTCGCTCGCCGGTCCCCCGGAAAGCCGGCTGTCCAGTTCCAATCCCAGACACTAAGCTTCAACCAGCTCAACGCCCGGGCGAACCGGGTCGCTCACTTCCTTGCCTCTCTCGGCATCAGGAAGGGTGACCGGGTCGCAGCCTTTCTCGACAATTGCCTCGAATATCCGGAAATCATCTATGGCTGCGCCAAAGGCGGTTACGTGCTGGTGCCGATCAATTTCCGGCTCACGGGTCCGGAAGCCAGAGCACTGATCAGTCACTCCGGTTCGAAAATCGCATTTATTAGCCAGCGGATCCACGACGAGCTGGGCGACTACTCGAGCGAACTAGAGCAGTCCGTCGAACATGGACTGGTCCGCATCAGAGCTGGGGAGAAAGACGACGACAGCTACGATGCCCGAACCCGGGACCAGGACGAACAAAACCCACAGGTCACCGTCGCAGAGGCAGACCCGTTCTGTATTGGCTACACCTCTGGCACCACCGGAGTGCCCAAGGGTGCCAGAATCTCTCATCGTTCCCGAGCCCTGCTGGCGCTGGCCGCCGCAGTCGAATACGGGCTGACCGAAGACGATGTCAATCTCACCCCGGGTGCGATCTATCACGCCGCCCCTATCATCTTCATGCTGCTATCGATCAACATCGGCGGAACCAGTGTGATCATGGAAAACTTCGATCCTGAGGAAATGCTCCGTCTGATCGAAAGCTGTGGCGTCACCAACGCGTTCGTGGCCCCGACCATGTTGCAGTTTATTCACCAGCTGCCGGAGGACGTCCGCCGTCGATATCGACTGGACTCCATGAGAGCCCTGATTTCAGCGGGTGCGCCCCTGTCGACCCATGCCAAGGAAGCCACCAGTGAACTCTTTGGCGATGGAGTCCTCCACGAGTTCTACGGCTCCACGGAGGCGGGCTGGAACACCAACCTGCGCCCAGCGGATCTTCAGGCGAAACCCCGATCCTGCGGCAAGCCAGTGATGGGATGGGAAGTCAAACTGGTTGACGACCAGGGTAAGGACATCACAGCCCCGGACCAGGTCGGGGAGATCTATGTCCGTGGGGACTACATGTTCGATGGCTATCTGGATAATCCAGAGGCGACAAAGGCAGCCTTCCTGGGAGACTGGTTCTCAGCGGGAGACCTCGGGATGTTTGACGAGGACGGTTACCTGTACATCGTCGGTCGCAAGAAGGACATGATCATTACTGGCGGCGCCAACGTCTACCCCGAGGAAGTCGAAGACTGTCTCCACGGCTGCCCCGGCATCGCCGACGTGGCGATTATCGGTCTGGCGGACGAGACCTGGGGTGAAATTGTCACCGCTATTGTCCAGCCAGACAGCGCCACCGGCATCACGGCAGAAGAGGTCAAAATCTTCTGCGAGGGCCGTATCGCCGGCTACAAAAAACCCCGGGACGTCCGCTTTGTGGACGTCATTCCACGGAACCCTTCCGGCAAGATCCTCAAGAACAACCTGCGGGAACAGTTCGCGAGCCCCACCGGCGCCAGGGGCGCGTTCTCATGACGCCATCACAGCTAAAACAATAAGGAAAACACAATGAAACCCAACAGGAAAACAATTCATAGATTTGCGATGAGCGGCGTTATTCTCGCCGCTGCCCTCGGTATCGGTACTGCCAGCGCCCAAGTTGCCCAGGGCGTAACGGATAACGAAATCCGGGTTGGCCATCTGGGCCCACAAACCGGTCCGGTAGCTTCTTATGACAAGATTCGCATGGGTATCGAGTCCTATTTCAAGTACGTCAATGAGCAGGGAGGCGTACACGACCGCCAGCTCACGCTAATCGCCTATGACGACCAGTACCAGCCTGGGCGTACTGTGCAACTGACCAAGCGCCTGGTGGATGAGGATAAGGTCTTTGCCATGCTGGGCAACGTCTGCACGCCCTGTAACGTTGCCGCCCGCCCGCGAAACGAAAGGTCGGGCATTCCCATGGTCATGACCAGTTCCGGCTCGAGCCAGTTTGTCGATCCGCCCATTCCCAACTACATGGGCTCCAGTGTCGTCAACTACGAGTTCGAGGCCCGGGTGCTGACCGACTACGCGGTCAAGGAACTGGGTGCCAAACGCATCGCCATTGCGTACCAGAATGACGACTACGGCAGTCCGCTGGGGGAAGCTGCCGTCAAGGCCCTCAAGCAGTTCGATGACGTGGAGTTGGTCCAGCAAGTGAATTTTCAGTCGTCGGACTCGGACCTGAGCACCCAGGCCCAGCGACTCCGCCAGTCCAACCCTGACGCCATCATTACGTTTTCGGTACCGGCCCCGGCGGCACAACTCAAGAAGGCCCTCCACAATATCGGAGTTACCGAGCCTCCTTTCCTGGTGTCCTCGGTCGGCGGTGACTCCGAGACTTTGTTCGACCTTGCCGGAGAAGACGTATGGAACGGCACCATTTCCACTGCGGTTATCCCCAAGCCTGACCAGGGCACGGACGAGAGCATCGAGCTTTATGTGGAACGGTTCAGCAAAGACTTCCCCAAAGTACCGCTTTCCGACTGGGGCCAGACTGGCTGGGCCGCCGCCGAGGTGTTTGTCGAGGCACTGCGGAGAACCGAGACCCTGACCTGGGAAGACTTCCTGAATACCTTCTATACCTTCGATAACTGGGAAGGGTCCATGTACGCCGGCGTGACTTTCTCAGAGAGCAATCACTATGGTCTGACCTCGATGTTCATAACCCAAGCGAAGGACGGGGCCATCGTGCCTATCTCCGAGCCAATCACCTTTGATCCGGCATCCGGTGCGATCACCTACGCCTCCGATGACTGAACATATCTGCTGACCGATTCCCGGTCCGGACCAGCTCCATTGCTTCAGTGGGCTGAGCTGGCCCGGACCGGTAGCAGGCCAGCTCAGAACGGGAACACGTACAGCAGAAAAACGTATGTCATAGGAGTTCAATTGTGGAGCAAATCGTTATCAGCGGCCTGATATTCGGCTGCGTCTACGGCCTGGCCGCGCTGGGGCTGGTATTGATCTTCAGGACTACGGGCCTGGTCAACTTCGCCCACGGCGAGATGGCCATGGTGACCACCTTCGTTGCCTTTACGTTTCTGAACCACTTTGAACTTCCTTTCTTCGTCTCCTTTTTCCTTGCCATTGGCTTTGCCGCACTGTTTGGTGTAGTGGTCTATTTCCTGCTGATCCGATACATAAGCAATGCTCCGCATCTCAATCAGCTGGTGCTGACTCTGGGTATGTTTCTGGCGATCCACGGAGCGGCTGGCCTTATCTGGGGTCATACCCCGACCAGTTTTCCGCGAGCGCTCGAAGGCGGTCCCATTCAGCTCGGGTCGGTCTTTATCTCACCCAATGAGCTGTTCGTGCTGTTTGTCACCTTCATTCTGGCATTCGTTTTGTTCGTGCTATTTCGATTCACCCGGGTCGGTCTTGCCATGCGCGCCTCCTCCCAGGACCTCACTGCGGCACGTTTGATGGGAATCAACGTCAACTTCGTGTTCATGGTTACCTGGGCAGCCGGCAGCGTACTGGGGGGTATCGCCGGCTTGCTCACAGCCCCGTTCACGTTCCTGGGCGTCACCATGATGTTCAACGTGTTGATCATGGCCTTTGCGGCTGCGGTACTGGCGGGTTTCGTAAGCCTTCCGGGTGCGGTGATCGGTGGCCTGCTCATCGGTATTTTCGGCAACCTAGTCAGTTACTACTGGGCCCCTGAAATGGCACTCGTATGTACGTTTGTACTGATTGTCGCGGTGCTCTATATCCGCCCCCAGGGCATTTTCAGCGCACCCGAAGCCATCAAGAAGGTATAACCATGAAAAGCCCCTTTCTCAACAGGCGGTTAGCCATTCTTGGGTTCGCTCTGTTGCTCGTGGCCTACCCCTTCCTCGTCGGCCAGTCCTCCTACTTTATGGGGTTGGTGGCCATGACCGCGATCTACGCCATTGCCGCCATGTCCCTGAATCTGCTGACGGGTTACGGCGGGCAGATTTCGGTCGGTCAGGGCGGCTTTCTCATGCTGGGCACTTACACTACCGCAGTGCTGTCAGCAAAACTGGGAGTGCCGATCTGGGTGGCCATCCCCTCTGCCGGTGTGATGGCCGCTCTTGTCAGCCTCATCATTGGCTTGCCCGCCGTGCGCCTGAAGGGCCACTTCCTGGCGGTGGCCACCCTGGGGTTCGGCCTGTCGATACCGGAAATCGCCCTGAACTGGGAGTCCGTAACGGCGGGCTATTCGGGGCTGCCGCTGATGCGCCCGAAAGCGGTGTCCGGTGATCTGGCGTTCTTCTATGTCATCCTCGGTGTAACCATGGTGATCACCTGGTTACTGCTGAACATCGCACACAGCCGGCTGGGCCGCGCGTTTCTCGCCATCCGAGACAGTGAAGTCGCTGCTGCCGCTACCGGCATCAACGTCGCCGGCTACAAAACCCTTATGTTCATGATCAGCTCGTTCTTCACCGGGATCGCCGGCGGCCTGTATGCTTACTGGATTGAATACGTCAGTCCGGATGACTTCACCATCATGACTTCTTTTTTCCTGCTGGCCATGATCGTGGTGGGCGGGCTGGGCTCGATCTGGGGAGCCATTGTCGGCGCCATATTGTTCACCGTTATTCCCCACTTCGCCGACGCTTACATAGGTATCACCAACCTAGTCATCGGGGTGGCCGTCATCCTGATCATTCTGTTCCTTCCCGCCGGGCTGATTTCACTCGGGCAGCTGTTCCGGAAAAGACGGGATGACTTTCAAGAGGAGCCCGAACAGTGCAGTGCCAGCGAGGTTTCCGATGCTAAGATTTAACAATCTGACCGTTCGATTCGCCGGACTGACCGCTGTTTCAGGCCTCTCACTAGAGATCCCCAAGGGCGGGATCTACTCCATTATCGGCCCGAACGGCGCGGGCAAAACGACGGTGTTCAACTGCATCAGCCGGTTCTATACCCCTTCCGATGGCACCATCGAGTTTGAGGGAGCAGACCTGTCCCGCCTCAAGCCTCACCAGGTGATCGGACTTGGTATTTCCCGGAGCTTCCAGAACGTCGAGTTGTTCTCCGGAATGTCAGTCATGGACAACCTCCTGACCGGCCTGCACTCCACTCTTGGCCACAACATCATCAGTGTGTCCCTGAAGCTCCCCTCCATCAGGCGGACCGAGGCCGAAGCCCGCACAAGGGCCGGAGAGATTCTGGACATGTTCGGCATTGCCCGGTTCGTCAATGAAAAGGTGGCGAACCTGCCTTATGGCTACCAGAAGATGGTGGATATAGGCCGGGCAATCATGGCCAACCCCAAGCTGATCCTTCTGGACGAACCTGTGGCCGGCATGAACACGGCCGAAACCGATAAGCTATGCCAGCTGATACTGCGCCTCAAGAATGAAATGGGCATTACCGTGCTCCTCATTGAGCATGACATGTCGTTGGTCATGAAAGTGTCGGATCATATAACGGTGATGAACTTCGGCGAGAAAATCGCCGAAGGGGCGCCTGCCGATATCCAGCAGGACCCCGCCGTCATCGAAGCCTATCTCGGGGAGATCGAATCCGATGCTGAAGCTTGAGAATGTCCACCTGAACTACGGCCACGTCCATGCACTTCGGGGCATCTCCCTGGAAGTTCCTCAGGGCAAGGTGGTATCCCTGCTGGGGTCTAACGGAGCGGGGAAGTCCAGCAGCCTGAAAGTCATTTCCGGCCTGATGCCCCCCGGAAAGGGCGTTATGAAACTGAACGGCCAGGCGATACAGGGAAAGTCCTGCAGCGCCATGGTCAAAGCCGGCGTTATCCACTGCCCGGAGGGGCGCCGGGTGTTCCCGGATTTTACGGTGGAAGAGAATCTGCGGATCGGGGCCTATCGGCGCCCCAAGGGGAAGGATGTTGACAAGGATATGGACCGTGTCTTCGATTACTTTCCAAGGTTGAAAGAGCGGATGCAGCAGAAGGCCAACACCCTGAGCGGGGGGGAACAGCAGATGCTGGCCATTGGCCGCTCACTGATGGGCAAGCCCAGGCTTCTACTGTTGGATGAACCCTCCCTGGGAATCGCCCCCAAGCTGGTGAAGGAGATCTTCGAAATCCTGAAGGCCATCAACGAAAGCGGCACCTCAATCCTTCTGGTGGAGCAGAATGCTCATATGGCCATCAAGATCTCTGATTATTCCTATGTTCTGGAAAATGGCAGAATCGGGCTGGAAGGCAGCGCCGCGGATATCAAGGACAGCCCCCAACTGAAAGAACTGTACCTGGGTGGGTAAAAAAGCCTGCGAATCGTCAGATCCGACGAGTGGGCCATGGCGATGGAAACAATAGGATAGCCAGTCCCCATCTATCATTCTGTCAAATAGGGTTCAGAGCCAGACGGCCCTGCCCGGCCAACAAAGAGGTCCTCGCATGCCACTACCCGAATCATTCACGGACCGGCTCAAAATTCCGGCCATTGCCGCTCCCATGTTCCTCACATCCGGCCCGGACCTGGTGGTGGAAAGCTGCCTGAACGGGGTCATCGGCACCTTTCCGGCCCTCAACCAGCGCACTACCGACGGCTTTGTGGAATGGCTGGAGCAGATCGAATCGAGGCTGGCCGGCAGGAACGCCGCACCCTACGGCGTCAACCTGATTGTGCACCGCTCTAACCCTCGCCTGGATGCGGATCTGGAACAGGTGGTCAGGCACCAGGTGCCGCTGGTGATCACATCACTGGGGGCAGTGCCGGAAGTGGTGGAGGCCGTGCATTCCTATGGCGGCCTGGTGTTCCATGACGTCATCAACCGGCGCCATGCCGAGAAGGCTGCGGAGGCCGGGGTCGACGGGATCATCGCCGTCTCGGCCGGGGCCGGTGGCCACGCAGGCACGATCAGCCCCTTTGCCCTGGTTCAGGAAATCCGCCAGGTGTTCGACGGCACCATTATCCTGGCGGGCTCCATCAGCACCGGCGGACAGGTGGCAGCGGCGCGGTTGATGGGGGCAGACATGGCCTACCTGGGCACCCGTTTTATCGCCACCCGGGAATCCCTGGTCGAGGAGGACTATAAGGCCATGATCAGGAACAGCCGAGCCGCGGACATTATCTATACACCAAAAGTATCGGGCGTTAACGCCAACTTCCTGCGTCCGAGCCTGGAAGCTGCTGGCGTCAACCTGGAGGGAGACTCAGGCCATGGTGGCCTGGACATGGCCAACGAAGCCAAAGCCTGGAAAACCGTCTGGTCGGCGGGCCACGGAGTGGGCGCAGTCAATGATGAGCCTTCTGCTGAGGAACTGTGCAAGCGTCTGGTCAAAGAGTACCAGTCGGCAATGCAACAGGCCTGTGATGATGCATTCGGCAGGTAGGATCCAGGGAAAGGAAGCAGGAAAGAACAAGGCCGGCCCGGAGGCCGGCTAATCTTTCACAGGCCGTGGCTGTTCACGTCAACCTTGGAGAAAACCTCCTGCCAGTAGAGTTCCGCAAGCGCCTCGCCACTGTCGATGCTGTCCACCAGCGAGACCCATTTCTCCAGAATAGGGCGGAAATTCTCTATCATCTGGTCCGCGTTACCAAGATCGTATTTGTCGGCATAGGTCTTAGCCATGTTATCGATGTCCTGGCGAATGAACGCCCGGGTTTTTTCCTTCAAGGGTTCACTTGCCTCATGGATAGTGATGCGGTCCAGCTCATCCGCCGTCTTCATGTTCTTCTTCGCGGCTTCGGCATAGCCCCAGCTCAATTCCGCTGACAGCACTGTCGAGGCATGAAGTACGGCCTTGCGCTCATCCTCGGACAAGCTTGCCCAAGTGTCCCGGTTAACGGTGTTGGCAGTACCGGCAAACACTCCGCCCGGAGCTCCCGTGGTAATGTCTGACACCACCTCCATCAGCTTGACGATGGTGAGTTCTGGCGCTGAGTGGATAGTGCAGTCCACTACCCCCTGATTAAGGGCCTCGTAGGTCTCATGCTGGGGAACCGAAACCGGTGATGCGCCCATCTCCTGCGCCCAGCGGGACCATTGCGCACCACCGATGCGCAGGCGTTTGCCTTCCAGCTCTTCCAGATTCCGTACCGGCTTGTTGCATAGCAGCATGTAGGGCGGAGTACCGCCACCGCCGATGAATACCTGATTCTGGGCCTTCAGCTCATTGGTGCACTCCGGGCAATGATTGAACAGGTACTCTGACATGGCCCCGGCATAGGCCAGACCAGAGGTTTCCGCCGGCGCGCCACTCAGCTCCAGCAGCATCGACAATTCAGCGGCCAGGTTGATGCTGGGGAACTCCGCCGGAAAGTAAGGCGTTAACACCAAACCACTATCCGCCAGCCCATCTCGAACACCCGAAGGAGTCTCCGAAAAGCTCAGCAAGGATTGGGCATACACCTTCGCCGTGAGCTCACCGTCAGAATACTTCGCCAAGGCCTCGGCATAGGCCGTACCCGCTTCAGCGCCGATAGACTGGGCGGAGTAACCGGTAGCGTAACTGATGCTCCGGGCCTCCGCTATGCCAGACAACAGAGTACCGGCCATAGCCAGTGGCAGAACAAGACGGGTGAAACGGTTTGCCTGAAGATAACTCATACCATCTCCTGATACTGCATCTCTGCGGATGCGTTTGTTGTTGTGTGGGAATCCGGGTGAGACTCCGGCCTGATCATAGTCTGGGAGTCGCAACACCTCCGGGCCTCGTCCTTTTCGACGAAAATAGCTGTATGCGAAACAGTCAGAATCGTCATTTTGGACGATAGTTGACCTCCGGATCCTGTCCTAGCTTGGGTAGTGGCTCGCTATTGCCGACGAACCAACCTTATAAAGAACAACAAAAATCCATCACAACAACGTTTCCAGACCCAACACCAAGAACAACAACCGCAGGACGGCAACCGCTGCCTGCAAAGGAGACCATGCGAATGGAGAATTCCCGAACCTGCCTGTTCACAACAGCCCTGGCCGCGCCCCTATTGCGCAGGCGCATCCATAACCGCCTACGGCACTCAGATCAACTACGCCACGGGCTAACTCCCTTGGCTCCGTAGCAGGTGAGCGTTATGCAGAAGCCCCTGGAGGAATACTCCGATGGCGGTTACACGGCCAAGGTATACTTGCCCTCATGCCCGGGCTGCCCGCCCGGCTTGCGCTTACTTGAAGCACATGAACGACGCGGACGACTGGGATCCTGGGACGGTGGCTTGCTACTGTTGCGGCTACTGGTGGCCAGTCGATCGGCCATGAGCTTGACCAGCAGCATCAGCACATCGATGGCCGCACGCAGTGACGCAGAGACCGTACGGTCTTCCTTTAGCTGTTGCCGGACCCGCTCCAGGGCCTCATCGCCGTTGATATCGCTGAGATGTCACCGCATAGGTGTGCCGGATCAGACACACCATGCCAGACAAAATCGGCGGGTTGGCGACAGGCTATCCGCAGCCAACTGAATAGTTAAAGATTTTTTTGCGCCGAAATTTTCTCAAAAGGTCTCGATCTCGGCGTCCGCATGGAGCATCTGACGGTAGGCAGCGAAATCTTGCTGGCCACTCCGTGAAGCCAGGAAACGACGATAGTTCTGCTTGTCTTCTTGCGAGAGCTCCGCTTTGGGCTCGCTTACACCGCTCAGACGAACCACGACGAAATCTCCGTCGGGCAGGCGAACACTGCTGTAACTCGGCATGTCGCTTCCCTCCGGTTTCGGCATCCGAAACACTTGTTGAAGTACTGCCGGCTCAACCCCTTCCTGGCTGCGCGAGGCGGCCTCGACAGGCTGCCACTGCTGCTGGACCTGCCCGCCATCACGTAGCGTAGCGATAAGCTGCTCACCGGTTTCAATCGCTTGTTCTGCCGCCTTACTGCGCTGCAGTTGAGCGATGATGTCGTCCTTCACTGTATCGAAAGGCAGTACTTCAGGTTTCAGGTGTTCCTTCACTCGCACAGCAACGACGGTATCCGGATCCAGTTCAATCACACCGCTATTAGCACCGTCGATCAGAACCTCATCACTGAACGCAGCCTGGATGACCTGCCGATTTGATGCGACGCCAGCCCCACCTTCACGGCCGAACGCCTCGGTCGTTTGTACCAAAAGGCCCAATTCCTGTGCCGGCTGTACAAGATCGGAAGATTCGAATGCGGTGTCCTCGAGTTGCTTGCTGGCCTCGACGAAGCGCTGCTCAACCTGTTGAGCTTTGAGTTCCCGCACCAGTTCAGGTTTTAGGCTGTCCAGCGTCGGGATCTCTGGTGACTGAACATCCAGAAGCTTGATCAAGTGCCAGCCGAAATCGGAGCGAACCGGCGCAGAGACCTGGCCCTTGTCCAAAGCGTACAGCGCCTCCTCGAAAGCAGGGTCGTAAACGCCTGGACCAGCAAAGCCGAGATCCCCCCCTTCGCTCGCGGATCCCGGATCTTCGGAAACCTCCTTGGCCAACGCTGAGAAGTCCTCGCCTGAGGCCAGACGCTTAGCGACCTCGTCGATCTTCTCCCTGGCGCTTGCATCGCCAGCCTCATCGGTCTCGATCAGGATATGCGCCGCACGGCGTTGTTCTGCCAGGTTAGCGATACGCTGCTGATACAGATCCTGCACCTCCTCCTCCGACACCTCGACCTGGTCAAAGAAGGACTCCTTGTTCAGCTCGACATACTCGACAATAACCTGCTCCGGCGAGCGAAAGCGGTCCGTGTTTTGTTCGTAATATGCACGCGCCTCGTCACTGCTCACTTCAACTGCGTCGGTGTCAGCCGGTACGGTGATGGTTGCGAAATCACGCGTCTGCTGCTCAAGCCGAGCGAAAGCTTCGATCTGGTCATCCGTGACGAAACCGGAACCGGCAATGCCGGCGCGAAGTTGGCCAATCAACATTTCCTGCTTCAACAGCTCGCGGAACTGCAGTCGGGTATAACCCATTTGCTGAATGACCTGATCGAAACGCGCAGCGTTAAACGCGCCGTCCACGGCAAATTCAGGAGTTTGCAGAATCAGCTGATCGAGCGCCGTTTCGGAGAAGGCGAAATCTGCATCGCGGGCACCTTGCAGCAAAAGCGCACGGTCAATGAGCGCGCGTAGTGATGACTCGCGTACCAGCTTGTCGTCCAGCATCGATGGGTCGAAGTTGCCACCTAGCTGCTGAGCCAGTTGGCGACGTTGCATGTTCATGGCCTGGTTGAGCTCGTCCAGCGAGATCTCCTCACCGTTGACCTCAGCGGCATTTCGGCTATTGCTGGCAGCATTGAAAATGGCGTCAAAGCCAGTCAAAGCCAGCAACATCACGATGATGCCTATGATGGTTTTGGCAATCCAGCCTTGTGAATTGTCCCTGATATTCTGAAGCATGCGTCCCCCAGGAGTCAGCTGCGCAGTCGTCGCTGCAGCACGGGAATCCGAATAAAAAGAAAGGCGCATCCAGGGATGCGCCTTCTCGGAGCTTTTGGAGCAGTTGGGCCTGATCCCCCAAGCCCGAACGCAACAAGCAGTGCCTGTTCGATGACCGCCCCAAGCCAGGGCCAGTGCTAACTGGCAACTGGCCGGATCGAAAACGCTTAGTTGACAGCGTCTTTCAGAGCCTTACCTGCCTTGAATCCAGGAATCCTGGCTGCAGCGATGTCGATCGGCTTGCCAGTCTGGGGATTGCGGCCGGTGCGAGCAGCGCGCTCTTTGACAGCGAAAGTACCGAAACCAACCAGCACCACGGAATCACCAGCCTTCAGAGCGCCTGTAACGGATTCAATTACTGCATCCAGCGCGCGGCCAGCAACAGCTTTCGGGATATCAGCAGATGCGGCGATAGCATCGATCAGTTCCGACTTGTTCACTCTAAGTCCCCTTATTTCTGTTGAGTCGTATCTATAATTTTTAGGCGTAAGCAAAGCGGTGCCGAATAGCAACTACACAAAAGGCCGGCTTATATCGAGGCCACCGAAAATGTGTCAACCAAGCCTCTCGGACTAATGCGTGCTGATTCGCTCCTTGGAATCAGACTCGCGCTTGTCATCCGTTGCAACGATATCTGGAGCCGCATCGGGCAAGGGCTCCGGCGCGTATTGCAGCGCAATTTGGAGGACTTCGTCAATCCACTTGACCGGTTTAATCTGCAGGTCCTGCTTAATATTCTCAGGAATCTCTTTCAGATCACGCTGGTTTTCTTCAGGAATGATCACCGTCTTTATACCGCCGCGGTGTGCCGCGAGCAGTTTCTCTTTCAAACCGCCAATCGCAAGCACCTGCCCGCGCAGGGTGATCTCGCCGGTCATGGCAACTTCGGCCCTGACAGGAATCTGGGTCATTGCTGAAACCAGCGCCGTGCACATGCCTATGCCTGCACTGGGCCCATCCTTCGGCGTAGCGCCTTCCGGGACATGGATATGAATATCCTGTTTTTCGTGGAAATCGACAGGGATGCCGAGACTCTTCGCGCGACTACGCACCACGGTTAACGCTGCCGTGATGGACTCACCCATCACATCGCCCAGCGACCCAGTTTTGGTCAGCCGCCCCTTCCCGGGAACTACGGCTGCTTCGATGGTGAGCAACTCGCCACCAACCTGAGTCCATGCCAAGCCGGTGACCTGGCCGACCTGATCTTGCAGTTCGGCAAGCCCGTAGCGGAATTTGCGAACCCCCAAGAAGTGCTCCAGCGATTCAGCGGTAACACTGACTGCAAAGCGCTTCTGCGCGGCATGCTCCTTCACCACCTTGCGGCATACCTTGGCTATCTGACGCTCCAGTCCGCGAACGCCGGCCTCGCGAGTGTAGTAACGAATGATGTCGCGAATAGCTTCATCATCGAACAGCAGCTCAGTCTTTTTAAGGCCATTGGCCTGAACCTGCTTCGGGACCAGATAGCGGGTGGCAATATTGATCTTCTCGTCTTCCGTATAGCCGGGTAGACGAATAATCTCCATGCGATCGAGCAGTGGCGCCGGGATGTTCATGGAGTTGGCCGTGCAAAGGAACATCACGTCTGACAGGTCGTAGTCGACCTCGAGATAGTGATCGTTGAAGTTGTGGTTCTGCTCCGGGTCCAGCACCTCGAGCAGAGCAGACGCGGGGTCTCCGCGCATGTCGTTACCCATCTTGTCGATCTCGTCGAGCAGGAACAGCGGATTGCGCACACCGACCTTGCTCATCTTCTGGATCAACCGACCCGGCATGGAGCCGATATAGGTACGACGATGTCCACGGATCTCGGCTTCGTCCCGCACGCCACCCAGCGCCATGCGCACGAACTTGCGATTCGTCGAGCGCGCAATGGACTCGGCCAGCGAGGTCTTACCCACGCCTGGTGGACCGACCAGGCACAAAACCGGACCTTTCAGTTTTTTCACACGTTTCTGCACTGCGAGGTATTCGAGAATCCGATCCTTGACTTCTTCGAGGCCGTAGTGATCGGTATCAAGCACTTCCTCAGCCTTGGCGAGATCAAGGCGAACCTTGCTGGCCGCTTTCCACGGTACGTTGACCAGCCAATCGATGTAGGTCCTGACCACGGTGGCTTCAGCCGACATCGGTGACATCTGCTTGAGTTTGTTCAGCTCGGTGGTCGCCTTGGCATAGGCGTCCTTGCTCAGGCCGGCATTCTCGATGCGCTTCTTGAGATCATCGATTTCATTGTGGCCTTCGTCGATATCGCCCAGCTCTTTTTGAATGGCCTTCATCTGCTCATTCAAATAGTACTCACGCTGGCTGCGCTCCATCTGCTTCTTGACTCGGCCACGAATGCGTTTTTCCACCTGTAGCAGATCGATCTCAGCATCTAGTAAGGCCAGCACATGTTCGACTCGCGCCGGCAAATCGGTGATTTCGAGGATTGCCTGCTTCTGTTCGATCTTGAGCGCCATGTGCGCAGCCATGGTATCGACCAGACGCGCCGGCTCGTCGATGCTGGCAAGCGAGGAAAGCACCTCAGAGGGCACCTTTTTGCCCAACTGAACATATTGCTCGAACTGGCTCAAAAGGCTGCGGGTGAATACTTCCGCTTCACGCTCTTCGATCTCCGATTCGTCGATCAGTGAGACCTCCGCCCGGCAATGGTCTTCAACCTCGAAAAACCGGTCTATGACGCCACGCTGTTCGCCTTCGACAAGCACTTTTACTGTGCCATCCGGCAACTTCAGCAACTGCAGCACCGTTGCGACCGTACCCACACGATAGAGCCCCTCTTCGCTCGGGTCGTCATCGGCTGGGTTCTTCTGGGCCAGGAGCAATATCTGCTTATCGCCAGCCATTGCTGCTTCAAGGGCCTCAATGGATTTTTCCCGCCCAACGAACAGCGGAATCACCATGTGCGGGTAGACCACTACGTCGCGCAGCGGCAAAAGGGGCAATTCGATGGTTGTCTTCATAAATTCAGCTCTACGACGGCCATACGGCGGTAAACGGGAAATTCGTACCCTTGGCAATCAAGATGAGGGCGCGCAACGCAAAAAACAAGGAGACTGAAGAAGAGCAAAGGGGGCCCGGAGGCCCCCTTGTTCTGTCACGCGTCCGGCGCGGCCTTGGCGGGCGGCTCGCTGTTCTCGTAAATGAGCAGCGGCTTAGAAGTCCCTTCAATGACGCTCTCGTCGATGACTACCTTGCTGACATCCTTCTGAGAAGGAATCTCATACATGGTATCCAGCAATACGCCTTCGAGGATTGAACGCAGCCCTCGAGCACCTGTTTTACGCTCCAGCGCACGAGCCGCAACTGCTTTCAGTGCGTCGGCACGGAACTCCAGATCGACACCTTCAAGCTCGAAAAGCTTGCCGTACTGCTTGGTCAGCGCGTTCTTCGGCTCGGTGAGGATCTGAATCAGCGCCGCCTCGTCGAGTTCGTCGAGCGTAGCGATTACCGGCAGGCGACCGACGAACTCGGGGATCAAACCAAACTTCACCAGATCGTCCGGCTCAACCGAACGCAGCGACTCGCCAATTTTTTTGCCCGGCTCCGTACTGCGAACCTCTGCATTGAAGCCGATCCCGCCTTTGGTCGCTCGACCCTGAATAACCTTCTCGAGTCCGGCAAACGCACCGCCGCAAATAAACAGAATGTTTCGCGTGTCCACCTGCAGGAATTCCTGCTGCGGATGCTTACGTCCACCTTGCGGTGGTACGGAGGCAACCGTGCCTTCGATCAGCTTCAGCAACGCCTGCTGTACACCTTCGCCAGAGACGTCACGGGTGATCGAGGGATTGTCGGACTTGCGCGAGATCTTGTCGATCTCGTCGATATAGACGATGCCCATCTGGGCCTTCTCTACATCGTAATCACACTTTTGCAGCAGCTTCTGGATGATATTCTCAACGTCTTCGCCCACGTAGCCGGCTTCGGTCAGCGTAGTAGCGTCGGCGATAGTAAAGGGAACATTCAACAAACGGGCCAGTGTTTCCGCAAGCAACGTCTTACCAGAACCGGTCGGTCCGATGAGCAGTATGTTGCTCTTGCCCAGCTCGACTTCTTCCTTCTTGTCGCGCTGGTTGAGTCGCTTGTAATGGTTATACACAGCCACAGCCAGGATCTTCTTGGCTCGCTCCTGACCAATCACGTACTGGTCGAGGATGCCGCTGATCTCTTTGGGTGCAGGCAGCTTTTGCGATGTGCTCTCAGCCTGTGCCTCTTGCACCTCCTCACGGATGATGTCATTGCACAGGTCGACGCACTCGTCGCAGATAAAAACCGAGGGCCCAGCAATCAATTTGCGTACTTCATGCTGGCTTTTGCCGCAGAAAGAGCAATAGAGCAGCTTGCCGGAATCCTCGCCGTTGCGGGTGTCAGTCATTCGATCGATCCAATCGGGGAAGGCTTGTAATACAAGATAAAGGCAAATGCAGGCATTTTCAAGGGCGCGCAAAGCGCACATGACGGATGCCCGCTACTACGCCCTCCTAGACCAGCGTTAGACCGGCAACTGCCGCTTCTCATGAACTGCATCGACAACGCCATATTCCAGCGCTCGTGTAGCACTCATGAAGTAGTCACGATTGGTGTCGCGCTCGATCGTTTCCAAATCCTGGCCGGTATGGTGGGCCAGCAACTGGTTCAGCCTCTCGCGAATGTAAAGAATTTCGCGGGCATGAATATCGATATCCGACGCCTGACCCTGAAAACCACCCAATGGCTGGTGAATCATCACTCGGGCGTTTGGCAGGCAGAAACGCTTGCCTTTGGCCCCGCCAGCGAGAAGGAACGCACCCATGCTGCATGCTTGACCGATACAGGTAGTAGCGACATCAGCCTTGACAAACTGCATGGTGTCGTAGATAGCCATACCAGCAGTCACCGACCCACCAGGGGAGTTGATGTACAGGTGAATGTCCTTCTCAGGGTTTTCTGCCTCAAGGAAAAGCATCTGCGCGACAATCAGGTTGGCCATATAGTCTTCAACCTGGCCAACCATGAAAATCACCCGCTCCTTAAGGAGACGGGAATAGATGTCGTACGCCCGCTCGCCACGAGCGGACTGCTCGATGACCATCGGCACGAGGCCGCCTGCGGCCTGAATGTCTGGTGCTTGCATAAACGGATTGCCGGACATGTCCAACGATACTCCCTATGTTACGCCGCAAAGACATAAGCCAGCTCGAGGCTGGCTTATGAATGTGCATTAAACGATTGAAGGAAATCAGGCAGCTTGCGGGGCTTCCGCAGGCTTCACTGCTTCTTCGTAGGAGACCGATTTGTCGGTCACTTTAGCCTGCTGCAGGACAGTATCTACAACTTGCTCTTCGAGCACAACAGACCGGACTTCGTTCAACTGCTCGTCGTTCTTGTAGTACCAGGACACGACCTGTACCGGCTCCTGATAGGCGGAGGCCATTTCCTCGATCAGCTCGCGAACGCGCGCATCATTAGGCTTGAGCTCGTACTGCTTGACCACTTCGGCAACGATCAGACCCAGCACAACACGACGCTTGGCCTGTTCCTCGAACAACTCAGCAGGCAGCTGATCAGGCTTGACATTACCGCCGAACTGTTGAACAGCCTGAACGCGCAGACGGTTCACTTCGTTATCGATCAGGGCCTTTGGCACTTCGATCGGGTTGGCGCTAACCAGACCGTCCATAACCTGGTTCTTGACTTTGGTCTTGATGGCCTGGCGCAGCTCGCGCTCCATGTTCTTCTTAACTTCGGCACGGAAGCCTTCAAGACCACCGTCCTGCACGCCGAACTGGGCGAAGAACTCATCATTCAGCTCCGGCAGTTGCGGCGCTTCTACGCTGTTCACGGCAACAGTGAACTCAGCCGTTTTGCCTGCCAGGTCGAGGTCCTGATAGTCCTCAGGAAATGTCGGGTTGATTACCCGCTCTTCACCGGCCTTGGCGCCAACGAGTGCGGATTCGAAGCCGGGAATCATGCGTCCGGAACCCAAGACCAGCTGCGTACCCTGAGCGGACCCGCCAGCGAAGGCCTGGCCTTCGATTTTGCCAACAAAATCGATGTTCAGCTGATCGCCGTCTTCGGCAGCACGGTCAACCTTTTCGAAACGTGTATTCTGCTTGCGCAGGATCTCAAGCATGTTGTCGACATCGGAATCCGCCACTTCGGCCTGCAGGCGCTCGACTTCGATGGTATCCAGACCAGCCACCTTGAACTCTGGGAACACTTCGAATGTGGCTACGTACTCGAGATCCTTACCCTTTTCGAACACCTTGGGCTCGACCGCTGGCGCGCCGGCGGGGTTCAGCTTTTCGGCAACGACAGCTTCATAGAAGGTCGCTTGAATCAGGTCGCCTAATGCTTCCTGGCGGGCAGCCGCTTCGTAACGCTGGCGAATGACGCTCATCGGCACCTTGCCGGGACGGAAGCCTGGAATCTTTGCACGACTGGCGGTCTGTTGCAGACGCTTGTTGACTTCGGTCTCGATGCGCTCGACCGGCACGCCAATGGTCATGCGGCGCTCAAGAGCGGAGGTGCTTTCAACAGAAACTTGCATGGATTTTCCTCGTTGCACAGACATAAGCCGGCGTTCCGGCCCCGGAATGGGCAAGCATTCTAGTGGCTCGTACCAGAGAAGTCACCCTGCCTATCAGGCCGCAACCAAACACGGTCGCGAGTGGCTCAGTTGCCAAGGCATGTTTTTATTTGGCGCGTTCGCGATAGCTCTGCTTGGCGCTGGCAGATTCAGCGTTGAGAGGATTGCGGGGCGCTACAATCAATGCGCGTGTATCGATAGACGGCCTTTCCGCGGCAAGCATTGGACATTTATCGCCGAGAAGCATAACCCCCTGCAAACATTGATGCGCTTCGCTCTTATCAAAACTCACATGGTCCCCGATCGCTTCGTCGGCGCAGCTAAACATATGATCGCAGCTATTATCAGCCCATGACTGGTTCCGTGCCGATCCGTCAACCCTGCCCGCCTGCCGCCTGCACCTGCGGGCGCGAGCAGTTGCTGGAAGACCCAAGCAACGCCGACCTGCGCGTCCTGCGGCTGACCCGCCAGGAGGAGAATCGCCTGCTGGCGCGCCTGGAGAACATCGAAAACCTGGCTGACCTTGAGCACATGCAGCAACGAATCTACGAACAACTGGGGATTCGCCTGCATATCGCGCCGGGTATCAACGAAGTGCGCAGCATGCGCGGCATTCGCATCGATATGACCGAGCTGCCCGGCCTGTGTCGCAAGACCCGGCAATCTATTCCGGCTGCGATCCGTCGCGGCTTGAAAAAGCGCCCGGAAATCGCCTTCAGCCTGCTCAATGCCCACGACCTTCTGCGCGATGCCTGACCAGCGATCGCAACTCTGATGAAAGACGAGCTATCTGCAATGGCACTCGCCGGCAAGTGGGAAATCGAGCTGTCGCGCAACGCCGAAGCCAAGCGCCTGGAAAACATCCACGCTCGAGGCGTAGAAGTCACCGAACTGAGCGAGGCCGAGCAGCAAGCGTTCGTCGATGCGACTCGCAGTGTGCAAGAGAAGTGGACAGCTAAAATCGGCGCCGATCTTGTCGAAGCAGCCCGCACGGCCGTAGCAAAGTAGAAACCGTTCTACCCGGCGGCGCGATGCCGTCGGGGTTCGAGGAAACCCATGAACAATCGACAGGACGCGCGCCTTGAGCGCACACCGGCTACCCCAAGCCATTCTCAGCCACGCTGGTAGCCGCATCCGCCTCGACAGCGATACTGATCCCGCCTTCCATTGCGCTGATCCTGTATTCCATCGTGGTTCCCGGCGTCGACCTGAGGGCCTTGTTTGCAGCCGGACTTTTCCCGGGAATACTTGCAGGCCTTGTGTTGCTGCTGCCGGCCTGGCTGTTGGCGCGCCGCTACGGTTGGGAGAATCCAGAAGGTGCTGAACGTCCACCGCTGGGTGACAGTTTCCGCCAGGCATTGCCAGCGCTCTTTGCCCCCCGTACTGATTCTGGGCGGCCTTCGCAGCGGCCTGTTACCGAGATCGGCCGTTCTCAACGCTTGGAACAGGTGCTGCTCCGAAAGCTTGAACTAACAGGAAAAAGAGCCGACTGGCTTTCGCTCAGTACGAGTCAGCTGTCAGTTGCCCATCACCGCCAAAGCGGCGCGCCCATGGTCCACCGGCGGTTTTTGCGGAACGCGTGCCGCAGATGCGGCGCGCTGCTGCATGACGATGTCCAGAGCACGGCTGGGCAGGATGTCGATGTCATCGAAGGTGATGAGCTGACCCGGCTCGACCGCCCTCCTCAATGCAGTCTTGCGCAACAGGCCGATCGGAACATGATCCGGATGCTGATCGAGTTTCAGAGCCTCGCCGCGAAACTGGAATCCGCCGATGCCTCGCTCGATCAGCTCACCCGGGCGCATGGCTCGCTTGGCAATTGCGCCCACACCCAGCGTCGGTGTGATGGAGTTGTTCAGCAGCACATCACCACCACCGAGCACTCGGCGCACGGTTTTCCCGACTTCCAGCGAACAGAGATGGAACGGGCGCACCAGCGTGTAATAAGGCCCGGGGCCGAGCTTGAAATATTCGATGGCAGCGCGCTGGTCGTCATCATGGCGACAGACCAGGAAAACACCGCCCGCCGGATAGCCGGAAGGAATCAGGTAATCCACAAAGGGTTGCCCCAGCCGCTCGGCCATCATGCCTAGCAGGTTGCCCGACTCCGTCAGACTGGTCGAAGCCAGGCCTTCAAGCCCCTGCTTGGTGATCGTTGCGCCCAGGCCGTTGCCGACAATCGCCTGTTCGATCTGCACTTTGGTGCCGTCGGTGAACGAGGTGGTCTGGTCTACGCTTATGCCTTGGCGCTTTGCCCAGTACCGCATGTCTTCAACCGAGGGGTCGTGGTTCAGGTAGCCTTTCATGTTGCCGTAGACCAACGGTTTGAAGCCCATCATCAAGGCTTCTTCATGAAGTGCCGCCAATGACCCCGGCTGGTCGCCCTCGGCTTCGGTAATGAAGCCCTTGCCAGCCAAGTACGAACCCGTGGTGACCTGAAGCTCAGCGTTGATTGTCACAACCGGCAAGCCAGCCTCGAACGCGCGCTCGATGACCTCGGTGCCATGAAAGACATCACCGCTGCACTCGACGATCAGGTCAGCATCAGCGATCAGATGGTCGATCGAATTTGTCAGGCGTTCAGACAGCGGAAAATCAGTGAAGGAATTCAGTGGACGGCGAGTCAGAACTCGCGAGATTTCCAGATCACGATAGTGCTGCTTGATCAGCCGGATGAAGCAGTGCGCGATCATCCCTGTGCCGGATACACCGATCTTCTTCTTGATGTGCGAGCTAGGCATAAGCGAATCCATTCAATGGGCAACGAATGCTCTGACCGCAGCGACAGAAAAAGATTTTACGATGCAGCAAATCAGCCCCTGTCGCCGTTGCCTGGCACGGCTGCGTTTGGAAAACCACGTACTGAAGCTAAGCGTCAGCAGGCTATTCAGCCAATTGATTAATGGCAGAGAAGAGGCACGGCTCGGGGGTATTTTTGTCGTCAGATTTCAGAAGCAAAGGAAGCGGCGTTGCACCGCTTCCTATTGGCAGCGTTTATTTAAGCGCCGCAATCGCAGCGTCGTAGTCCGGCTCCGAACCGATCTCGGCAACCAGCTCGCTATGAAGTACCTGGTCCTGTTCATCCAGCACGACGACAGCGCGAGCCGACACACCGGCAAGCGGGCCGCTCGCGATCAGTACGCCGTAGTTCTCCAGGAACTCGCGCCCACGCATGGCGGATAGGTTGATGACATTATCCAGGCCTTCAGCGCCGCAGAAGCGCTTCTGCGCGAAGGGCAAATCGGCAGAGATACACAGCACCACTGTATTGGCCAGTTCGTTGGCCTGGGCATTGAACTTGCGCACCGAGGTGGCACAGGCCGGCGTATCGATGCTTGGGAAGATGTTCAAGACCTTTCGCTTACCCGCGAAGCTGGCAAGCGTCACGTCGGACAGATCTGCGCCTACCAGGCTGAACGGCGCAGCCTTCTGGCCCGCCTGCGGAAAGTTGCCGGCAACCTGGATCGGATTGCCTTTCAGGGTTACTGCAGTCATGCGAATTCCTCTCGGTCATGGGCCGCGGGCGTACCCACGGCCGGGGTTTTAGGCGGCGTGTGTGCGGGCAAAGTATTCCTTGGTCAGCTTGACCACCACCGGGCTCAGCAGCAGCAGCGCGACGAGATTAGGAATTGCCATCAGGCCATTCAGGGTGTCCGCCAACAGCCAGGCGAAATCGAGCTGAGCGATCGCACCGAACGGAACAGCCAGGACCCAGATGACCCGGAACGGCCAGATCGCCTTGGTACCGACCAGGAACTCCCAGCATTTCTCGCCGTAATAGCTCCAGCCCAGGATCGTGGTGAACGCGAACACCACCAATGCAATGGTTAACAGCGCCGCACCAACACCGGGCATTGCCGATTCGAAGGCTGCTGCAGACAGCGCCGCACCGCTTTCGCCGCCGGTCCAGACACCGGAGCAGATGATCGCCAGGCCGGTGATCGAGCAGATGATGATGGTGTCGATGAAGGTACCCATCATGCCGATCAGGCCCGAGCGTACCGAGCTTTTAGTGGTGCCGGCGGCCTGCGCGATACCGGCGGTGCCCAGCCCCGCTTCGTTGGAGAAGATGCCCCGCGCCACGCCGAAGCGAATCGCAGCCATCACAGCCGCACCGGCAAAGCCGCCGGTCGCAGCGATCGGCGAGAAGGCGTGCATGAAGATCAAGTCGAACGCAGCCGGCAGCTCAGCAGCATGCACCACCAGCACCACGATGCCGGCGATGACATAGGCCACGCACATGAACGGCACCAACGCGGCGGCTACCGCACCGATGCGCCTGATGCCGCCAAGAATGACCAGCCCAACGAACAGCATGGTGACCAGACCGGTGACCCACAGCGGCACCGAGAATGTGGCTTCCAGCGCCAGCGCCATGCTGTTGACCTGCACCATGTTGCCGATACCGAACCCAGCCAAGCCGCCAAAAATGGCAAAGGCGCCGCCCAGCCATAACCAGCGCTTGTGCAAGCCGTTCTTGATGGCGTACATCGGTCCGCCGACATGCTCGCCGCGGTCATCCTTTTCCCGGTAATGCACCGCCAGCACGACTTCGCAGTACTTGGTCGCCATCCCCACCAGCGCCGTGCACCACATCCAGAACAGCGCGCCAGGCCCGCCGAGAAAAATCGCCGTGGCGACACCGGCAATGTTGCCGGTGCCCACGGTTGCGGCCAGACACGTCATCAGTGCTTGAAACGGGCTGATTTCCCCTGTGTCGTCGTCACCTTTTGTACGTCCGCGCCAGATCAGTGCGAAACCAGTGCCTATACGCACCAGCGGCATGAACTTGAGCATGACCATAAGGAAAAGACCGGTACCGAGAATCAGCACCAGCATGGGCGGTCCCCAGACGAGACCGTTGACGCTATTGACCAGGTTTTGCAGGAATTCCATTCAAGGCACCCTTATTGATTATGTTAGACATCCTTGCCCGCGCGGGCCGAGTCGGGACGAACACTGAACGGCGCTTGGAGCACGCGGGTTCAACTGCTGCCCGAACGAGCCGGTAATACTCCGACTTCAATGTCCGGAGCGTTACCGACACCTTGCAAGACTCATGCTAGAGCCTCGCGTCAGCCGCCATGCAAGGAGCGACCGAGCGATCCTACCACCACACCTTCAGCCCTTGGCGCCACACCCTTTGTGTGGGATCTGCAGCGTATGCGGGACGAGTGAGCGACCGGTTAGTCAGCCTGTGAATCCATCCGCCCCAGCTTGCCGCATACGGAAGCCTGTGAGCGTAGCCTAGCGCGGCACCAATGCCAGCTGATCCGCGGCATTTTTTGGCGGTAATGCTCAGAAATCGCGCCTGTAAAAGACATCCAATGAACTGGCGAACCCGCTGGCCGCTTCGAGGAAAATCCGCTTGGTCAGCTGATAGCGCAACGCAACCGTATTGGCAGGCTCGAATACCCCAACGCCATAACGCAAGGTCAGCCGATCCGTTAGCTTGCCGCTCGCGACTACGCTGGTGTCTGCGCCGCTACCTTCGGTGTCCAGCTGAAAATCCTCGACACCCAGGCGTTGCGCGACGTTGCCGGTGATCGACGCGCTGCCGGCCAAGCCAAGTCCAAGGGCCGCTTGGGCCAGCAGGTTGCTGTCACCCGTCTCGGCGCCCAGGGGCCGGCCAAGTACCAGGTAGGACAATGCCTGCTCCTGACTCATGGCGGGTTCGGCAAATACATCGACGCGTGGCTGCTCTGCACTGCCGGTAATACGCAGGCCAGCAACGACATTCTCGTCCTCGATACGCCGAATGGCTTCGATATCCAGGTAGGGTTGCGACAGCACACCGGTGAACAACAACCGCGCGCGACGGATCGTCAGGCGCTGGCCGTAAGCGCGGTAACGGCCCTTGTTGAGGCTGAGCTCACCACGCGCATCGAAGTCGTCGCCTATGTGCAGGTAGCCGGCAAGATCCGCCGTGAGACCGAAGCCGGAAAAGCGCAGCCTGTCCTGCCCGACGTCAACGTCGACATCCATGCGGATGGCCAAGGGTGGCTTGCTCTCTTCCGTTTCGGCGCCGACGATGACCGCATCCTCAGACACCTTCACTGTCGAGGGCGGCAGCGCGCGAACGGTAATTTCGCCGCGTGGCACACGAAGCTTCCCGCTTAACGCCAACTGCTCATCAGCCAACTGAATGCGTAGATCGGGCGCGATTTCGAGCTCAGCATAGGGCTCGACGATCACAGGCAACTGACTGCCGCTGATTCGCAGATCGAGGTCCAGCGCCTGCGCCCAATCGATCGTTCCCGCAATCTGCCCCTGGCCCTGCTCGCCGCTGCGCCAGTCTCCGTCGACACGAACCCGCTCGCCGTCGATGATGGCCGTGACCTGCAGCTGCTCGAAGCTGACCGGCAGCTCGGCGCCCGCAATCTCGCCTTCCGTAAGCCTCAGCGCTCCGTTGATCTGCGGCTGTTGCAGCGTGCCCGAGATCTGGCCATTGCCGTTCAGTTGTCCGTCGAGTCGCTCGACCTGCGCAACAAAAGGCTTGATAACAGACAGATCGAAGTTGCTTAGCTGGAAATTGCCAGTGATCGGCTTGACCTCACCACTGGGGTCTACCTGCAGTCGGACATCCAGATTGCCAAGATCGCCTCCCTCGAATCGCAGCCTGCTATCCACCTGTTTCGGGGCTAGCTGGCTAGTCAACGACAGGGTCTGGTACGGGAAATCGAGCCACTGCTCACCATCGCGCATGCGCAACATGCCAGGGCCGGCGTCGACACGGATAGACCCGCTTGGACCCGCGCTCGGCAGATCCAGCGCTAGATCAGCATTGACTTCGCCCTGCCAGATCAGATTGTCCGGCAGGTATTCGGCAAGCGACTCGAGCGGAAAGTCGCGCAGGCGGTAGCGCAACTGTGGGTCAGGTTGCAGCCGCTGATCGTCGGCACACAGCGTGGCTTGCCCTGAGAGCCAGCAGTGCGCGCCGAACGTAATCCGGCCGTTCGCCAGGCGCTGCAGGGTCGCTGGGTCGCGCAATGCCCAGTGTTGCTCCTGAGCGTCCAGTTCGGCTTCCACCAACCGGCCCCGCCAATCGCCACCTTTGAGCCCACCGGTCAACGCCAACGACAATTCGAGCAATGGTCCTTGCAGCAGCAGGCTCGCCTGGTGGTCGGTTTGCGTGCCTTCGGCGCTCAGTTGCAACTGACCCACTTCGGTCGCTCCGGCCTGTAAGCCTGTTGCGTCCAGGCTGAGCTGGCCGCGCTCGCCCTCCGACAGACTGGCGGCAAGTTGCAAGCGCTGGATTCGATTGTCCTGGAACGCAACATCAGCGCCGCTCAGCGCCAGCTTTCCCTGAGGTGCGTCTGGGGTGCCCGCCAGGTCGAGGTTACCCGTCAGTCTGCCGCCCAGGTCAGGCCAAAGCTGGCCCAGACGCGAGAGATCGAGCGCCAGGTTCGCCTGGAGCGTGTCAGCCCAGCGGCCACTGCCCTGGATGCGGTTGTCGCCGAGACGCAAATCGACCGTCGGCAGGTTCCAGGCGGCGTTTTCGCCGCTCGCCTGCAGCTGAAGCCTGAGCGGCTGTTTGCGCAACGTGCCATTCAAGTCGAGAGCGGCCTCAGCCTGCAGATTTTGGTTTCGCAAGGCTCCGCTACTGCTCAACGTGCCGCCGACCTGCCCTGGCAGCTCCGCGACCCAATAAGACGGATCGAATTCGCTCAGCTTAAGCCGAGTCGTCCAATCGAGGCCGTCCGCGAACCCGACGCTGAGATTACCTTCGGCCCTGCCCTGTCCAGCCCGCAGTTCCAGCTGCGGCAGGTGCACCGCTTCGAGGTTGCCGCTGACAGGGCTCTGCAGCGTGAAATCACCGGCAGGGCCTGTCAGCGCTGCATTGAAATTCCCGAGGTAGTTACCGTCGTCATACTGGATCTGCGCATCGAGGGTTCGCAGCGCAACAGGCGGTTCCTCGATATCGGGATAGAGGCGGCGCCATGGGAAATTGCGCCAGGCCAACTGGGCTTCTGCATCCAGACCGTTCTGCCAGCTGACGGCACCGCTCAAGTCGACGCGCTCCTGCTCACCTGCATCCAGGCTAAAGGCTTCGACCTCTGCGTGCGCCTTGTCCACCAGGCCGCTCAGCGCAACCGCTACCACACCGCCCTCGCCTTGCAGGCTCCCGTTACCCTCCAGGCGATAGCCCCGTTCCATATTGCCTTTGACGGTCAGCGCCAGCGCCTCCAGACGCAAGGCATCTGGCAGCCCCGGTGCGGCCTTGAAATCCTCCAACGCCAACAGCAGATTTGCCGGCACGTCCGCTTCAAGCAGGCGCACCCAGCCGCTGAGTTTGGCGTCCAGGTAGCCCTGGCTTTGCACGTCGACCATCAGATGTTCGCGCAGCTCGCCATCAACCTCAAACCTCAAGGCCCAGGGCTGCGCGTTTGGCGAGCGGATCGCCGCGGTCCCCCCCAGAGCCAGCGGCCAGTCGGCTCTGGTCTGCAAGCGGCCCGCAAGTTCGAGCACAACGTCATCACGGCGAAGCTTCAAAGACCTGATGGCGAGCCCCTGCTTGTCCCAGTCTGCCCGCAGTTCGGCCCCCTGCAATTGTTGAACGCCGTTGAGATTGACCGCACCGATGTCGACGCGCTCGATGCGCAGCTCGAGCGGAAGATCAAGCTCAGGCAGTTTGAAGGGCTCGCTTGCTGTTTCTGCTTCGTCAGCAGGAGGAAACTGCAGATCGATATCGCCAGTGACCAGCTCTTCAATGCAAAGGGTCTTACGCAGCAAGCAACTGGGCGACCAGCTCATCTGCGGCGACGCCACTTCGACCCGGCGACCCTCTTGTTGCCAAACCAGACCGTCCGCCTGCCACCGGCTGCCTAGACGCCCGCTGAATGCTTCGACCTGCAGCCCAGGGACTTTGCCGAACACCCAACGGCTACCGGCTTCGGTACCGAGCAGCAGGCCAACCGCCAGCACGATGGCCATGAGCAGGGCCAACGGAAACAGCAGTACCCAGCTGACTATCTTCGCACTACGCCTCACAGCTCCGGCCCCATGGAAAAATGCAACCGAACACCACCTTCCCCATCCAGCGGATGAGCCAGATCCACGCGAATCGGCCCAACCGGCGAGACCCAGCGCACGCCGACACCGAGGCTGCTTTCGAGGCTCGGCAACTCTAACGAGTTGAACGAATTACCCTGGTCGGCAAAGGTCGCCAGGCGCCATTTATCGGTCAGTGAATACTGGTACTCGGCGCTGACCGCGAGTTGGTAACGCCCGCCGATTCGGTCGCCATCGGAGTTGGTCGGTGACAGGCTCTGGTAATCGTAACCCCGCACGCTTTGATCACCACCGGCGAAATAGCGCAGTGATGGCGGCACGCTGGTGTATTCGTCTGTCCAGTTGCCGCCCACTTCCACCCGCCCGAGAAAGCGATGCCGAACGCCCAGCGTGGTCAGGCCCTTGACCGTCGCGTTGGCATGGATCAGACCAGTGTCCGAGAACACGCCTTCTTTCGCCGCGCCCAGTTCGAACCTCAAGCGATAGCCATGACTGGGATCGAGGCGGTTGTCGCTGCGCAGAAAGCTGTAGGCCACACCAGGCATCAGCAAGGTGCTGAGCCCCGAATCATCGCCCAACTCGTACTGCTCATGGCGCCACTTCAACGCCCAAACGCGCCGCCAGCCGCTGGGCAGCCTGCGGTGCCACTCGGGGCCAACCGTCAGCAGTCGACTCAGGCTGTCTTTGTCACTCAGCTCTTCGTACTGATAGCCAGCCGCATAGCGCAGTTTGTCGGTCAAAGGTGGGTCCAGCGGCACGTCATAGAAGAAGCCGACGTTCTGCCGCGGCGCGGACAGTTCGGACTCGATGCCGTAGCTGTGGCCCTGCGGGTTGACCCAATGACGAGTGAAATCGAAGCGTATACGTGGCCCGACGTCGGTCGAGTAGCCCAAGCCGAGTCCGAGCGTGCGCGGCTCTCGCGTTGTCAACTGCACCGCGACGGGAATGCGCTGTTGATCGGCGCTGGCCGGATTGGCATCGACCCGCACACCTTCAAAATAACCGCTGGACTGCATCGCCTGGTTGAGCTCGGCAATCAGCTCCGAGTCATACGGCGTGCCCGGTTCGAACGGCACCATGCGCGCCAGCAGATCCGGGTCAAACGGCGAGTCACCTTCGAAACCAACGTCGCCAAGCAGATAGCGCGGCCCGCTGTTGAAGACCAACTCTACGTCGGCGGCATTCATCTCGGGGTTGATCGCCAGACGTTGGCGCTCGAAGCGTCCGTCGAAAAACCCATAACGCGAGGCCTGGTTGAGAATCCGTTGTTTGACCGCTTCGTACTGCCCGTGATTGAGCACAGCGCCTGGTTTCAAGGTGTTGCCCGGCAGCCGAAACGCCTGCAGTTCGGCGGCCGGTCCGTTGACCTGCACCTTGATATCTCGCAGACGAACCGGCTCGCCGGGCTTGATTCGCAGCGCCAACCGCGGATTTTCCCCATCGGTGACCCTGGTTTCGATTTCAGCGTGGTAATAGCCCAACGCCTGCAGGGCTTTATTCGCCTGCTCCTGGGCGATACGGCTGTAGCGCAGCAGTTCTTCTTCGTCGCGGTCACCAAGCGCGCCGATGTAGTTCTCGACGTTTTCCCGCAGCGCAGCGTTTGATGGTGTGAGCTTGACGTCGAGTTCAGCGGCGTACGCCGCTGATGCACAGCACAACATGAGGCCTGTCGGAACGACACGGCGAAGGAGACGGATAGGCATGGCCAAGGATGCCAGCACGCTGCACACCGGGCTTCGGCGAAGTGTCGATGCGTCTAGAACGGCATGTACAGCGTCAGGCAGGAGCATGGGAACACTTCTTTGGACAACATCAGTAGGACTGTCGCCCCTGCTCAAAATTCGCTCTATGCAGTAGATGATTCGACCTGTCGCGGCGCCGGATGGAAGAACACATGCTCAACGACCGGGCCGATCGCCACCTGGCCGATGTCTTCGTAACCCTGGCGTTCATAAAAATGAAGGTAACGTGGGTTGCCAGTGTCGATCACCAGGCCCTCCGATGTCGAGTCCGCAGCACACCAGTTATGCAGCGCTTCAAGCAGCTGTTCGCCATAGTGCTGCCCCTGGCACTTGGGATGGACCGCCATCAACGGCAATACATGGAAGGAGCCCGGCGGCAGACAACCCAGCACCGCGGCGTGGTAATCAAGGTAACGCCGCGTGCAGCGGAAGCCCGCTGTGAGCAGCATGCGCATTCGCCAGGCCCAGCTTTCGGTAATGTCCAGCCGGCGCTGCGGCGGCGCAATCAGCGCGGCAGCGATCAGCCGATCGTCGAGCAACAGCCCCAGCGCCGGTTGATCCTGCAGCAGGTGCTGATTGACCAGCTCCCGAACGGTTGCGCGGACACGCTGCTCGTAGCCGGGGCGATCAGCTTCGAACAGATAGGCGAAGGTCGGTTCGTGCCGGTAGGCGTTGTACAGAAGTGAGCGTATTTCCCTGGCGTACCCACTGTCGAGCATTCGTACTTCAGCAGTCATCGGCATGGCGGTTCTCTTGTTATGGCCTCGGTGCTTGTTTCACGTTAGCAGCCGTATCGAAGTCCTGCCGGCCGAGAACCGCATTGATGATTGCGACTCGTCGTAGCGCCGCCATACCGGTAGAATCGCGGTTTTGCTGGAGCCGCTACCGATGAAGCTTGTTTCTTTCAATATCAATGGATTAAGAGCCAGACCTCACCAGCTTTCTGCCATTATTGAGCAGCATCAGCCCGACGTGATCGGCCTGCAGGAAACCAAAGTGGCTGACGAGCAGTTTCCTCGAGCCGAAATCGAAGCCCTCGGTTATCACGTTCATTTTCATGGCCAAAAAGGGCACTACGGTGTCGCCCTGTTATCACGACAGGCTCCACTTGAGATCCACAAAGGCTTTCCCGGCGACGGCGAAGAATCGCAGAAACGTTTCATCTGGGGTCGCTTTGCCGATGCCAACGGCGAGCCGGTTACCGTCATGAACGGTTATTTCCCCCAAGGCGAAAGCCGCATTCATCCCACCAAGTTTCCCGCCAAGACCAAGTTCTACGCAGATCTTCAGGCGCTGCTCGAAGAACGCTTTACCCCCGAGCAATCCGTAGCCGTGATGGGCGACTTCAACATCTCGCCCGAAGACAGTGACGTCGGCATTGGAGAGCTGAACGCCAAACGCTGGCTACGCACCGGCAAATGCAGCTTTCTGCCGGAAGAGCGCGAATGGTTGGCTCGCCTGACCAACTGGGGATTGCAAGACAGCTTCCGTACGCTCAACCCCGAAGTCGTCGATCGCTTCAGCTGGTTCGATTACCGCAGCCGCGGATTCGAAGACGACCCACGCCGAGGGCTGCGCATCGACCTGATCCTGACCACTGCAGGCTTGCATGAGCGCGTCATGGATTGCGGTGTCGACTACGACATCCGCAGCATGGAAAAACCCTCGGACCATTGCCCGGTGTGGATTGCGCTGCGCTGATCATCATGTTGTCGATGCCGCAGGTCGGTCGAGCCCACACACCGTTTTGCGATCTGATCGACAACTTCGACCCGCCGCGGCCGACTGTCACATAATGGTAAGCAAAGCGTCTTAATCTCCCCGCTTCTTTGAAAGGGAGAGTCATCGCATGACAGGTCCAGCGTCCGTAAGCGGCAGGAGAAAACGGGCGCTGCGCCTGTGGGTCTTCGGACTACTTTGCGCCAGCCCGCTCGCGCTAGGCGAGCCACTGGCTGCCTCCGTCGCCAACAGTCCGGTACTGCATATTCAGGGGTCAAACACGGTCGGTGCGAAGCTCGCACCGATGCTGCTGGCCGGCCTCTTCGAGGCGCAGGGCCTGAGTTCGGTACGAATCAGCCCGACCGGCAAGGAGAACGAACAGCGCATCAGTGCCATCGACAGCTCCGGCCGAGCGGTTCATGCCCTTGTTGCAGCACACGGCACCGGCACCGGTTTCGCCGGGCTTAAAGACGGCTCCTCCGATCTCGCGGCTGCTTCGCGCCCCATCAAGGACAGCGAGTATGCCAGTCTCGCCGCCCTCGGCGACCTGCGCAGCGCAGCAGCCGAGCAGGTGATCGCGATCGACGGACTGGCTGTCATCGTCAACCCCGACAACCCGGTCTCCTCCCTCAGCGTTGAGCAGGTCGCCAACCTGTTTGCCGGTGAAATCCGCAACTGGAAAGCGCTCGGTGGCAAAGACATACCCGTGGAACTGCATGCGCGGGATGACCGGTCCGGCACCTTCGACACCTTCAAGGAGCTGGTGCTCGGCGCGCAGGGGAAAACATTGGCTGCCGATGCCGCCCGCTATGAATCCAATGACCAACTCTCACAGATCGTCAGTGGTCGCCCCGGCGCGATCGGTTTCGTCGGCCTAGCATCGGTGGGTAAAGCCCGCGCACTGGCAATAGCAGACGGCGATTCACAGCCCATGCTACCCAGCACAGCGCTGGTGGCGACCGAGGACTATCCATTGTCGCGGCGGTTGTTTTTCTATGCGAACCCGGCTCAGCAGTCAGAGTGGACCCGAACCTTTCTAGGCTTCGTGCACAGTGCTGCTGGCCAGGCCATCGTCGCCAAGTCGGGCTACATCGGGCAAGCCATCAACGCGATTACCCTCTCCCCATCGCCTGGCATGCCGCAGCCGTACCAGAACCTCGCCAGCCAGGCGCAGCGTCTGACGGTTAACTTCCGCTTCGATGAAGGCAGCGCGCGCTTGGACAACAAGGCGCAACGTGACGTCGAGCGGGTGATCAAGTACCTGCAGAGCACCAACAAAACGATGAGCATGGCGGTCCTGGTTGGCTTCGGGGACGCTCGGGGCGACCCGACGCGTATCGCTTTGCTCTCCAAACTTCGCGCCATGGCGGTACGCAGAGAACTCGCCAGGGGCGGGATACTCGTCAAAGAGATCAATGGCTTAGGCGACAAATTTCCAGTGGCCTCGAATACGCCTAGCGGGCGCATAAAGAACCGCCGTGTCGAGGTATGGGTGTACTGAGCGATGCCGTCGGCTCTGTTCACCGGCATGTGCCGAGACCCGCAGCTCCATACGTTCGTCTGCGAGGCGACGCATGGCCGCCTGCCGCGCCGCTCGTATTGCGCGGCCCGATTGTCCAAACTTGCAGGACACCTGATCAGAGAGGCGTCGATCATGCGCAAGGCCGAAGCCAAACACCGCCACACCCACAAGCTCGAACGATTGCAGCGCTTTTCGAACTGGGCCGCCGAGCGCCATCCCGATTTCGTGGCGAAGAAAAATCACCAGGAGAAATGGTTCAGCACCTACCTCGGCCATCAGCCACCCGAAATCGGCCGCGCAGCGCGGTTGTTCTGGCTTGGGCTGGACGAGTCCACGGTCGAGGCGAATCTTGAGCACGCCGAACCGACTGGCCTGATCGGCCGGCTGCTGAACCGGGACGTGAATGATTTCAGTTGTACCGTCGACATCTTCGGTATTGAGAAATCGCTGGATTGCGGCCCGGTGCAGAACCTGCTGGAACCCGAACTTGCGCTGCGCATCGACGATAGCCAGTCGACCGAGGACTTCGAACGCAACGTCCGCGCTGCGGTGCAGGCCCTGGTCCGGGATCGCCTGCACGTGCTGCAGAAGCCGTTCACCAGCCTCAGCGAAGAACAGCAAGCCCAATGCCTGGAGCGTCTGCCCGTGCGGCTTTCACGCCTCGACGATTTTGCGGCGCGCGCCGTCGACATGGTCAACGAGGTCAAGCACGAGCTGCGCTATGTGGTCGAACTGCGCCAGGGCGACGTCGCCCTGGACATGCAAAGGCGCATTCCGGGCGGCCAGGGCCATGTGCTCAGCGAGCATGAAGTCGCACAGCTCAAAGACGACGACCGTCAGGCCATGAACGCCAAGTTCGAGATGATGATCGAGGAAGCGCAGGATTTCGATCTGCAGCTGCTCGGCGAGAAGCGCCTGACTGAAATCTTCATGATGGAGCCGAAAAAGCTGCGCCGGACCATCCGTTTCGCCCGCGAGGACAATCGCGAAAGGATGGCCTTCGCCGTGTTGCTGGAGAACAACCCGCGCTTCGTCCACTACCACAAGCTCTACGCCGCACGGCGCATCACTCGCACTTGGACCGCGCTGCTCGGCCCGACCAACAGCGGCAAGACCTACCAGGCGATCCAGGCCATGACCGGCGTGACCCACGCCATCTACCTGTCGCCGCTGCGCCTGATGGCCCTGGAAAACCAGGAACGCATCGAATCCATGGGCGTGCCCTGCTCGTTGGTCACCGGCGAAGAGGAAATCATCCGCGAAGGTGCCACCCATTATTGCTGCACCGTCGAGGAATTCGCCCGCTTCCGTCACGAGTCCTGGGACGTGGTGGTGATCGACGAAGTGCAGATGATGGCCGACTCGCAACGCGGCTGGGCCTGGGTCGATGCGCTGGTCAGTGCCTACACCCAGGACCTGATCATGACCGGCCCGGAGCTGATCCAGCCGTCGCTGAAAACCCTCTGCGACCTCTGCGAAGACCGACTGGTAGTCAAACGCACCAAACGACTTTCACCCGTGGACGTGGCGCGCCGCTCGACCAGCCTCAAGCAGCTCGATGCCGGCTCGATGCTGGTCGCCTTCAGCCGCAAGACGGTGCTGGAGCTCAAGGCGATGCTGGAGATGACCGGCAAGAGCGTCTCGGTGGTCTACGGTGCGCTGTCACCGGAAGTTCGCCGCGAGCAGGCACGCCGCTTTCGCGAAGGCGAAGCGGACCTCATGGTCGCCACGGATGCCGTGGGTATGGGCCTCAACCTGACGGCGCACACGCTGTGCTTCTACACCGACGAGAAGTACGACGGCATCCAGAACCGCCAGCTGAAGGTGCAGGAGGTCAAGCAGATCGGCGGCCGCGCCGGGCGCTTCGGCCACCACGACAGCGGCCTCATCACCGCGCTGGACGGGCAAACGCTGCAGTCGATCAAACGCCTGTTCCACAGCGCGGATCTGCCGGTGGACCTGACGCAATTCCAGGTCCGACCTTCCATCGAGCACCTGCAAGCCATCGCCGAACTGATGAACGAGCCGAGCCTGTTGCGGGCCTGGCTGACGTTCAACCGCAACATCAACTACGGCGACGAATTCATATCGATCCTGCCCGACGAGCTGGCGGAATGGATCAAGCTGATCGACGACCCGACCATCGACCTGCCGTTGCGCTGGATCTTCGCCTGCACGCCGATTCGCGGCGGCCTGGACAGCCCGGCCGCCGTTTTCGCCCAGCAGTGGTTGAAAAAGGTCGCGCAGGACAAGGAGATCCCATTGCCGCGGCTGATCATCGATGCCGACCTGGCGACGCTGGAAAGCTCGCTGCACGTCATCGAAACCTACCTGCATCTGGCGCGCACGCTGCCGGCACACTTCCCGGCGCTGGAGCAGGCCGAAGAGCACCGCAGCCTGCTCAACGGTGCGATCACCCGCGAGCTGTCACGCCAGCGCAAGCCACGCAGCTCGGACCGCCGACGCATGTCAGGCGAAACGCGCAGCTGCAAGGGCTGCGGCAAGGCCATGCCGATGGCCGCACGCAAGTTTCGGCTGTGCCAGAGCTGTTTTCGTGAGCAGCGCTAGGACAGTTCGGGCGTTTGGCGGAATCGCCGCTCAGACGCCCACCACCACGCCATTCAGCTCTCAGGGCCAGCCCATGGCGGGCAGCGAGGCTGGCACGCTGCGGCTTCGGCCCTTAGGATGCGGCAGGTCTATAGCGTGACCGGGACCATTCAGAGCCTCGTCACGATGGCCATTACCGAAAGCCATGGAGTCAGGGCCGATGTCGATCATTATTCAGTTGCGCAGGCAACTGGCGGCGGTTACCAGCCGATTGGGCTGGGCCGCCCTTTTATTCGCGCTCGCGGTGCACGCCGGCGTGTCCTATCTCGGCCTGCGCCTGTTCGCCGAGGCGCCGCTCACCGAGCTGAAGACCTTCGTCTATTTCTATCTGACCACCGCACTGACGGTCGGCTACGGTGACTTCTCACCGCAGACCGCTGGCGGTCGCATCTTTGTTTCCACCTGGCTGATGATCGGCGGCATCGCGCTGCTGACCGCCGTCATCGGCAAAACCACCAATTCCATAATCGCAGTCTGGAGGAAAGGCATGAAAGGCAAAGGGACGTTCGCCCCCTGCACGGGCCATACCGTTGTGATCGGTTGGGAAGGCGAAATCAGCGAGCGTGTCGTCGAGCTGCTGCATGAAGACGAAACCTCCAATGACCACCTGATCGTCATCTGCGACACGGTGCTCGAAGAAAACCCGATGCCAGGCAAGACCGAGTTCATCCATGGCGAGAGCCTGTCGTCCCTGGCGCTACTGCAGCGCGCCGGGGTGAAGGGGGCCGAACGCATACTGGTGCGCACCGGCTCGGACGACCTCACGCTGGCGGTCGTGCTGACCATCAACCAGCTCAATCCGGTCGGCCACGTGGTTGCCCATTTCAGCAGCAGCGAGACCGCCCGACTGGCGCGCAGCTATGCGCCCAAACTGGAATGCACCTCCAGCATGGCCATCGAGATGCTGGTGCGCTCATCGCAGGACCCGGGCTCCTCGGTGATCATCAATGAGCTGCTGAGCGTCGGCCAGGGCGCGACCCAATACCGCCTGCTACTGCCCGAGAGTTACGAAAGCACGGTTGGCGCGCTGTACAAGCAATTGAAAGACCGGCACAACGCGACGCTGATCGGCTACCGCGCCAAAGATCAGCCCCAGCCGACCATCAATCCGTCCAACGACACTCCGGTACGAGGCGGCGAATTGTTCTATATCGCCAATACACGCCTCGCCGGCCTGGGTGACGCACGCTGAGCATGACGCTGCGCCGAGCGGACATGCGCCTGTAGGGCCGAACGTGTTCGGCCTTGCCAAAACGCATCGACACTACGAATGCCTATGAGCCCAATGAAGCCACGCGGGGCGTTGACTCACCTGGCCTGCCATCGGCGACACCCGGCTGTCGCTCCCTCCATCCCGGGAATCAACCCCGCCATCCCGGCTCTGATTGGGACAGTCTAAGCAATCGGGAGGCACCATGAGCGACCCACACGATCTGCAGCGATTCGTCGACGCCCAGCAATCGATCTACGATCGCGCGCTGGCGGAACTCAACGCCGGCCACAAGCAAAGCCACTGGATGTGGTTCATCTTTCCGCAGTTGGCAGGCCTCGGCCACAGCGACATGGCGCGTCGCTACGCCATCAAGGATGCGGACGAGGCGGCGGCCTATCTGGAACACCCTCTGCTCGGGCCTCGCCTGGAGCAATGCGCGCAAGCACTGCTCGCCCATGCCGAGCGTCCGGCACGGCAGATTCTGGGATCGCCCGACGACATGAAGCTGCGCTCGAGCATGACGCTGTTCGCTGCCGTTGCGCCTGAACGGTCGACCTTTCAGGCGGTGCTGGATGCGTTCTTCGCGGCCGATCCCGACCCGGCGACGCTATCGCGCCTGGTTCGTTAAGCGGCTCGGGTACAGATGTCCGATAGGCGGACCGAGGCCGGTACGATAGGCTTCTCGCTTTATGGCAGGCCCGCCGCCCCTCACACAGGTGCACAGATGAATCTCTCGCTGTTCAGCCGTTACGCTTTTTTCGTCCTGTGCGCTGCCTCTGCCGTGCTTTGCCTTCCGTTCCTGAGCCACCCCTGGGTGTGGCTGTTGTTCGTCGTCACCGCGCTGCTGACAGTTATCGGCATTCGTGATCTTCGCCAGTGCGAACATGCGGTGCGGCGCAATTATCCGATCCTTGGCAACATCCGTTACCTGGTCGAAGGCATCCGCCCGGAGATTCGTCAGTACCTGCTTGAAAGCGATCAGGAGCGCGTACCGTTTTCCCGCGCACAACGCTCGCTCGTCTATGCACGGGCGAAAAACCAGGTGGATGACAAACCCTTCGGCACCCTTATCGACGTATACGAACCGGGATACGAATGCATCGGCCATTCGATCCACACCGCAGCGGTCAGCGATCCCGAAACCTTCCGCGTGTCGATCGGCGGGCCGCAGTGTGAGCAGCCCTACTCCGCGTCGGTGTTCAACATTTCAGCGATGAGCTTCGGCTCGCTCAGTGGCAATGCGATCCAGGCGTTGAACCGAGGCGCCAAGCTCGGTGGCTTCTACCACGACACAGGCGAAGGCAGCATCAGCAGCTACCATCGCCAGCACGGCGGGGATCTGGTCTGGGAACTGGGCAGCGGTTATTTCGGTTGCCGAACCGAAAGCGGTGCATTCGATCCGGATCGCTTCGCCGTTCAGGCACGGGATCCGCAGGTCAAGATGATCGAGATCAAGCTGAGCCAAGGCGCCAAACCAGGGCACGGCGGCATCCTGCCGGGGCGCAAGGTCAACGCGGAAATCGCGTCCACCCGCGGCGTACCGGAGGGCATGGACTGCATTTCCCCCGCCAGCCATAGCGCCTTCAGCACACCCTTGGAACTGATGAATTTCATCGCCCGCCTGCGCGAACTGTCCGGCGGCAAGCCGGTCGGTTTCAAGCTGTGCATCGGCCATCCGTGGGAGTTCGTCGGCATCGTCAAGGCGATGCTGCAGAGCGGTATCTATCCGGATTTCATCGTGGTCGATGGCAAGGAAGGCGGGACCGGCGCGGCGCCCGTCGAGTTTACCGACCACATCGGCATGCCACTGCGCGAAAGCCTGCTGTTCGTGCATAACGTGCTGGTCGGCTGCAATCTGCGCGAGCACATCCGCATCGGTGCCAGCGGCAAGATCGTCAGCGCCTTCGACATCGCCAGCGTCCTGGCCATGGGCGCGGACTGGGTGAACTCGGCTCGTGGGTTCATGTTCGCGATCGGTTGCATTCAGTCGCAGCACTGCCACACCAATCGCTGCCCCACCGGCGTTGCCACCCAGGACCCGCTACGCCAACGCGCACTGGTGGTGCCGGACAAGGCCGATCGAGTGTTCAGCTTCCACCGCAACACCGTCCACGCGCTGGCCGAACTGCTTGCAGCTGCCGGCTTGTCACATCCTGCCGAACTGGGCCCGCACCACCTGATCCGGCGCGTCAGCTCAACGGAAATCAAGCTGTTCTCGCAGCTCTACTATTTCGTCCAGCCCGGTGCGCTGTTGGGGCCAAAGATCGACAGCGAGTTCTTCGCCAGGATCTGGAGCATGGCCCAGGCAGGCAGCTTCGAAGCCATGCCGCAGAAAACTGAGCGTGGGGCCGCGCAGGTCGAGGAACTACTGATCAGTTAATCCCTTCAACCAGCGGATCGCAGCCAGCCTCCCAGGTCGTTGCGATCCGACTGCGTCAATGGCCGGGCTTTTGCCGGCCTGCAGGCCCCGGCGGCTGCCGCGTTAAAACCTGGCTGACAGCCTCGGCTACAAGGCACTGATCTGCAAGCATCTGCCGGGCGTTGGTGGTGCTTGCGCTGTTCCGGAACCGGAACCGGAGGCTGACCGCTACTCCAAACACGATGTCACTGCCCAAGAAGCTCGTTAAGGAATCGACACCATGAGCACTCAGCACAACAAGCCATTCATCGTCGCCCTCGACCAGGGCACCACCAGCTCGCGGGCCATCGTGCTCGACCGCAACGCCAACGTGGTCAGCATCGCTCAGCGCGAGTTCGCACAGATCTACCCACAACCGAGCTGGGTCGAGCATGACCCCATGGAAATCTGGGCCACCCAGAGCGGCGTGTTCGTCGAGGCGCTGGCACAGGCCGGCATCACCAATGAGCAGGTTGCTGCCATCGGCATTACCAACCAGCGCGAAACCACCATTGTCTGGGACAAGAACACCGGCCGGCCGATCTACAACGCCATCGTCTGGCAGAGCCGCCAGAGCACGCCGATCTGCGATCAGCTCAAACGCGACGGCATGCAAGACCATATCCGCAAGACCACCGGCCTGGTCATCGACCCCTACTTCTCCGGCACCAAGATCAAGTGGATCCTCGATCATGTCGAGGGCAGCCGTGAGCGCGCCCGCCGCGGCGAGCTGCTGTTCGGCACCGTTGATTGCTGGCTGATCTGGAAAATGACCCAGGGCAAGGCCCATGTCACCGATTACACCAACGCTTCGCGCACCATGCTTTACGACATCCACAAACTGGACTGGGATCCGCTGATGCTGGAAGCGCTGGACATTCCGCGCGAGATGCTGCCGGACGTGCGCTCCTCCTCGGAAGTCTACGGCCACGCCTATCTCGGCTCCGGCCAGAGCACCGGCATTCCCATCGCCGGTATTGCGGGTGATCAGCAGGCCGCGCTGTTCGGCCAGATGTGCGTCGAGCCCGGCCAGGCGAAGAACACCTACGGAACCGGTTGCTTCCTGCTGATGAACACCGGCACCAAGGCAGTGCAATCCGAACATGGCCTGCTCACCACCATCGCCTGTGGGCCGCGCGGCGAAGTGAACTACGCGCTGGAAGGCGCCATTTTCAACGGCGGCTCCACCGTGCAGTGGCTGCGTGACGAGCTGAAGGTGATCAACGATTCGCTGGATTCCGAGTACTTCGCCACCAAGGTGCAAGACAGCAACGGCGTCTATCTGGTGCCGGCATTCACCGGGCTCGGTGCGCCGTACTGGGATCCGCGCGCCCGTGGCGCATTGTTCGGTCTGACGCGGGGTGTAAAGGTCGACCACATCATCCGCGCCGCGCTGGAATCCATCGCCTACCAGACCCGCGACGTGCTCGACGCCATGCAGCAGGACGCCGGCGAGCGCCTGCGTTCACTGCGCGTGGATGGCGGTGCGGTGGCGAACAACTTCCTCATGCAGTTCCAGGCCGACCTGCTCGGCACCCAAGTCGAACGCCCGGAAATGAAGGAAACCACCGCTCTCGGTGCTGCCTACCTGGCAGGCTTGGCGACCGGCTTCTGGAGCAGCCTGGACGAATTGCGCAGCAAGGCCACCATCGAGCGCGTGTTCGAACCGGCCTGCGACGATGAGAAGCGCGAAGCACTCTATAAAGGCTGGAAGAAGGCGGTTGGCCGCACACGCGACTGGGAAGAGGAATAAGCCTCGACGTCCAAACGCACCACACCTCGCGCCCGGCCCGGGTCTTAACCGCGCCGGGCGCGCTTATTCGCAAACGAACAATTCTTTAATCAAACCCCAGACTGCGGCATCCTTCACGGCATATCGATAACAAGGAAGCCTCCATGAGTCTGGCCCCACGACAGCAAAGCATTCTCGAACTGGTCCGCGAACGCGGCTACGTCAGCATCGAAGAGCTGGCGCAGCAGTTTGCAGTCACGCCCCAGACCATCCGCCGTGATATCAACCAGCTCGGCGAAGCCGGCCTGCTTCGCCGCTACCATGGCGGCGCCGCCCACGATTCCAGCGTACAGAACACCGCCTATACCCAACGCGCCCGGCAGATGCGCGACGAGAAGCGCCGCATCGCCGACGCCATGGCTGCACACATTCCCGATCAGGCGTCGCTGTTCATCAACATCGGCACCACCACCGAAGCCATCGCCCACGCCTTGCTCAACCACCGCGACCTGAAAGTCATCACCAACAACCTGCACGTGGCGAGCATCCTCAGCCCCAAGGAAGACTTCGACGTGCTGATCGCAGGCGGCAACGTGCGCAGCGATGGCGGCGTGGTCGGTCAGGCCACGGCGGATTTCATCGGTCAGTTCAAGGTGGACTTCGCATTGATCGGCATCAGCGGGATCGATGAAGACGGCACCCTGCTGGATTTCGACTATCAGGAAGTACGCGTCTCGCAGGCCATCATCAACAACGCCCGCCAGGTCTTCCTCGCCGCCGACTCGAGCAAATTCGGCCGCAACGCCATGACCCGCCTCGGCTCGCTTGAGCAGATCGACATGTTGTTTACCGAGGCCCAGCCACCTGAAGCCTTCCTGGAACTGCTGACCCGCCACGAGGTAAAGCTGGAAGTGACTGGCTGAAGCGTTCGTGTCGGTGTTCGTCAGCCCGAGGCAAGACCAACACCGACTCGCCCTCAGCTGCACCATGCACCTGATGGCGCACCTCGCGCCGACTCCTGATTTGACGGTGGCTAATACCTGACATTGCAGTGGCGGCACCGGTGGGCTGAAGCCCACCCTACTCGGCCGCAGCCTGCCCTCTAACTGCCGATACGTTCGTGTCGGTGTTCGTCAGCCCGAGGCAAGACCAACACCGACTCGCCCTCAGCTGCACCATGCGCCTGATGGCGCACCTCGCGCCGACTCCTGATTTGACGGTGGCTAATACCTGACCTTGCAGTGGCGGCACCGGTGGGCTGAAGCCCACCCTCCTCGGCCGCAGCCTGCCCTCTAACTGCCGATACGTTCGTGTCGGTGATCGTCAGCCCGCCGCAGCAGTAGGGTGGGCTTCAGCCCACCAATAGCATTGCCATAACCTCTCACGCCCACACTGACGGCGCGCATTCGCTGACCGGCATTATCTCAATGCCCAGCTAAGCACCAATTAGCAGTTCGTATCGGTTCGATTATGTTCTTTTAATATAAAAAACGAACCTAAAGCCTGGAGAGAGGGATTATCCTGCGCTAGGATGTTCATATTCGAACATCAATGTTCGTTCTTGAGGACAACCCCGTGACTGAGACCGTCTCCGAGCTGTACGACATTGCTGTGATTGGCGGTGGTATCAATGGTGTAGGTATCGCTGCGGATGCGGCCGGGCGTGGCCTGTCAGTGTTCCTTTGCGAGCGCGACGACCTGGCCAGCCACACGTCGTCGGCCAGCAGCAAACTGATCCATGGCGGCCTTCGCTATCTGGAGCACTACGAATTGCGCCTCGTGCGCGAGGCCCTGGCCGAGCGAGAAGTGCTCCTGGCGAAAGCGCCGCATATCGTCAAACCCATGCGTTTCGTCTTGCCACACCGTCCACACCTGCGCCCCGCCTGGATGATCCGTGCCGGCCTGTTCCTCTACGACAACCTCGGCAAGCGTGAAAAGCTGCCCGCTTCACGCGGCCTGCGCTTCGGCGATGACAGTCCTTTGAAGCCAGCGATCAAGCGCGGTTTCGAATATTCCGATTGCTGGGTCGACGATGCGCGACTGGTCGTGCTTAACGCCATGGCCGCGCGGGAAAAAGGCGCGCACATCCACACCCGTACCCAATGCCTGAGCGCCAAGCGCGCCGGCGGCATCTGGCATGTCGAACTGCGGCGTCAGGATGGCGGCCGTTTCTCCCTGCGCGCCAAGGCGCTGGTCAACGCGGCCGGGCCCTGGGTGGCGCAGTTCATCGGTGAGAACCTGCGACAGCGCTCGCCTTACCGCATCCGCCTGATTCAGGGCAGCCACATCATCGTGCCGAAACTGTACGAAGGTGAGCAGGCCTACATCATGCAGAACGAGGATCGGCGCATCGTCTTCGCCATCCCCTATCTCGACCGCTACACCATGATCGGGACCACCGACCGCGAATACCGCGGCGACCCGGCCACGGTCAGCATCAGTGAAGAAGAGATCGCCTATGTACTGGGCGTCGCCAATAGCCATTTCCGCAAGCAGCTGAAAGCCGATGACATCGTTCATACGTTTGCCGGTGTTCGGCCGTTGTGTGACGACGAGTCGGATAACCCATCGGCGGTGACGCGCGATTACACCTTGTCTCTGGCTGCCGAACAGAAGCAGGCGCCCTTGCTCTCGGTGTTCGGTGGCAAGCTGACCACCTACCGCAAACTCGCCGAATCGGCGATGGCTCAGCTCAAGCCATTTTTCCCGAAAATGGGCCCAAGCTGGACAGCCAAGGATACGTTGCCTGGTGGGGAAGGCATGACCACCGCCGAGGCGCTTGCTGATGAGCTGATGGCCGAGGTAATAGGCATCGATCAACCGCTGGCCAAACGCTGGGCGACCCTCTATGGCAATCGCGTTTGGCGCATGCTCGGCGATGCCCGCTCGATCGATGCACTGGGTGAAGACCTTGGCCAGCACCTGTATGCCCTGGAAGTCGACTACCTTCGTCTTGAAGAATGGGCGACGCAGCTCGACGATATCCTCTGGCGCCGGACCAAGCTCGGCCTGGCGTTCGATGACGCTGACAAATCGCGCCTGGTACGGTATCTGGCCGAGCGCTCCACAGCCGAAGCCACACGCAGCAGCAACGCTGCCTGAGTGTGTTGGCGGCAGGCTTCTGCCTCCCCTTTTTTTCATCGCTGACCTGTACCACTGTCAGCCTCGGCCATGTCCGCAGCGGAGAAGAGTTTCACCGAGTCGGGTTTTCGTCGCTTCTGCGCCGGCGAGACGGATATCAACGGCCCCATGGACAATGGCAACGGACCGGTTTACCCGACGCTCGCCACGGTCAGCGAAGGCCGCTATCAGCCACTGACGCACCCGCTGTTTTTATACCTGAACGAAGAGAGCCTGCAGCGCAAGCCGATCACCCACGCATTCGTCGAACACTATCTGCAGGGGTTGCCCAGCTGGATTCACTTCACCGGCTACAGGCCGCTCAGCGCCGAGCAATACCAACGCTGCCTGGCGACCCTGCAGAACTCACCGGAACAGCCCTCGCCCGAACCGAACTGAGCCGATGCTTGAATCGCTGAGCAAATCCGGTAGGCTCGCACTTTTCCCACTGGAGTAGATCCCCATGGCACGAGCCACCGCCCGCCACATCCTGGTTCCCACCGAAGAAAAGTGCAACGAGCTGAAGACTGCCATCGAAGGCGGTGCCGATTTCGCTCAGGTTGCCAAGGACAATTCCAGCTGCCCGTCCAGCCGTCAGGGCGGCGACCTGGGCTCGTTCGGCCCCGGGCAGATGGTCAAGGAATTCGACACCGTGGTCTTCAGCGCCCCGCTCAATGAAGTCCAGGGTCCAGTTAAAACCCAGTTCGGTTATCACCTGCTGGAAGTGACCAGCCGCCAGGACTGATCCTGCAGCCCCCGCGCATCTTGCGCGGGGGCAACCAGGCCGCTCAGCCATCTATAGCGCCGAGCGATCCTCTTCCAAGCAGCACCTCCCCGCTTCAACCTGAATTTGATCACGCCTCCAGACGGAAACGCCCGGTCAGTGCTTTGAGTCCGTTCATGCTCTGCATGATGGTGTTGCCCGACGCCGCGGTGTCGTGGGTGGCGCTGGCCGCCTCATCGGCTACCTGAGCGATACGGGTCAGCGACTGGTTCATGCCCTCGGCAACCTGTGACTGCTCCTCGGCCGCCGTCGCAATCTGGTTGGTCATGCCGCGAATGGTCTGCACCGCGCCGACAATCTGTCCCAAGGCATGTTGCGCCGCTTCGATCTGCGTAAGCGTTGTCGTGCTGCTCTGCCGTGAAGCGTCCATGGCTTTAGACAAACTTTTTGCAAAAGCCTGCCACACAAGGGTTTGAGCCGATTATAAGCGCTCATGATCGGCCAGTCGGTGCCTTGATCCAGATCACTATAGAGGCTGGTAAATGCGGTTTTTTGCTCAGCCGAACGCCGCATAACGACTATGGTCAGGTAATGGCAGGACTACTTGTCTGGCACCCATTTTTTCATTGAGGACTCGTCATGTTTCATGTAACCCGCATTGGTGACAATCGCATCGACGTGGATTTTTCCGGCAAACTCGACAGCAGCGAGATGCGCTTCGCACTCGACGAACTGATGCGAAAATCTGAAGGCATCAGCCACGGCCAGATGCTCTATCGCATCGGCGATTTCGATATTCCGACGCTCGGCGCGATGGGCGTCGAACTGGCGCGAATTCCTCAACTGTTCCGCTTTATCCGCCGCTTCGATCGCTGCGCGGTGGTGTCCGACAAGGACTGGCTGCGCAGGGCCAGCGAGATCGAGGGGGCGCTCTTCCCCGGCCTGGCCATCAAGGCCTTCGACGAGAACCAGCACACCGAAGCGAATAACTGGCTGGAGAGCCAGACCTGAACCCGCTCCCTCACCAGCAGCCTAGCGAGGCGTGCCGAACACCTGGGTCCAATAGCTGCCGGCGGCGCTGGACTTGTCGATCGCATAGGCCGCGCCCATCTCGGTGAAATCCGGGTTCATGATGTTGCTGCAGTGCCCAGGGCTGGCCAGCCAACCGGCCATGACCTGCTCCTCCGAGCCTTGCCCAGCCGCAATGTTTTCGCCAATCCGCTGCCAGCTGTACCCGGCACGGTCGGCTCGGTCACTGACCAGGCTGCCATCCGGCGCCCGATGGCTGAAGAAATCCTGTTTGGCCATATCCCGGCTGTGCGCCAGCGCAGCATCGGCCAGCTCGCCGTTCCAGCTCAGTGCGGGCGCAGCCTTGAACGAACGGCTGCCGCAGGTTCGCGGCTTGGACCGCGCTTCGTTGACCCGTTGCAGAATGTTCTTGCCCACCTGCTGCCAGTCGCCTAGATCAGGCGACAGCAGCGGCTGGGCCAGTAGCACCTGCCAGGTGTTGCCCTTGCGCGACACGCCGATCTCAGCGAACTCGTGGCTACGTAGCGGCGCACAATAACGCTGCTTCAGCGCTTGCATGGCCGTTGTCGCGTCCGCCGGGCCTGCAACGGACATGGCCTGCAGCTTGGCCGGTCGATAACCCGCGGCTTGCAGCGCTTTCTGCAACTGAGCGCCGCTGGCGGCCGGCTGCACATTCAGTGCCTCGTTCGGCGCCAGAGGCCCGACAGCCTGACCCTTGCCGTCCCCGCAGCTTTCTTCCGCCTCACGAAATTCGTTTATCAAGCCAATCAATGGGTGAGGTTCCTGAGCTTGCGCCTGGCACGCCAGGCTTGTCGCCAGTACCAGCAGAACGGCAACCGCCGCGCGGGACGGCTCCATGCATGCGGAGGCATGAAATGGAATCGCGTTCAATAGGCTCATGGAGCACCTGTCAGTCTGCGTTAAAGATGCTGACCACGATCCACTGCAAGCGATCCTCTCTCGCGCGCATTGCCGCGGCCAGCCACAGGCGAAGATGCGATGATGCACAACGAAGCCAACCCCTGCCCCGCATGCCCGATCACACTCATGACGCTTTCTGACTGCCTGCTGTTCGCCCTGCCGGCGGCCTGTCCAAAGGCGGCTTCGGTGGTGCCCTGGGCGGGATCGCCGTACCCTTGCCGGCCCTGGCAACCTCGCCGAAACAGGCCGCCGCGGTAATGCTGCTGGCTGGGCTGCAGCTGATCTGGAAAAGCCCCTGAAGCCTGCAGCGGCCGCGGCCGGCCGACCGGTTTTCTGAACGTTTCGCACGCGCGCCCAGTCGGATTCAGTGAACCCAATGCAAAGGAGTCATTCTCATGCTGAAGTTTCTGGGCAGCACAATCGGCATCATCTTTCTAATCGGCCTGTTAGTGGTGATCGGCTTGTTCGCGCTGATTTTCTAACGCCAACTGAAGACGATCGCATTGCAACCACAGTCCCTCGGTACCCACAACCGCCGGTTGCAAGTTTCATCAACAGGCCGCCGCCAACCCGGCGGCCTGTTTGTTTACGGTCACTGCAAATCGAACGCGGATGAACACCCTATCTCCTCGCCTTGTGACTGCTTTTCCCCGCCCTGCCACGAACGCTTGGCCTGCGGGCCCTGCTACTGTTCTGGGGGCTGGCTACTGCTATACGCGCGCTGATGAGGAAGATTGTGGGCCGCCTGGCCAACGACCTGACCGTCGAAAATCTGGTCCGGCAGGTATGCGATTACGCGGTATGGGTGCTCGGCATCATCGTCGCCGCGAGTGCCTTTGGCCTGGAACCGAGCACCCCGCCACCGGGCTTGGCCTGACTGGTCCGGCGCTGGGTTTTCCCCTCAAGATACGACGCAGCGGGCCGCGACCTCTGGTCGGTAAGGCCCGGAGCGGCGCGCTTCCCGACCTGCGGCAGCGAATCCTCGACGTGTCATGGCGGTCCAAAAATCACCACGTAATGACCAGAGGAATTGAAATGGGCCTGTTCGACACGATCAAAGAAAAACTCGGCATGGGCGGCGTGAGCAACGAGGCGCACAAGCCGGTCGATCCGAACAACACGCCGAACCGGCATGCGCCGGATACCGTGGTTGATTCGCAGCGGCCTACCGCTGCACACAACGCCACCACGACACCACCCGGAACTGCGCCCAGTCCCGAAGGGGTGGCCCACTCGACGGGCCAATCAACCAGTGCCGTGGATGTTCCAGCAAAGCTCGACGCAATGGCTGCCAACCATCCTGAGCCGTTGAACTGGCGCACCTCGATCGTCGATCTGCTCAAGCTGTTGGGGCTGGACAGCAGCTTGGAATCGCGCAAGGAACTCGCCACCGAATTGGGCTGCCCATCAGACAAGATGGGCGATTCGGCCCAGATGAACAGCTGGCTGCATCGCACCGTGATGCACAAGCTCGCCGAACATGGCGGCACCGTTCCACCTGAACTACGTACCTGATAAAGGTCCGGTCCGCGCCGGGTGCTGGTCACTCGGCGGGCACCGATCGCCAGCAAGCCGGGCTCCTACAAGACGCCCGCAAACGCCGGTCAGCGCGCTTGCTCGCGAACAGCCCCAGGCACCTCGTAGCACCGATAGCGCAAACCCGGATCGCCAGCAAGCTGGCTCCTACAAGAACGCCGCGCACGCCCGCAGGAGCGAGCTTGCTCGCGATGAACCTTCAGGCACCTCGTAGCACCGATAGCCCGCGCGCCCCCGGTTTCGCCAACAACCAAGCTGCCAATGCGAGATCAGTCAACGGCACGCTCAATCGTCCAGCGATGGTCCGATCATCTCCGCCAACTGTGGATACACGCCCGGACAGGCGACAAGATAGGGATTGCCAAGCAGCAGGCCGTCGTTACGGAAGAAGTCGTTGACCCGACCGCCCGCCTCCTTCACCAGCACCAGCCCTGCCATGCAGTCCCAGCTTTTCAGCTCGGTCTCGTAGTAACCGAGCAGCCGCCCCGCTGCCACGTAGGCGGTCATCAGCGCGCCGGAGCCATTGCGGAAAAACATGCCGCCTTCGGCCAGCAGCTTTTCCATGAACGGAATGAAGTGCTCTTTCCCGCGAGGATGAAAGGTGCCAGTTGCGGTCATGCCTTGGCCGACGTGGGTCGCCGCGCTGACTTGCAATGGAGTGTCGTTGACGAAGGCGCCCTTGCCCAGGCAACCATGAAACAGTTCATTGTGGTTGGGGTCGGCAATCGCACCGAGGTGCGGCTCACCGTCAATCAGCAGGCCGACCGACACACACCAGTTATGCAGGCCGTTGACGAAGCAGGCGGTGCCATCGATCGGGTCGATGACCCAGACGCAGCGGGCGTCAAGATCGGCCGAACCGCTTTCTTCCCCCAGGAAACCATCCTCGGGAAAGAGCTGGGTCAGCCGCTCGCGGATAAAGGCTTCGATCTGCTTGTCGGCAATGCTGACCACATCCTGCAGGTCGTCGCCTTTGTGTTCGATGGTCAGTGCCTCGCGCTTGCGGTAGAAATCCATGCCCAACTGGGCGGCCTCGAGGGCAAGGGCTTTGGCGCTGGCATAGCGCGCATCGATATCGCGGAATCGCTGGGAAGTCATGTCCGTCCTGTGAAGCGGCTGCGCGGTAGTCGCGCGGAAAGGCAGATTCTAGTCAATCGATCGCGATGGGCATACAGAGCGCCTTGGCTCACTGGCGCGCCAAGGCGCTGTCCACCTGACCTGACCGGCCAGGCGGAGCCGCCGTTCTGACTCAGGGTAATTCTTCGCCCTGCTCGTGCAGGCGCACATTGAGCTCATCGACCACCGGTGCCCATTCGGCATCGGCCATCAACTGCTCCTTGAGAAAAGAGCCCTGAGCTTCGCTCCAGAAAGGCGCCTCGGAGACTTTCATATGGTTGGGAATCGGGCGGTGGCTGGCGATGAACGCGTCGATGCTGGCCGGGTCCGACGGCAGGCCGAGCTGTTCGAAAAGTGTGCCGAGGTCTTGGTTAGGTAATTCCATGAGCGGGCTCCATCAGGCCATGCAGAACATTCGACCGCCTCGCTGGCGATCCCTCCTAGATAGAGACGATGGAGCACCGCACAGTTCAACCCGAAGCAGGCAAGCAGCCAATGCCAGCGCTTTGTGCGTCTTGTGAGAGAGTCAAAAAACCCGCCGCAGCCAATGGGCTGCGACAGGTTGGAAAGGTTCAGGCAGCCCTTTCGAACAGCTGCCGTCCCTGATCGAGGCACTGATCGACCAGCCACTTGCCATGGGCGATGGATGCCCGCTGTGCCTGTTCGAGTTCTGCCATGAAGGCGTGCCCAACCGGAAGCGCCATGCGCCGGGTGGTCTGCCCCTGGGGATTGCTGATACGGCACCCACCGGCCCAAGGGGTCGGTGTGCCGGGATGTTCCATTACCTCCGCGGTAATGACGTGATCACGGTATTTACATTGCATCATGGTCATGGTGTCACCTCTCGCCTGCTGGTGGCACGGGTTAGCCGCTGGAGCTCGCCCACGTGCCTGATGGCCCCCCCTTTTCCTCGTCCAATTGCCGCACATTCCCGAGCGCGCCACGGCCCGGCATCCAACTGCAACTGTGCATTGGGTATAGCACAGGCACGAACGCTCAGAGGCCCGGTCATCGGATCGACGGTATCGTCTGAGAACGGTTGATGGCGAGGGGGAGCGAGGGGCAGGCTTCGCGGGGCGATGCCTGCCGGTTGCGAGAGGACGCCAGGTATCAGGAGCTGCGCAGCTGCTCGTCGGCAAGGAAGTCTTCTTCCAGCAGGGCGTCGCGGCCTTCCACTTCCAGGGTCTCGCCTTCCAGGGGAGTCGGCGCCGAGGCGCGCTTGTTGCGCAGCTTGCCGAACTGGTGACTCAGCGCATTGTTAAGCTTGTCGATGGCGCCATCGACCGCCAGCTCAAGCGAGGCCGCCTTGTGCGTAACGGAAACGGGCTGCTGGCCCTTCGGCCGTGCCTCGATCTGACAGCGCTTGTCCTGAGCGCCAGCCTTCACGCCGTTCTCGTCGTTCAGGTGGACCACGACACGGGTGACTTCATCGTCGAATCGATCCAGCTTGTCGGCAACACTGCCACTGACCCACTCGACGAGACGGGCGCTGCCTTCGATGTGGTTATCGCTATGAACTTGGATCTGCATATGCTCTTCCTTCTACGCGATCGGGTAACCACCGTTCAGCCACAAACGGCCTGATCTAGGAATGCCACTGTTGCGCAGAATAAGCAAGACCAAGAAAGTCGCGTTTCGCTTGTGATCACCGGTCTGATGCGGCCGGATCGTTACGAGACGTAAATCGGCTGCCGGATGCCAGTTTCTTCTTCGGGTAGATATCGTAACGACTGGACTTGCCCTCCAGACTGTAGCCCGGATTGCGCCCGTCGATGGCCGGCGCCTTGCGTGGCCGCTTCACCACCACCCGGTGACTGGCCAGCGCCAGTGCCTGTTCGAGCAAGACGCCCGCATCCAGATCATCACCAACAAAAGGCCGGAACAGGCGCATTTCCTTTTTCACCAGTGCGCTTTTTTCCCGGTGCGGAAACATCGGATCAAGATAGACGACCTGCGGCGGTTCGCCCTGCCAGTGATCCATCAATTCGATGGCGTTGCCCTGCTGCAAACGCATGTGTTCGACGATGGGACGCACCTCGGCATCATCGCGACCACGCCTCAGGCCGTCATCCAACAGTGCGGCAATCAGCGGCTGCCGCTCGAATAGCACCATTTCGCAGCCCAGTGTCGCCAGCACGAACGCATCGCGCCCCAGGCCAGCCGTCGCATCCAAGACGCTGGGACGGATGCCGGACTGGATGCCAACTGCCTTGGCGATCATCTGCCCACTGCCCCCGCCGAACTGCCGACGATGCGCAGCACCGCCTTCGACGAAATCCACCCGCACCGGCCCTGGCGCGTTCGGCCCGAGCAACTGCAGTTGCAGACCGTCCTCCCCAAGCTGGAGCGCGAACTCCGCGTCGTCCGCTTGCATCGGCAAGCCCAGTCGCATCGCCCAGGCGTCAGCCTGTTCGGCGAATCGAGGAGCGAGGGCTTCGACGCGAACCAACGGAGATGAGGCGGCCATGGAGAAACTCTGGTCGGAAAAACGCCGCATTTTGCCAGAGGTGACGCCGGGCTGCCTCAGCGGCACATGCCGAAACCGCCCATGTCCACATGAAAATGATCGTGATGGGCCGCGTTGTACTCAGGGCTCAGGGTGATCTTGAACGCATCACAGGCGGCTGCCTTGACCTCGCGGAGAAAGCGCGCCTTATCGTCGTCGCCGTTCCAGTCGCGCGCAACGGTGATGCGCGTGCCATCTTCCAGGCGGAACCCGGCCAGATCCAGCGCATTGGCCGCGGCGTGCTGACTGCGCCTGTTGCTTCGCGCAATGTTGCGGCAGGCAAAACTGCCGAAGTGATCGATTCGAGCGACCGGCTGACCGAGTATCCGCTGTGCGGCCGGCTGCAGACCATGCCGTTCGAACATCGCATAAGCCGCGGCCAGAGGACAGGTGGCCAGAAACGCGCCGTTGAAGCGTACTGCCGAACCGCTGACGCGAACGGCGTTCTCAATCGGGCAGCCAGGCTGCGGCGTGCTGTCGGGCACGGCCACATAGTCCAAGTCGGACGTCTTCAAAGCCTGTTCACACAGCGCACGATCATGCTGCAAGCGCTGCAGTTTGAACGGGGTCAGCAGGTTCGGCGCCTCGCGGATGTCCAGCGGTGCCCAGGGGTTCCACTTCGCCGGGACATCGACGTGCCCACGCCACACCGCGTAGGCGAACCCAGCCAGTGCGAGGAGCAGCAGCACAAAGAAACGGCCAAATGTCATAGCCGTTTCGGCAACGTCGGGACGCGAAGGTTGCAGCGCTGGCGCTTGCGACCCGTGCTGTCAGCCTTCCCCAGCCACGCCGAGCAGGGAGAGCTGCGCCTGGTCGGTTTGCATGGGCGGCGCGGCCAGCGGAGGCAAGCCGGGTAGCCGCCCGCTGAGCTGCTCATGGAAGCGCATGGCCAGCTCGGGCGCCAGGCGGTTGTCTGGGGTATGCAGGTAGACGTGGACGCTTCCCTGCGCCAGGCAGCTTGGCGCAGAAGCGGAAACCCTCTGGCATCAGCGCTGCCCACCGCTCGATCTTCTGCACCGAAGGCCAGGCACAAAGCGATGTATTGCCCTCGACCGTGTTGAACACGAAGCAATAGCGCGCAAGGTATTCACTGGCGGGCAAGCCCGGCGGGTAGAGCGAGCCACGCCAGGCGGCATCGTTCCAGGAGGGGCAGCCGAGAAAGCAGGGAAGATTCAGGCGCGGTTCACTAGCAGGCCGTTGAAAAACGTGGGCGAGGCAGCCAGTGCAAGGCAAAAACAGGCGAAAAAGCGGAGTTTACGAGTTGTAAATGAGCATTTTGAGCCTGTTTTTAACGCAGCAATGGCAACGCAGGTAATTTTTCAACAGCCTGCTAGGCCTCAGGCATAGAGATCCAGGCCGAGCACCTCGTGAGCGTCGAGGTCAGCCGTGAAGCTGGCGGTGGTGCCATAGCTCTGCAGCGCCTGGGTGGCGCGGCTGGTAAGCGGTCGCTCCATCATGGCCTCGAAGCGCGCAGGCATAAAATCACGAGAGATAACCGAAGCGTAGTCAGTCGACTCGCTTTTACTGCGTCGTGCGAGGTGTTCGTAGGTGGCATCGGCTTGGCTAGCCGGTGTGACGATGGGCTCGCGTGCCGGCTCCGCAGCCCTTTCGCTTTTGCGATGATAAGGGACCGGCGCACTGCCAGGGTGGGCAGGACGTTCGATGGGATAGGCAGAGGGGGCGAGACCGTTAAGGCGCATTATTCACCTATTCAAGTTCGCCGACTGTAGCGAGCCGACCCGCAATTGGCAATGCCGCTTGTCACCGAGCGGCCTTGGGAGTGGCAACATTGTCACGCAGGTAGATCGGCTGGGCCTGATCGGCCTCCACCGCTTCCCCACGCTGCCAGGCAAAGCCGGCCAGCGTAAGCAGATCCAAAGCATGCGGCAGCAGGGTAGCGTCGCTCGCCGAGGGACGAACGGCGAGACGCGTGCCGTAACCCCAGCCTGTACCCGCACCAAACCATTGCCCTTCGCTTCCGCGGGGAAGGCCGACCTGTTCCGGTGGCAACACCGCTTCGCTGCCGGCCAGCTGCATTTCACCCTGCTGCACCCGATAGCAACCCCAGTAGACCTCGTCCATGCGGGCGTCGATCGCCACCGCCACCTGCTCCGCACCCTGTTCGCGGTAAGCGCGCTGGGCGATGGTTGCCAGGGTCGAGACTGGCAGCACCGGCCGCTCCAGGGCGAACGCCAGGCCCTGCACCACACCAACGGCGATACGCACCCCGGTAAAAGCGCCGGGGCCACGACCGAATGCCAGGCCATCGACTGCCGATAGCGCGATGCCCGCCTCGCTCAGGAGCGCCTGGATCATGGGTAGCAGACGCTGGGCATGCAGCCGCGGAATCACCTCGTAATGGCTCAGCACCTGACCGTCATGCAGCAGCGCGACGGAGCAGGCTTCGGTGGCGGTATCCAGGGCAAGCAGCGTGGTCATCGGCAGTTCCGGTCAGTCGAAAAAAAGGGCGGCGATTGTAGCGCAACTGCCGCTGGAGGCTGGAGGCTGGAGG
>NZ_JAMOIE010000025.1 GCF_024448935.1 Stutzerimonas stutzeri
CCCTTATTATTCAACTGCTGAGTGGCGACCGCTTCCTATCATTACTGCCCAAAACTAACTGGAGCATGATAAGTTCATTACGATTTTGACAGATGGCCCGGCACTCCCTGCCGGGCACTTCAGGCTAAACGAGCGTGCTCAGCTTTCGTCCAACCCCCATATCCAATGGGCATCGATCAGCAGTGACAAGTGAGTCCGCAAAGTATCGACATGCGCCTGCAGTGCATTCGATGCCGATGTCACTGCTTGACGTCGAGATAGCAGCAGGGACTGCAGGTCAGCCTCACCCAATTCGTAGGCGCGTTGCATTTGTGCCTCGTTCTGAGCCATGGCCTCAGCCCCCTCTGTAGCAATGCGGAAGTTTTCATAGGCGCCTGAGGCCATCTCCACATCACTGGCAATCGCAGCTTCCAGTTCTCGCTTGATGAGGTCTACGTCCTGGCGGGCAGCACTCTCTTGGGCCATTGCCTGGCTGTAACGAGCACTGCGAGTACCGCTTGGAATCGGCATGCTGAAGGTCACGCCGTAGATTCTTTCCCTAGCGCCCTGCTCCGAAGCAGTGAACACACCCAGCGTCGGGTCTGGGATCTTGTCTGCCTTGGCACGTGCCGACTGGCCTTCACTTTTCAGCAAGCTGGCCTCTACCCTGCGCAGTACATCACTTTCGGCGAGGATCCGCTCACGCCAGGTTTCATACTGACCAAGCTCTGACGATGGCACCGGTAAAGCCACGACCTTTCGGTCGATACCCGGGAATCGCCGTGACAACGTCGCCCAACTGGCTGCAGCTTTGACCTTCGCCTCGTTACCCTGGCGAAGTTGATCAGCAATTTCGGCTTTCACGAGACTGACATCAAGCTTCGATGCGTCCCCCGCACGGTTACGCTTTTCAACCGCAGCAAGACTTTCCTTGGCCGAGGCCAACCCTTTGTTGGCGATTTCGAGAGCGTGTTCAGAGGCCAGCCAATCGAGCCACATCGTCATGAGCTCACGCGCAGTCTCGTGACGTACCTCACCATAAGTCGCATCCGCCAATTTGACCGTGGCACCACTGATATCCTGGTCTGCCTGGCCTTTGCCAGGCAGCCGAATGGTGCGCTGAATGCCAACGTTCCACTCGTTGTAGTTGGGACCAGCATCGACACGCCGCTGCTGGCCGGTTGCTGTCGCATTCCACTCGTAGGGCGACTTACGAATAATCCCCGCCTCAAGCATGGCTGCATCCATGGTCGATCTGGCCGACGCGACGCGCGGATCCGCATTGAGCAACGACATCGCCAGAGGTTTGGGCAGGATGTTCATGGGTGCGACTGGCTGAGCGCCTGCAACGGAACTCAGTCCCATCAGAACCACCAGGGGTAAAATGCGTTTCATCACATAAACTCCCCAAACTCACTGACCCGAACTGTCCAATAGCGCACGCCCGTGTTGGGAAACTCCTGCCTGAGCGAGTCCAGCAACGGCTCAAGATGCTGTTGCTCAACGACCAATTGGATCTGCACGGCACGGGCACGCCCCATCACGCGTTCAACTGGATTCAGGGCATCCGTGGACAGACCATGGGCAGCGACAGTAGCGCTGGTGAAGATCCTCGTGCCGACTGACACCAGCAAATGGTCGATGATTTTTTCTTCAAGGCTCGGGGTGCAGAGCAGCGTCAACCAGATGTCAGGCATCGGCAGTCTCCTTTTTGGCATGTGCAAAACGCAGATAGAGGATGGGAAGCAACATCAGGGTCAGGGCTGTTACGGTGATCAAACCACCAATAACAACGATGGCAAGAGGTCGTTGAATTTCAGATCCAGGTCCCGTGGCGAACAGCAGCGGGACGAGACCGAATGCCGTAATCGACGCCGTCATCAATACCGGGCGAAGTCGTCGGCGTGCGCCCTGAAGTACAACCTCCCTCATCGGTAAGCCTTCGCCATGAAGCTGGTTGAAGTAGCTAACCAGAACGATGCCGTTGAGCACTGCAATACCCAGCAAAGCAATGAAACCGACCGACGCAGGCACCGAGAGGTACTCTCCAGTAACCCACAGGGCGACGATGCCGCCCACCAGCGCGAATGGAATGTTGCTCAGGATCAAGAGCGCTTGGCGAACCGAGCCGAAGGTGGAGAACAGCAGGACGAAGATCAGGCCCAGCGCCACCGGAACCACGACGGAAAGCCGTGCTGCGGCGCGTTGCTGGTTCTCGAATTGCCCACCCCAGCTGATGCGATAGCCATTGGGTAGCTCAACCTGCTGAGCGACCAACGCTTTCGCTTCTTCGACGAAGCCGACAAGGTCTCTTCCGCTGACGTTGGCGATGACGACGCTGTAGCGACTGCCCATTTCACGGTCGATCTTCACTGGGCCATCGGCACGCTCCAGCTTGGCCACGGCGCTCAGTGGAATGGTCTTGCCATCAGGTGTAGTAATACGTACGGCATCGAATTCCGCGGGCGAATTGCGTACCGACTCGGCGGAGCGGATGAGAATCGGGGTACGCTGGTTACCCTCAATGACCAGCCCGGCCTGACGCCCTTCGATCTGCACGCGCAGCGCGTCCTGGATCGTCTCGACATCCAGCCCGAAACGGCCCGCTTGAAGGCGGTCAATTTCGACCCGCAGGTACTGCACGCCGTCGTTCTGAACGGTGTACACATCCTGGTTACCCTGAATGGTCTTGAGCAGCGATTCGATCTTGCCACCGAGCTGATTCAGGGTTGCCAGATCCGGTCCGTACACTTTGACGGCCAAGTCACCCCGCACACCGATGATCATCTCAGAGACGCGCATCTCGATCGGTTGGGTGAAGCTGTAGTCGATACCAGGCATTGGATCGAGGACCTTGCGGATCTCCTCCATCAATTCTTCCTTGGTGTCCATCCGCCATTCCGACATTGGTTTGAGCAGCAAGTAGGTGTCGGTCTGGTTCAGGCCCATGGGGTCGAGACCGATTTCATCAGAACCTGCCCGCGCAACGATGCCGCGAATCTCAGGGATGGCCTTCATCAAGGATTGATGGATCTTCTTATCCAGCTCGGCCGTCTGTTCAAGGCTCACCGAGGGAAGCTTCTCGATACCCACGATCAGGTCGCCCTCATCCATGGTCGGCATGAAGGTCTTGCCCACTTGTGTGTAAACGAGCCCCGCTACCACCAACATGGCGCCGGCAATGATTGCGATCACTTTCTGGCGAGCAAGCCCCCACTCAAGGATGGGGCCATACGCACCCAATAGCTTGCGTGCCAACCAGGGGTCTTCATGCTTGACCTCTCGCAGCAGATAGGAAGACAAGACGGGAATCACAGTCAGCGAGAGCAACAACGAAGCTGCCAGTGCGAAGACAATCGTCAGTGCAACCGGAACGAAGAACTTGCCCTCCAGATCCTGAAGCGTCAGCAGCGGCAGGAACACCGTGATAATGATCAAGATGCCTGAGGTGACGGGGACTGCTACTTCGCGAACCGCTCGGTAGATGATGTGCAGCCGTGGCAACTTCCCACCGGAAGTGTCTGTGGCCAGGCGCTGGACAATGTTCTCCACAACGACGACTGCGGCATCGACCAGCATGCCGATCGCGATCGCCAACCCGCCGAGGCTCATGAGGTTGGCGGACATGCCGAAGAAACGCATCATGATGAAGGTGATCAGCGCTGCAAGCGGTAGTACCAAGGCCACGGTCAATGCTGCACGAACGTTACCAAGGAACAATGCCAGCAGCAGAACGACCAATACGGTCGCTTCAATCAGTGCTTTGGATACGGCACCTACGGCCTTGTCCACGAGGGAAGATCGGTCATAGAAACTGGTGATCTTGACGCCAGGAGGCAAAGTGGCCTCCAGCTCCTTCAGCTTTTGCTGAACACCGCTGACAACTTCACGGGCATTAGCCCCCTTAAGGCCCAGCACCAAGCCCTGAACGGCTTCACCTTTACCGTCCTGGGTTACTACGCCATAGCGCGTCAGGGTGCCAAGGCGGACTTCGGCCAGGTCGCCAACGCGAACCGGTGACGAGTCACTGGGGTTGACCACGACAGCCCGCAGGTCATCCAGGGTGCGAATGCTCCCCTCACTGCGAACCAGCAGAACTTCATCCCCCTCACCGAGGCGTCCGGCACCATCATTGCGGTTGTTGGTGTTCACCGCGTTGGCCAGTTGCTGCAGGCTGACACCATTGGCAGCCATGCGAACGGGGTCCGGCAGCACTTCAAACGTACGAACCTGGCCACCCAACGAGTTGACATCAGCGACGCCGGGCACCGTGCGCAATGCAGGTCGAATGACCCAATCCAGCAGGCTACGGCGCTCGACCAGCGACATGGCCTCGCTATCGACGGTGAACATGAACATCTCACCCAGCGGCGTAGTGATGGGGGCCATACCGCCGCTGATACCGCTGGGCAGGCTGTCAGTCAGGTTGCCCAAGCGTTCGGACACCTGCTGGCGAGCCCAATAAATGTCCGTGCCATCCTGAAAATCGATGGTGACGTCGACCAGGCCATACTTGGTAACAGAACGCAGAATCTTGGTTTTCGGGATGCCCAGCATCTCGACTTCGATGGGCACCGCGATGCGGCTTTCCACTTCCTCAGGTGTCATGCCAGGCGCCTTCATGATCACCTTGACTTGGGTGCTGGCAACGTCCGGAAATGCGTCAATAGGAAGACCGCGGTAGGCGTACCAGCCCGCTGCGGTCAGCAGAACTGTCGCCAACACCATGAACAGGCGTTGGGACAACGAGAATTGAATGAGACGGCTCAGCATTACTCTCCGTCCTCTTCCAGCCAGGCACCTTTCAGCGCAATAACGCCAGCAACGGCAACCTGATCCTGCTCACGGATGTTGCCCTGCACGCGCACAAGCTGCCCGGCACTGGCCTCAACCTTCACAGGGCGCGCTTCGAAACCCTCAGGCGTACGGACGAACACAACGGAGTCAGCCTTGTTGCGCGCCACTGCGGAGATGGGGATATCCCAAGAATTACCGGCGGACTGGACCGGGATCTCGACAGTTACCAACTCACCCGGGCGTATAGCGCGCCCAGGGTTTTCGATCTCGGCCCGCAGCACTACAAACTGGTTGTCTGCTGTAACGGTCGGACTCAGGTTGATCACTCGCCCGCTCACATTCTTGTCGACGATCGTTACCGGTGCACCGGGCTGGATACCGATACTGGCCTGAGAAGGCACTTGCACATCCAGCCACAGGGCGTCGACCTGGGTGATGTTGAGCAACGATGTAGCGCCATCTACACGCTGCCCAGGGCGAACGGAGATTGCACTGACGATCCCATCCTGGACGGCGGTAAGGATTATCCGGTCAGATGGAATACCTGAACGGACGACTTGCTCCATCATCGGCGGGGTCAGACCTGCCAACGCCAGCTCCGCTTTCGTCTGGACCAACGTCGCTTCGGCTTCCTTCAGCGTGGCCTGTGCTTCCTGAGCCCGGCGCTTGGGAATAATCCCCTCATCAAAAAGCGTCTGCTCACGGGAATAGGCCTGACGGGCAAGCGTTGCACGGGACGCAGCCTGCAACAGTTGCAACTGAAGCTGGCTCATGGCTGGGCTGGAAAGCCTGGCTACGGGGTCGCCTTTGCGTACGGGTTGGTATTCGCCCACCAGTAACTGAACGACAACACCTTCCAGCGGGGAGCTGACGATCTGTTCAGCCTTTGGCGGCACGACAACTTGGCCAGGATAACGACTGCTGACCGTCTGCTTCATGCTTTGGACCGGTGAAACCTTGATACCCAAAGCCTGAATCTGGTCTTCTGCAACAGAGAACTTCTCAGCACTCATGGCGGGCCCGGAAATAATAATTGCGGTGAAAAAAGAGAGACTCTTTACACAGCGCAGGTATCTTTCATTGTTCATCAGAAGTTCCCCGTCAAGCGCCATAACAAGGACATGATCTCGACCTGTTTGAGGATTTGAAGATAAGCAAGGCGTGCACAACTATTGGGGCTAACTATTTAACCCGCTCGTCTGCTGCACTCTATGCGCGGAAGGGAAGTGTCGTAGACTCCTCTACTGCTCCGATTCTAGAGGGCAGCGACTATCAGGAACGTTACGGGTGAATTACAAATTTGTAGGAATTGCCCGGCCGCATTTTTTTCGCGCTAAGATCACCCTCAACGCGGCCTGCGGGCGCTTGAAGCCCCAAGCAAGACACACCCTGAAACACATGAAAAAATATTTAATTGACCGCAAGCAATATTTTACTGACGAATTTTAGAGATCAAATATGCGCGTTCTAGTTGTGGAAGATGAAACTAAAACTGCCGAATATCTTCAGCAAGGATTGACCGAGAGCGGTTATATCGTTGACCGTGCAAGTAATGGCGTAGACGCTCTTCACCTGTTCAACCATAACACCTACGGCCTGGTCATTCTCGATGTAAATCTGCCAGAAGTTGATGGTTGGGAAGTGCTGGAGACCATCAGGAAAACCAGCCGCGTGCGCATCATCATGCTCACCGGACGAGGCCGGCTTCATGAAAAGCTCAAGGGTTTGGACGGCGGAGCGGATGATTACCTGGTGAAGCCCTTCGAGTTCCCGGAGTTGCTCGCTCGCGTCCGCTCACTCCAGCGCCGCGGCGATGACATGATTGAAAGCAATACGCTCAAGGTCGCCGACCTGGAGCTTGACCCCGGCCGTCACCGCGCATTTCGCGGCGACCTGCGCATCGAGTTGACCACCAAGGAGTTTGCCCTGCTGCACCTGCTGATGAGTCGCGCAGGCGAAGCCCTGGCGCGATCCCAGATCATCTCGCTCGTGTGGGACATGAATTTCGATTGCGATACTAACGTGATCGACGTTGCAATCAGGCGCCTGCGTGCGAAGATCGATGACCCGTTCCAGGTCAAGCTCATCCATACGATGCGCGGTGTTGGGTACGTGGTAGAGGACCGCTCATGAGGCAGTTGAGCCTGGCTGCCAAGCTGGGATTGAAAGTCGGCTTCATGAGCGTGCTTCTTCTGGTACTGTGCGCGTCCATTGGCTATGTGATGCTCGGCCAAGCGCTGGAGAGCACGGCCCGTTCAGCGCTTGAAACCAAAATGAGCGGCATGGCCCATAACATTGCGACCATCGAAGATGTATCGGGGGTGACCGCTGATTCCCACCTGCTCGTCGATCTCGCGATGGGGCACAACAATCTGTATGTCAGCATTTTCGACTCTGCTGACAGCAAGGCTCCATTACTGACCATCGGCTCCAAACAAGTGAGTTTCGAGCTCCATCGCTTCCCTGCTCGGGACGAATTGGCCTTCCATGAGTGGCAGGATCAATCGGGAAATCCGATGCTCAGTGCGGCGCAGATCATGCGCTTGAAAGACGGCACCCAGATTGGCGTCTACATGACTGTGGACGAGTCGTCGGACGCACAGCTCCTGGGCGCCATGGTCACTTGGGCGCTGACCGCATCACCGTTCATTCTGGCCGTTATTTTGATTGTGGCCTGGTGGACTGTCCGACGTGGCTTGCTGCCGTTGACCCGTTTTCTCAAGGTAGCGTCCAAGATTTCCACCGACAATCTGGGCCACCGCCTGCCCACTGACAAGCTGCCGGCAGAGCTTCGACATCTGGCGGATGGCATGAACTTTATGCTCCATCGCCTGGATGGTGGGGTACAGCAACTCTCGCAATTCTCGGACGATCTGGCCCACGAGCTCAGGGCACCGCTGTCAAATCTCATGGGGAAAGCACAAGTAGCGTTGTCGCGTGAACGCTCATCCGCTGAATACCGTGATGTGCTCGAATCCTGCCTGGAGGAGCTGGACCGCATGACGCGCATGGTTGCGGACATGCTTTTCCTGGCCCATGTGAGCCAGCCAGCTGCCTTGGTGGAATTTGAGACCGTGGCCTTGGTGGATGAAGTGCAGAGGGTCTGCGACCTGTTTGCCTTCTCGGCCGAGGAAAACGGAGTAGCACTGCAGATTTCAGGGAGCGCCGATGTCGTGAATGGCAACCGACTCATGATCCAGCGAGCAGTTTCGAATCTGCTATCCAACGCTATTCGTTATTGCCCGAAAGGCGAATCGGTCCAGGTCAAAGTCCACCGTGGCAGCGATCAGATTCAGTTGAGCGTCGGTAACCCTGGACGCGGTATTCCCGATCAACATCTGCCTCATCTGTTTGAGCGCTTCTATCGCGTGGACAGAGGCCGAGCACGTAGCGAGGGGGGCACAGGTCTCGGTCTAGCGATCGTGCGCTCCATCATGAGCCTGCACCAAGGCACTGCCAAGGTTGAAGTCAGCGGTGACAGGTATACCTGGTTCCATCTCAGCTTTCCGACCAGCCATCTGTGACCTAGCGCCCGGCCTCACAAGCTAATCCCAACGTAAGGCCTTCCGATGGATCGAAGGCCTGAAGCCTGTTCATCTCTTCAATCATACGGCGTCGTCTTTCAACATTGTAATTCGCGCCTCACGCTCTCGTCAGAGACAGGTCTTTAAGCTTCAGGGTATCGAAACCTCAAGATCACTACCGATCCAGCCCCGGAGTTTGATATGCGACTGACTAACCTTTTCCTGATTGGCGTAATGGCAGTGGGCATCAGCGGCCAAGCCTTTGCAGAGGGCGGGGCCGAGCGCTCACTGAAATTCAACAAAGAATTCCGCGATGACCAGAAACGCCTTTGGGGCGAGAAGGAAAAGGAGGCAGAGCAGTCGAAGCCTTCGTCCACCCAGCAAAAGGAGGGCCCTAAAAGCCAGTCCTGAGCTGATAGATGTGCTGTTCATCTACCTATTTTTTGCTGCTCGATGATCAAAGGCGCCTCGGCGCCTTTTCTCGTTTCTACCATCCCACTCCGCCATACCGACTACCCGACCTGCTAGGTCAGCTCCTCACTTCAAGTAAGACCTGAGTACCGAGGAGATTTTGTCTGCCTCCTCTAGTCGCTGAGCCGCATCCAGATGCTCTGCCGCCAGATGCTCACGGATATGGCCTTCCACCACCTCGGCCATCAGCCCATTCACCGCCCCCCGGATCGCGGCAATCTGCTGAAGGATTCCCAGGCAATCCTTTTCCTGCTCCAACGCTGCCTCCAGGGCGGCAGCCTGCCCTTTGATCTTCTTGACCCGAGTCAGCAACTGACGCTGATTCTTCATGGTGTGAGACATGACAACCTCTTTTCATATCCCCTACTGGGGGATAGTATTTTAAGGGTACGATTTCAACCCAATCGTACGACAATTTAAAGGGCGGCCTCTATGACTGCCGCCCTCACGCGCTATTGGCACTACTCCAGAGGTCTCACCATGGGTTTCGCAGAACTACTTCAGCAGGGTACCGCCCACGCTTGGCTCTACTTCCCAAGCGCCATCCTGCTCGGCGCCCTGCATGGCCTTGAGCCAGGGCACTCCAAAACAATGATGGCAGCCTTCATCGTCGCTGTGCGAGGAACTGCCAAGCAGGCGGCTCTCTTGGGGCTGGCTGCCACGTTCTCCCATACAGCCGTGGTCTGGCTCGTCGCCATGGCAGGGATGTACCTGGGCGGCAACCTTGATGCTGAAACCACCGAGCCCTACTTCCAGCTAGGCTCAGCAGCCATCATCATCGCCGTCGCATTGTGGATGCTTCTGCGCACCTGGCGCGGAGAGCAAATGTGGAAATTCGAGCAAGGTGACGGGCACGATCACGGCCATGAGCATGCCCATGATGAGACACGCCGCGTCGACACTGGGCATGGACGTGTTGAACTGTCGATATTTGAAATCGGGCAACCACCTCGGTGGCGACTGAAAACCTTAGATGGCCATCCATGGCAGGCCGCTCAAGTTAAGGCCCTCACGACTCGGCCGAACGGTGAAACAATGTCGTTCGCCTTCGAGAAACGTGACGGCTTCCTGGAATCCATTGACTCGATTCCTGAGCCTCATGAGTTTTCAGTACGCCTGACCTTGGGTCATTCCGACCATGCTCATGACTACGATCTGGAGTTTGCCGAAGCGCATGATCACCACCACCATGGCGAACTCGATCAGCTCGAACTGAGCGTCGATGGCTATCAGGATGCGCACGAGCGCGCCCATGCAAACGACATCAAAAAGCGTTTCGCCAACCGTGATGTGACTACCGGCCAGATCATCCTGTTCGGTTTAACTGGCGGCCTGATCCCATGCCCGGCAGCGATCACTGTTTTGCTACTGTGCCTGCAGGTCAAGGAAATCGCACTCGGGGCCGTGCTGGTACTGTGTTTCAGCATCGGCCTCGCCATGACCCTGGTAACTGTTGGGGTCGCAGCAGCGGTCGGAGCGAAACGCGCCTCCAATCGCTGGCCCTGGTTGGGAGCTGTGGCTCGTCGAGCACCGTACCTGTCCAGCATGATCATCATCGCCGTAGGCATCTACGTGGGTATCAACGGCTGGATCGGACTCACTAGCTAACGAGGGATGTCATCCAATCGTGCATTTTGCGCGTTTGGCGCTCCCGTTGCGGTCGTCGCCATTGATGGCCAATGCCGCAATGAGGGAATCACGAGCGGCTACTGCCGCTCCATGAAACCTGACCACAAATGTCCTTCGAGTGAGATATGTGGGTGCTGGCCACACTTGCTGCCGGCATTCGCACACTCCGACTCAGACCCACAGGTAATTCATCAATGGCTTCGCAAATCGAGAACCCTTGTATTTCACTCTGCCAATTGAAGGGAGATCTTTGTGTCAGCTGCGGGCGCTCAAAAGATGAGATCCGCAAGTGGAAGCGCATGAAACGTCCAGAAAAGATGGCCGCCGTGCAGAAAGCTGCCGCGAGACTGAAGGGGCTGAAGAAGTAGCCCTGGGGCACCATTCAGCGCTCCAGCACCAGAGTTCAAGTGGATAGCGTCGGCGCCGCCACGCTGCTCAACGGGCTTTGCGCATGCGGGCATTTACTCGTTGATTTCGACCGACTCAAGACCTAATGTAGATACAGATACATTTTTTGTTGAGTATTCTACATGAGCGAATGGTCGCTACTGATTCTCGGGCTTCCCACGGCTAACGCCACGGAGCGAATGCGCGCTTGGCGAACCCTCAAGGCTTCTGGTGCTGCAGTACTACGAGATGGCGTATACCTGCTGCCACAACAAAGCACGGCTCGCGAAGCGTTCGAAGCCGTGGAACGAGACGTGCTGGCGATCAATGGCACGGCATTTCTGCTGTCTCTGCCTGAGCGTGAGGAGCGCTTCAGTGGGTTGTTCGACAGAAGCGAGGACTACGCCAAGCTGATGGAAGAAATTGCAGGCTGCCGAGCGGATCTTTCACCGGACAACGCCCTGCAAACCGCGCGGCAGGTGCGCAAGCTTCGAAAGGCTTTCAGCCAATTGGCGGCGATCGATTTCTTCCCTGGCGTGCTCAAGGCTCAGACTGACTCGACCCTGCAGGCGCTTGAGACCGCAATCAGCCGTGCACTGTCATCCGATGAGCCCAGTGCGCACGACGAGACAATCATCAGACTTGAGCGCAGCGAATACCTGGGTCGCCGCTGGGCGACTCGAAAACGCCCCTGGGTGGATAGGCTGGCGTGTGCCTGGCTCATCCGTCGCTTCATCGATGCTGACGCCCAATTCCTTTGGCTGGAAAGTCCCAGCGACTGCCCGACCGATGCGTTGGGCTTCGACTTCGATGGCGCGAGGTTCAGCCATGTCGGCCAGCGGGTGTCGTTCGAGACCCTCATCGAAAGCTTTGCGGTTGAACAACCAGGCCTGTCTCGGTTGGCAGCTGTTGTTCATTACCTGGATGTAGGTGGAAGCCAGCCCTCCGAGGCACCTGGCATCGAGCGCGTCCTCGCGGGTTTGAGAGAAAGCATTGGCGATGACGATCAACTGACAACGGTCGCCGGAGGCATCTTCGATGGCCTGCTGACGGCTTTCGCAAGTGAGGAAAAACAAAATGGTTGATACCACCTCCGCAGTCAGCGAACAGCCTCCGTCGCAAGCTGCTCAGCAGCCGATCGGCTTGTTTGAAGCGTTTCTGTTTTGGCTCAAGCTGGGCTTCATCAGCTTTGGTGGACCCGCCGGGCAGATTTCGATCATGCATCAGGAGCTGGTTGAGCGACGGCGGTGGATCAGCGAAAAGCGATTTCTGCATGCGCTCAACTACTGCATGTTGTTGCCTGGACCAGAGGCTCAGCAACTCGCCACGTACATCGGCTGGCTCATGCACCGTTCATGGGGCGGTGTGATTGCCGGTGCGTTGTTCGTGCTGCCGTCATTGTTCATCCTGATCGCTTTGTCCTGGGTCTACGTCGCCTTCGGTGAGGTGCCCGTGGTGGCTGGGATTTTCTATGGCATCAAACCGGCGGTCACTGCCATCGTCGTTCACGCGGCTCACCGGATCGGGTCGCGTGCACTGAAGAACGGCTGGCTGTGGGCCATGGCCGCCGCTTCGTTCGTGGCCATCTTTGCCCTCAACGCCCCATTCCCGCTTATCGTGCTGGTAGCCGCCATCATTGGCTATTTAGGCGGTCGCTTTGCTCCAAGTAAATTCGTGATCGGAGGTGGCCATGGCGCCACGAAGAACAGCTATGGACCTGCCCTGATCGATGACAACACCCCAACGCCTGAGCATGCCCGCTTCAGCTGGGGACACCTGCTGCGACTACTGCTGGTCGGTGCTGCGCTCTGGGTCCTGCCCATGGGGCTGCTGACGCTGTCGTTTGGCTGGGACGGTACTCTGACGCAAATGAGCTGGTTCTTCACCAAGGCCGCCCTGATGACGTTTGGCGGTGCATACGCTGTGCTGCCCTATGTCTACCAGGGCGCTGTCGGGCACTACGGGTGGCTGACACCCACCCAGATGATCGATGGCCTCGCCTTAGGGGAAACCACGCCAGGGCCACTGATCATGGTAGTCGCCTTCGTAGGCTTCGTCGGGGGTTACGTGCATCCAATGTTTGGCGCAGAACACCCGTTCCTCGCCGGCGCAATCGCGGCGAGCCTCGTCACCTGGTTCACTTTCCTGCCGTCGTTCATCTTCATTCTCGCCGGTGGCCCGTTGGTAGAGTCGACGCACAACGAGATGAAGTTCACCGCACCACTGACCGGCATCACCGCAGCAGTTGTGGGGGTAATCCTGAATCTGGCGCTGTTCTTCGGCTACCACGTGCTTTGGCCAAAGGGGTTCGCTGGAACATTCGACTGGCCTTCAGCGCTGATCGCGATCGCTGCAGCGATTGCCTTGTTCCGCTTCAAGCGTGGCGTCATCCAGGTACTGCTTGCCTGTGCCCTGGCCGGTCTGGCAGTTCATATGTTGCGTATCTGATGCCGGTTGCCGGCTGACATCGTTGGCCGGCTCCTCAACAAGCACCTTGCCCCCTGAAAGTGCATGCCCCTGACTAAGCCTGGATTGACCATATCCCCCCCAGGGGGATACGCTATAACCAATTCACGCTGCCTGCGATGCCATATCGCGGCCAGGAAAACAGCACTGCAGGGAGGTTTGCATGCTATCGGTCCTGAAAAATCGAACCTACAGACACCTGTTCCTGGCTCAGGTCATTGCACTGGTGGGTACCGGGTTAGCCACCGTTGCCTTGGGCTTGCTGGCCTTCGATCTGGCGGGCGCCCAGGCAGGCGCAGTACTGGGTACCGCGTTGGCGATCAAAATGGCGGCTTACATCGGCGTCGCACCCGTTGCGGCTGCGTTCGCGGAGCACCTGCCTAGAAAAGCCATGCTGGTAACGCTGGACCTGGTGAGAGCCGCGGTTGCTTTGCTGCTGCCGTTCGTTACGGAGATCTGGCAAGTCTATGTACTCATTTTTGTCCTGCAGTCCGCCTCTGCTGCGTTCACCCCAACCTTCCAGGCAACTATTCCAGACATCCTGCCCGACGAACGCGAATACACCAGAGCGCTGTCGTTGTCTCGACTAGCCTACGACCTGGAAAGTGTCATCAGCCCGATGCTCGCAGCGCTGCTGCTCACCGTGGTCAGCTTCCACAGCCTGTTTGCCGGCACTGTCGTGGGCTTCCTGGTATCTGCCGCGATGGTAGCCACAGTGGTTCTGCCCGCTGCTATACGCGGCCCCAAACGCAGCATCTACGAGCGAACCACCAAAGGTATGCGGATCTTCCTGCGCACTCCACGACTGCGTGGCTTGTTGGCCTTGAACCTGACCGTCGCGGCAGCCAGCGCGATGGTCATCGTCAATACCGTCGTGCTTGTTCAATCTCGTTTCGGGTTGCCGCAGAGTTCAACGGCAATGGCGCTCATGGCATTTGGTGCAGGATCAATGATCGTCGCACTGGCACTCCCACGCCTGCTTGAACGTCTGGATGACCGAAAGGCGATGCTCGCTGGCGGCGCGGTCTTGGTCGTAGGCCTGCTGCTCGGGACCTTCGTGAACAGCTATTGGAGCCTCGTGGGGTTGTGGGTTGCACTGGGAGCTGGTTACTCCCTTGCTCAAACCCCATCAGGACGCATCTTGCGTCGTTCATCAACTTCCCAAGACCGCCCAGCATTATTCGCTGCGCAATTTGCCTTGTCCCACGCTTGCTGGCTGATCACCTACCCCCTGGCTGGGTGGCTAGGCGCTAGCGTTAGCCTGACCGCGTCTTTCATTGGCCTGACGCTTGTCGCAGCAATGGCTTGGATTCTGAGCAAGCAGATATGGCGACCGGAGTATGACGAAGAGGTGGTCGCGCATTCTCATGTCGACTTGCCGGAAAACCACCCACATGTTGCTGAAGGTAAGGCACATGCCCACACATTCGTGATCGATGATGATCACCCCAAATGGCCGGGTTGCTGATTCTGCTGGGTCTGGCTGTTCAATTTTTGAAGGACGTTTAATGCTCAAGAACGCGTTAATGATCAGTGCTGCAATGATGCTGGGGATGGCAAGCCTCAAGGCGTCAGCCGCTGTAAACCTGGTGACCAGCATCAAGCCTCTGCAACTGATCGCGGCGGAAGTGCAGGACGGATTAGGCGAGCCTGTCGCGGTCGTGCCGGCGGGTGCCTCCCCACATAGCTTTACGCTCAAGCCGTCAACGGTGAGGGACTTGCAACAAGCCGACCTGGTGTACTGGATCGGTCCGGACTTGGAAACTTATCTGAGTAAAACACTAGAAGCCCGACGCGGCAAAACCGTCTCGATTCAAAACCTGGACGGTCTGCATGTCCGCCACTTTGGCGATAGCCAACTTGGGAAAACCAATCAGGTAACCCCTGACGAGCATCCGGATGATGCCCACGACGACCTTCACCGCCCGGGCTCCATCGATGTTCACCTCTGGTTGAACCCGGGGAATGCATTGATCATCGCCAAGCAAATGGCAGACGATTTAGCAATCGCAGACTCGCAAAATGCGGAGCGCTATCAAGCCAATTTCGCAGCATTCCGAGAACGTCTAGAACAGCAGGATGGGGATTTGAAACGTCGCCTGGCCCTTCTGTCAGGTAAGCCATTCTTCCTGTTCCATCAGACCTTTGATTACTTCGAGGAGGCTTATGGACTGAAGCACAGAGGCATCCTCACGATAGGCAACGAGATTCAACCCGGAGCCCGACATGTCGCCGAGCTCAAAGCACTGCTCAAAGATGCAGGTGCCAGCTGCATTTTCTATGAGCCACCCGTACGCCCCAAGTTGGCGGAGACCATTGCTGCAGGCATGCCAGTGCGCTTCGCTGAGCTGGATGCCCTCGGCTACGGGATCACGCCTCAAGCAGGTGGTTACAGCATGCTTCTTGATCGTTTAGGGCAGTCAATGGGTAGTTGCCTGGAGCAACTCGATCGCAAGTCCTCGTCATGAAATGCTGAGGGATCACCCAGGCTTCATCACTGAGCCGCAAGGGCAAAAGTAAGACGAACCTGGGTCCCCTCGTTCTGCGCACTGTGGATGTCTACCTGTCCACCAAAGCGCTCCATGATGCGTTTGACCATCACCAACCCAATGCCCAAACCACCTTGCTTGGTCGTTGTGAATGGCTGAAAGAGCCTTTTGCGTTGTGATACCGACATCCCGCTACCGGTGTCGGCGATCGCGATGGTCAGTTTCGGTTCGGAGGAATGTCTGAGCACTTCGATGGTGAGAAGGCCCCCTTTTGGCATTGCCTCAAGAGCGTTGGAGAACAGGCTGTTCAGGACCTGCAGGAGCAGGAGGCGCTGGCTCAGAACCGCTGGCTGGTCATTGGCTGCTACAAGTTCAACTTCAACGCCGCTACTGCGGATTTGCGACTGGAAAGAAGCCAAAGACTCTTCTACCACGGCCATGGGATCAACGTTTTCGCTGGCTCCGGCTGATGGGCCGGATGTCACAAGGAGGTCGCGGACCCATTGCGACATGCGATCAACCTGATTGATCACGTCATTCAGGTTACGTTGCAGCCCATCGGGTGCCATCGCCTGCATGAGCTCCGCACTCGATCGAATACTCGCCAGAGGATTACGCAGACTATGGGCAACAGCGGAAGACATCTCACCCATCGCGACTAGCGTTTCATTTTCGATAATCTGCTTTTGCTGGGCGATGAGAAGGCCTGCCGCTTTCCGCACGACCCGGTACAAAGCCAGGTAGATCAGCGCTCCCCCAATCGAAGTGGCCAGCCACATCAACAAATAGCCGCGCTGCGTTCTGGCGATCAGATCCGAGGGCTCCTTGTAAATTTCAATAAGGGCAACCGCTTCGCCAGAAGCATTGAGCATGGGAATGTAGTTTTCAATGAACAGCCCTTGTGGAGGCCTTGGGAAGTTCTGCTCCTCTCTTTCAGGTACCGCACTGTGATAGGTCGCGAACACACGCTTTCTGGTTGCGAAGGAACGGGCCAGTTCCTCGTCATCCCATATTTGCATGCCGACCAGTGCTGGATTGCTTGACCAGATCACGACGTTGTCAGGGGCGTAGATGTTGATCAGTAACGAATCAGGTTGCTTCGAAATGTTGTCGATGTGTGCCAGAAACTCTCGGCGGGCAGTTTGTCGCCGAATGCGCTCCTGGTTCGATAGAACGATATCGGCCCGAGGGTCCAACACCTCCCCCATCTGACGGTTTGGCAAGTAATGTTTGCTCAACTCACTGGAAGCCAGCGACTGAATGAATTGTGCAGTGAGGGCCGCATCGCGCTGGATGCTTTCGTTCACAACGAATCGAGAGGCGATGAAACCCAGGCCCAATGCGACCAGAGTGATGATCAGGACACTCACAATGGAAAACCAGCGCAGCAAATCGAACTGCATAAGGCGCGCAGTTGCATCCCTTCCAACGAAAAAGTCCCGTAAACGCATGTGAGGCCCTCTCCCAGGCTTTCTGACATGTGCATTACGGGTTATAGCTCAACCTGATCACCCCACCTGTTACACGTCAGGTAATTAGCGTGGTGGCCTATCGATGGGGGATGAACGGAGACAGTTGCGGGGCCGAGCGACCCCGCAACGTTCAATCACTCGTGAGAGTGCCCATGGCCCTCTGAACCAGAGGTGCCCTCGGTTTCTGTACCGCCACAGGCGGTCAAGAGGCCGAGCAAGCAGATCATCATGATGGAACGGGTCAGTTTGATAGCCATTTGGCAAAATTCCGGAAAATTGACTGTAGGTAAAACCGGCCCCCCGCACTCGACATGGGCGCCGGTCGCGGTTTACTTCTTGACGTTCAGATAGTCGCCTGATGTCTGCAGCGCGATGGTCACATTGCCCGAGGTGCGGTTACGCCAGAACCAGCCGTGGGTTCCATCGAACAGCGCTGTCAGCTCGCCGTTATCGCCTTTGACCTGACGCCCCTTGCTGTAACTGTGGAAATCGCCTTGCGCAGCGTTGTAAGTCTCACCGTGGGTATCGTGGTTGACTGGACCGGAGGCCGTCCATTGGTAAGAAACCACGCTGCCCTTGAGCATCTCCAGCTTGATCTCACGACCCTCGCCAGGTTTGAGGGTCAACGTAACCTCGTCAGACTTCGCGGCTGACTTTTGAGCGGCTGGCTGAGCGGGTTGCACAGCTGCAAGCTGCTGAACCGGTGCAGGTGCCTGAACAGGTGCAGGAGCCGGAGCCGGTGTAGCCGCTACCGCGGCAACAGGTGCTTTGGCCTGTTGCGCAGCCAACTCATCAGCCAGAGCCTCCTGAGCCAATGTGATCTTGATCTCCCCCATCTGGGTGAGGCCCATGGCACGACCGACGCCTGTCGGGTCCACCGCGTATTCCGATGGCATTACAACGGTAACGAGCAGCCCCATCGCAACGGCAAACGCGATAACAGAGGAACGGACGAGTTGACGGCTGGACGGCAGTTCACTTGCCGAAGGAAGTGGAGAATTGAACATGATCGAAGGTCCTTAAGCAGAGATAAACAGGCCGGTAATCTGGTAACCCATCAAGAGGAAACCGGCGCTCATCATGGCAACGTTGGCGGTATAGGCATGGCGCCAGAAGCTTGGTGTGCTGCGCCAGAACCCCATCAGGATGAGGATTGCGCTCAGCGCCAAAAGCTGGCCGATTTCGACGCCTACGTTGAAGGCAATCAGGTTGGGGATCAGGCCATCCGCCGAAATCTCGTACTCCTGGATCTTGGTGGCCAGGCCGAAACCATGCAGGAGGCCGAAGATCAAGGTCGCGGCCTTTGTATTAGGCTGATAGCCGAACCAGCGCTTGAAGGCGCCCAGGTTGTCCAAAGCCTTGTAGACCACCGAGAAGCCGATGATCGCGTCGATGATGTACGAGCTGATGCTGATCTCCGTCAGCACCCCAAACAACAAGGTCACCGAGTGGCCAACAGCAAACAGCGTGACGTAAAGGCCAACGTCCTTCAGGCGATAGAGGAAGAAGATGACGCCGAAAAGGAACAGCAGATGGTCGTAGCCCGTCATCATGTGCTTGGCGCCCATGTAGATGAACGGGATCAACATGACCCCTGTGCTTTCCTGGATAAAGCCCTTGTCACCCTCTGCTACAGCATGGGCCAAGGCTTCTGGCATGCCAATGAACAGGGAAGCAACCAACAGGAACAGCAGAAACAATGGGTGGCGTGAACGCGTGGCGAACAGTCCCCTACCCGTTATCGAGTGCAGATGCATGGATAAACCCTTTCTTGCAATGATCGTGAGCCGCTAAGCGGCTGATGTCAGCAGGCAAGTAGAGGACGAGGTGGGCGCTCGATGCGGAAAATAGGCGGTCGAGGCACTGAATCGCCGGGTAATCCCATGCGAACCGAGGGCTCGAAAGTAGAAAAAAGCTGGACGGAGGACGTGAGTTGAGGCGTCTCGTGCTGATGGTCAGGGGTAAGCGGTGAGTGATAGTGGTCTGCGCACTGGGCACAGCTCCAGGAGGACTCAGCATGGTCATGCCCGTGCTGGACTACCTGCTTGCTGTACACAGGGCTCTGCGTCGGCACTGAAAGCGAATAGGCGTGACCGGTCCAAGCCAGCAGAAAGGCTATAGCCAGAAACACAGTCATGGTCGCTGAAAGTAGACGGCGAGACATCCTGACGCCTTCGTAACGGATACGGACTAGCAAACGGACACGTTTGACCTAACCCCCCTAGGGGGATAGCATGCAAGCCTAATGTAAAGCCGTCCGAGACTCAAGCCATGACCGAGCCAGTCCATGAACATATCCATGGCCACACCCATACTCATCAGAGTCACGAAGCAATCATCAAACGCCTGAAACGTGCTGACGGCCATCTGCGCAGCATCATTACCATGATCGAAGAAGGCCGTGAGTGCGTAGACATCGCCCAGCAGCTACATGCTGTCGAAAAGGCAGTTTGCCAAGCCAAGCGCACGCTCATTCAAGACCATATCGATCACTGCCTGGAAGATTCGGTTACCGCTTTGAGCAATGGTGATCGATCCGCAATCGACGAATTCAAGCAGATCACCAAATACCTCTAAAGGTTGTCCATCGCTTGCCCGTAAGGCGGTCACCATGATGTTGGCCCTTGGCAGTTACCTAGGTCTATTCCTGGCCGCATTCGGTGCTGCGACTCTGCTTCCAATGCAGTCCGAGGCAGTGCTTGCAGGGATGCTGGTCTCTGAGTATTACGATCCCCTGCTGCTTTTGACCGTTGCCACCTTGGGCAACGTGCTGGGTTCTGTGGTGAACTGGCTGCTAGGGTTGGGGGTTGAGCGTTACCGGGATCGCCGCTGGTTCCCAGTAGGTCCTGACAAGCTGCAGAAAGCGCAGAACGTGTACCACCGCTATGGCTACTGGTCTCTCCTGCTCAGCTGGGTCCCGCTGATAGGAGACCCCCTGACCCTTGTCGCGGGCATCATGAGAGAGCCGCTCTGGCGCTTTCTTCTGATCGTCTCGGTGGCCAAGGGCGCTCGGTACCTCATTCTCACCATGCTTGTCCTGGGAAGTATGCCTTGAACGTACAAAGCCGGGACACGGCCCCTACAAAGCCACGCAACGCAGAACAAGACTTGATCAAGTGGATCGCTCTCCTCACGATGGTTTTTGACCACATGCGTTTGGTATGGCCTGGTGCAGAGGATCTTTTCGTCCTGGGTAGACTTTCGTTTCCCCTGTTCTGCCTCGCTATCGCAATCAACGTCGCACGCACCCAGCCGGGCGAACTCTTCACCCGTAGTAATGGCCGATATCTCGCGCTGATGGTGCTGTTCGCTGCCATCTCGGAGGTCCCGTACCGAATGATCAGTAGCTCAGGCACGTTTAACGTGCTTTTCACGCTGATCTTGGGGTTGATGGTTGCCTGGGGAGTCCACCACCGGAACTGGTCCAGCCTCTTGATGGCTGCCATAGCACTCGGTTTCGCCAGTGTTTTCGCAGATCCACTGATGTACGGGTTTTACGGGGTATTGGTACCAGCGGCTTTAGTACTTGCGATCAAGCGCCCGGAATTTTTCGCGATGGTCCCGGTTGTACTGTGCGTGCTAGCCAATTCGCGTACAGGGCTTTTTTCGCAAGCCATCCACTTGGAGCCCGCTGCCTTGGCCGCCCTCATACTGGCTGCTCTGGCGCCACTTCTCGGACTGATAGTTCTGTGGTCGCGTATGCCTTTCAGGGTTCCGCCTGTGACTCAGTGGAGCTATTGGTTTTATCCAGGACACCTCGCTGCCTTGCTCGGTATTCGCTCCCTAATGTGAAGGCTTCGGTTGAGCGTATAGGTGTCCACTACTCCCCTTCGGTGAACCTGCTGCTCATTAACCAGGCTAAGACATACAGCACTTTTTGTATTTTTTCCCACTCCGGCAGGGGCAGGGTTCGTTCCGACCCACTTTCCTCCCATTCGACTGGCGTATGAGAGACTTTAACGATGATATTGGCGCTGGCGCCTGAGCATCTCTGGTGAGTTCGTCCATCTGATCAGACTCAGTCCAGGGAAAATTCAAAGTTACGCCGAATTGAATGTCACAATCCCCGTCGACAGCCAAGCCAAACCAAGTATCTGATCGCATAATGTACTTACGCTTGTGGCAATGGAATTGCAGCCGGCGCATCGCTGCCGGCGACGGCATTCTATTAGAGTGGAAGCAGATCCCGGAGTTACCTTGCTCAGCCCCGATCGTAAAGTCGTGCCCCTGCCCATCCTCTCGCGTCATACGAGTAATGGCTTCCAGCCCACGATGCACATTAAAAGCAGCATCCTCATTCATGGCTAAAAGCTGAAGTCCGAGTTCAAGCGTTGCAGGATTGGCCTCAGCTTCGATCTGAGAAATAACCTGCTCATAGCGCGTGCCTGCCAATCTAGTCAGTATGCCTTCAGGTGTATGCTTGCCGGGATGCCCCTCCCGCCGTACAGTCATAGCGGTATCGAGATCGACTGCATATGAGTCATCAATCATCACGTAGCTGAATTCCTCATCAAGCCACATGTTTCGTTTAAGATGGAATCCCAAGGCCGTCAGTTCATGACTCAGATTCACCTTACCGGCTGCGGCAATCCGTAGACGAATGTAGCTGAGGAACCTCAGCGGTGACGTTAACATCTCCGCAATAGCGTCCAAGAGGAAGACGTCCATAACGAGTGGCGCTTTGATCACCTCAGTCGTCTGGTAAGTTAGGTACTGACTGGATTGAAAAGCTAATGCCGGATAGTGTTCAGAAACGACGCTGAAAAGATAGATCTCTTTAGGAGGATGAGGAAGCTTCAATTCTCGACCTTGATCATTCTCCAGTCTGCACTCTCCCTCCACGATAATATTGGCGCAAATCCATCCCTGATCGTAGGACTGCTGAATGGCAGCGGCGAAGTCGGACTTTAGTTGTCCGTCATTGCCTTTTCTAGCCTCAAGGGTCAGCTTTTTCGCCTTGGCTTGGATGATGATCAGTCGATCCCCGAACACCACCAGCACGTCTGCTTCACCCGCAACGTCCTTGCCCTTGAACAAATTCACATTGGTATGCACGTTGTCCTGACCGAAAACGGCTCTCAATCTCAGCGCTGAGAACTGCTCTGCAAATGCACCGCGATGCTCCATAGCAGTCGGCCGGTACGGCTTGTCGGCCCACATCCAAAAAAAGGGCGACTCATAAAGTGCCTCATAAATTGCGTAGTGCTGGAACAGCAACACAGTACCGCGACCGGTTGGCAGCAACGGTGTGGCAGCGACCGCGTTGAAATCGCCAATGGTTTGGAACTGCAGGTTATCGCCAGTTAGCGTCAATGCACCGAAAACAGCTTCGACAATGGGAACATCCAGCCCGCTTGAGTCCGCAACAAGCTGTGCTGAATATTCGAACGCTCCTATCAATATGTGGGGGTCAATCACTGGGGCTCTGGACTTGGCAAAAGTCGCGCACGCCTTCTCGTCCATTAGGTTACACATTGTGCTAGCGACCAACTGGGCCTGGGTGATGGTGAAGCCCATTTTTTCAACGAGCCAGGTATCGTCCGCGCCGTACTTTGTGGGAAGTAAATCTCGGTACTGGAAACTATATGCGGACTCGGTTCCATAAAAAATCGGCTCCCGCATGGACATACCGTCCCAGCCTATCTCGGCTGTGCTACCGCTGACCGCTTGGGCCGTCAGAGATGAAAGCATCGGTCGAGAAAGTGCGTGGTGTAGCTCCAACATCAGCGTGTCGGTGCGTTCTACCAAATATCCCAGGACCTCTACGGTGGGCACGCTCATGTCCAAAGCCTGGCGGACCATCAACCCAAGCAAAGTCGTGATCTCAGTCCTCAATAATCGGTCGTTGGTGAACAGATGAGCCATATCCTTCGGGTTCAGCTCATCGCGGTACAGGACCAGGTTGTCCCGGTGACATATGAAGGCAATCGCATGAACGTAGCCAGGTGAGGCAGTTAGCTGCACAAGATCAGCTAGAACCTCCGTTTCGGTTCGACCTACAGGTGTCGGCATGCGGCATTACTCCATGGTTGGCTTAGGCGATCGGCAGACAGGTCTTGAGCGCGACATCGATGGTAGCGTGGCTTAATTTCCGCCATTAGCCCCCCGCGAAGCCTTTACAAGCTAGGCGCATGACATCCCCCATGCGGGTTTCAGTGCTCCCAGAGCAACCGCGGTTCCCAAATCCTATGATCGAAGCATCCTACACTGCGGTGACGCCCTACCGCCTGCATGCGTAGACCTTCCTGACCGGAATGATGATGCTCTGTCAAATGGTGGTTCACGTCTAGAATGAAACAGATATCCCGGCATGCGTGAAGGGAATCACTACTACCACTGACACGCCGCACAAGGAATAGATTTATGTATTTTTATGTAGATGAGAGTGGGCAAACGGGTCTGAATCTGTTCGACCCGCAGCAGCCGATTTTATACTATGGTGTACTGTCCTCGCCGCACAATGTGGATGAGGTCGCTAATGATGAAATTCAAGAACTACGCGAACGCTTTGGCGTTGCAAGATTGCACTCAAGTGAGTTGGGCATGGGGCGACTGACCAGTATTGCCTCTGAACTCTCGGCATTGCAAGCAAAGCTAGACTTGACCATAGATATTTATCGGATATCCAAACCTGATCATGCTTTGATAAGTTTTTTTGACCAGCTCTTTGATCAGGGGCTCAACAAGGCAGTTCCATGGTCAGCATATTGGACTCCTTTACGTTTCGTAGTATTAGCGAAGCTTGCATACCTATTTGATGAGGATTTGATTAAACTAGCCAGGAAGGCTCGAATCGAGAAAAAGACCGAAAAAGCAAATACTATATTGCAAGAGGTATGTAACACGCTGCTGTGTCGGATTGACTATCTTCCCGACCCTAGAAGTCGCGAAATAATACGAGATGCTCTTACATGGGCCTGCAAGCATCCTGATGAAATCCATTACAACATATACAGCAACAATGATCGCCTTCAAATATCTCCTAATTTAATCGGCTTCCAGTCAGTCATGCATGGTATTGCACTCAGACTGAAAGTCGGCGGAGGGGATGCCGCTGCAATCGTGGTTGACAGGCAAGGTGAGTTTAATCGCGCTCAAGAATGGGTCGCTAACTTTTATAGGAGCGCGAAAGATAAGGGTGGGCCATGGGAAGTTGGGCCGGGCCTGCCTAAAATGGATCTATCCAACATCCCCGACATTCCTATCACGTGCACCCCTGGCGATATGAGTGCTGGTTTAGAATTGGTGGATATTTATCTTTGGTTGATGAAGCGTCTTTTTGAGAAAAAAGATTTGAGCCCTGAGTTGCTAGAGCTTTTAGCGCCTCAAATGGAAAAAGGAATGACTGACGAGGTTTCGTTTGCTGGAATAATGAAACGATGGGAGCCAGTTCTGATGAATCTTCCTGATCCAAGCCCCGAAGAGGAAAAGCGTGCGCGACAACTCATGGCCCGTCATGAAGAGTATCGAAAAAATCATCTTGATGGAATATAGATTCGTTTAGGCAATCATCCGGGGCGATATGGACTCGGTGCAGCAACAGACTGCACCAACCGTAAACTGAATGCGACAGCACCAAATCATTTGATGTCGACAACCATCGCCTTTGCAGGAGCAGCATCAAGAATTTGTACAGCATCACCTACCTCTTTGTATTCCTTCCAGAATCGTTCGAGTGCGCTCATACCACCAGCTAATTGTACTGCGCGAATAAGACCTGCATGCGCAGCTATCAGCCTCTTTAATTTAAGTACCAGTACTTCATTGTCTCTGTTTAAGCGCTGCGATTTTTTGTCGTGTACGTCGAAAGAAGATAAACTCGCTGCCGCAGCCCGCGCTTCAAGTTGTTTTTGGCGACTTTCGACAATGAGTTTCATTCGTGCAGGGTTGCGTGTAAATGCCGAGGCGTTTTTGAGCAGCGAATGGTGGCGAGCGATTGCCCGCGCCGTAATATCGACGTCCTCTAGCGCCAACTGATCAAGAACTTTTTTCAATTCAACATTTGAAGGATCCAGCAAGGTTCTCATGAGAAGATGTCCTTTTTGTCAAGTCTTGAGTAATCGACTCCATCGGGATAAATTGTTTCATATGGCTGAGCTTCAATTGCTTTTTGCACACCATCAATGAGTTTGGATGCATGCGCAATTTGATTCGCTCGACCTGTTGTTCTCACCGGCTTGCCCTCAGCAGAGCAGCGCATAATCACTAGACTTTCTTTCAAATCAATCAACGTCTGCCGATGATGGGGCAAGCCACTTGCTGCAAAATGCCTGCATCCATCGAAACACTTGAGATGTCTCGAGCAAGGATTAAGGGAGAAGCTGTTGGTGCAGAAGCCGTAAGGAGTTACATGAAATCCATCTGAGTTGGCTGCGAGGTATGCAAACGCTGCCTCATCACCATGTTCTAGTTGAATTCTCTTGAAAGATTCTCCGATATGGCTACTAACAGCTATGCCGCTCACGACCATTTTTGCCACTAATTCGTGAGTGCTACCTGCGGGAATAAACTGCTGCGCTACAGTGGGCAGTTCGACGAATTTGAGTTTTTCAGCAAGGCTACGATGATCGTACTCATAACTCTGTGCTACTGACACTCGGCCAAACTGATGTGTGATGACTGTATCTGAAACGTTCTGGCGAAACAACTCAGTATTCATCAAGTGTCGCAACGAATGAGGTTTGATAGACAATTTCTTCATTTCCGAAGTTGAGCCATACTTCTTAAAGAAGGAAAGTGAACCATTACCTTTCACCATACCAAGCGAAGTGTACATTCTAAGCTCGCGCGGCGTGGTAATAACTGAATCACCAGAAACAGCGGCGCTCGACAAAGGCCATTTCTTAATACACCCGGCAGTAAGAAATAGCCGTTGCCATGTCCCTACAGTACCTCCTGAATCCGTTCTAAATATTCGCAGGTCAGATCCGAACGTTTGAGACTGATTTAGATATTGATTTTCCAGAACCCCCCTAAATGGCTTCGTAGCAAGCCTCGCTTCCAGTATCGTGCTTTCAATGAGCTGCTCAAATCTTTTTGGCACAAAATAAAAACTTTCAATCAGAGTGCCAGGAGTTTTGTTTCGTTTTTTCTCTGAATAATAGCGCAATCTCAAAGAACGTCCTACCCCGCCGATATCGGATGCGCTTTTATTGGTGACCACATCTACATGCTCGACCCATGTCAGGCAGTCTTCAGGCAGCGTTAACACCTCATTAATACGCAAACCCGTAAGTATTAATATCCTGATAACTAAAAAATAAATTAAATCATTATATGTTCTTGCGCGCTCACAAAACACGATTCTAGTCAACTCGAATAGCGAGTCTGCCTCAGGAAGCTTGGATGCATCTTTTCGTACCAGGTAGCCGGCTAAAAGCCCTGGCCTTCGATCTCGCTTTACCGTTGGGCGAACAGGACAGAAGTTTGAGATCATGTTTTCATCAATAATCTTGGCCACAGTAGCTATATCCCGCGAGGCCTTTTCACTCCACGACTTAATAGATAGTAGCGCTTCAAAATTTTCTCGTGAGATCTCATATGGAGTTAGTACGGTACTTGAGAATAGTCGCCTTGCTGCCTTAGCTACTACTTGCGCGCAATCCGCTGTGCGACCACTCAAGCAAATACTCCCGATTATAGCCTTGATGAAGTCTTGGACTATTGTTGGAAGCACTCGACTGGCTGGAAGGCGTGCTTCAGGCCAGCCTGCGGTTAGGGCCAGTTGATGAGTTTCTATATCTACTCCGAAGCCCCCTGTACCATATGCATGCCTGTCGTGACTATCGTTAAGGATTCGAAGATCCCAATCTGTACCTTTTATCGGTTGGCCACAGTCATTCAGAGGAATGTCCCAGATTACTCCTTTTGCCTCAACAGCTCTGCGCACACTGGTGACAAACTTCTCAAATAGATATTTCGCCGATGGCTCATTGGACGGAGATTCAATCACGGCCATTTTACTTCGCCCCCGCAATCTGATCGATATTGTCTAAAATTTGCTGAGCTCCTGAGAGCGCACGAGTGAGCTGGAGATAAGCTGGGCTTTCCGCACTGATACCAATGTCCAAAAACCTCCTAACCTGTTGTCGCATGCCGTCAACGGCCTGCAGATGAGGTTCCTTTTGCAAAGAGGGCATAAACTTTGCACATCCATAACAAGACGTTACTGGATTATAGGCACAATGGCTCTGACCTGTCTGACATAGCCCTACTCCTGCAATGAGGGAATTGCCTACGACAGCTCCTATCTGCTGATCTTCTTGCGCGTTTAGAATTTCCTCAAGAGAAGCAAATCTACCTGAAGCAATGCTTTGGAGTTTCGCATACAACTTAGATGCCCCAAGCGCCGAATTGACGAGGTCGGCTTGTTGCATGCTAGCGTGTATATAAGCTCCAGAAGTACCCGTATAGACATGACCTAAGAACTTACAAATGCTTTCGCGACTATGCCCGGCATCTGCCAATGACTGCGCTGCAGTATGACGCAACTGTGGAGCGGTACAATCCAGGTTAACTCCATAACGCCGGCAGAAAGCCTTGGCTTCCGCCCAAAGAGCCGTAGAGTTGGTTGCTTCGAATAGTCGTTTTCTGCCTGCAGCTTTTGCAGACTCCCACAGTCTTTTTACTATCTGGACCCACTCTGGTTTAACCTGACGAACAATTTCAAATTGCTGCTCATCACGCTGCTTGGCTGCGTGAAACGAAACAATGCAAGCACTTTCATCATTTGCATCCTTAAAAAATCTTACATGCTCAGTATCCAAGCACAACACCTGCACAGGTCGAACACCGTGTTGATATATAAACACCAAAGCGGCCGCCCCTTCTAAATATTCATTTTCGACTTCAGCACTCCATGCTTCTGCATCTAATGATCTTACAATATCTGCCTGCAAGCTTATATTTACAAGTTCTTCCCGACTTATAAGGGTGTTCTTCCTGCGTGCCATTCCTGCATTTGCATGGGTATTCAAGCTACGAACTAGACTTAGGGCCCTCCCATTCCAATGCCCCACCTCAGCATCGCAAGCCATTTTAAGGAGACGTTTCATAACACCTGAAAAAGATGAGTCTGTGACATGCTCATTCCAAGCATTTCTTAGCTCTTCCGCAGGGGTCGTAACCAGCGTACAAACACTCTCCCATTTGCGGACCAATAACCTTGCAGCACGATGAAGACTACTAGGACTTTGATGCCCAGACGTCAACATTGCTAGCCTTCTCTGCAAAGCGCCCGCGGAGCCGCTCGCGAATGAAATCGATTCAGCACCCCCTTTATAACTGAACTTCCACTCATTTTCGTCAGCCTCAACCACATAAGTAACATCAGTGTACTTATCGTAAAGAGAAATAATTGCTGGCGGCAGTGGCCAGGCCCATTCGAGAATAAAAGTTTCAGCACTACTTCCCGCACAATTCACGGTAGTTGAAGCGCTCTTACCCTTATATGCTCTCATGTTGAATATCTCGCAACGCGCTTATTTTTAAGTCAAATAGCCGACCCCACGCCTGCATGAGATCTTCTTGAATTGCTGCGCGGGCATAATGCTCTGGCATAGCCGAATTTACGGACCAGCCAAAAAATGCACGCATACGCTGGAACGTAAGTTCCCTGTCTTGTTCACAATCCATGAACGTCGCGTAATATGCTGTTGCGCAGGTATGCCGAAGATCATGGGGGGATATATGTGCCTTTCCGCCTGTGCGATCACTGAATTTTTTTAATGCCTTGGGTGAGATTGCGCCTGACAGTGCGTGGAAAATCTTGGTTACAGCCTCAGCAGATAGAGGAGCTCCTGTAGCCGCTGTAAAAGCGTAGCCGTGCTCTGACGAGTCGTATCTGCTCTCGGCTATGTACTGTTGATAAAGGTTTGCAAGTTCCGGCGAAATTGGTACTTGCCTATGTGCCTGCTCAGTTTTCATGCTTGGGGCAGTAGATCGGGTTTCAGATTCTGTCCCGGCCGTAACGTCCAGCCAATACACAACCTCTTGAGACTTCGTATCTACGTCAGATTTGAGAGCATCACAAGTCAGCAGCATCAACTCGCTGCGCCTGAGTCCTACCAGCAGAAGCATGTTAAGGATCAGCCAATTCCTGTTCTTAATGCGCACACCTTGGAAGGGGTTTCGATCTGAAGCAGGATTTCCAACCTCAAGCAGATCAAACAATGTGCTCGCTGGAATCGAGCGGATAAACCTTACCCGCCCCCTCTGAGGCTTTCTCATCCTTCCCATCGCAGACAAGGTCGATCGAAGAGAACGCCATGCTTCGCACGAAGCTGATCGATGAGAGGCCAGGTGCACCATGAACCTTCTGACAGCATCCCATCGCTGAACAGCCGTTGTTGAGTAGTTTTTGGCGGATGTCAGATTCAGATAAAACGCCTCCACCAACTCCTGCGTTCTGGCCGCATCACGGCTACTCACAGCTGAATCGAACGAATCAACCCCGTACCGGTCATCACAGAAAGAGTAGAAAACATCTATGTGACGCAGGGTTGTCTTACGGGTGTTCTCCGCTAGGGCATGTCCTTGATTACTCAGGGACCACACGGTTGCCCAAAACCTAGGGAGCATGCGATGAGGATCAACGATGACGAGGTCGGGCAACGCACCAGTTTTAACCATCATGAAAGCCACCGATCACTGAGTGTGAATCATTTGAGGAGACCCCATCCCATTGAGCTTAGATCGCAACAGGCCGGCAGGTGCCTATTAAAGTTCGACGGCTACCGGATCATGGCGCGAATCGATTCAGGCAAGGTGCAGCTATTCACCCGCAACGGTCATGATTGGACGGCCAAGATGCCGCAGCAAGCCGAAGCGCTGGCCGCGCTGGGGCTGGAGTCCGCCTGGCTCGACGGCGAGGTGGTAGTGCCGAACGAGGAGGGCACACCCGACTTTCAAGCGCTGCAAAATGCGTTCGAAATCGGGCGCAGTGGCACCATCGTCTATTACCTGTTCGATCTGCCGTATCTGAACGGCCTGGATTTGCGGCAAGTCCCGCTGGAAGAACGCCGCGCTGCTCTGGGCCAATTGCTCGAGGCCAACGACAACGAGCTGCTGCGCTTTTCCGCCGATTTCACCGAGCACCCGGAAAGCGTCCTGGAAAGCGCCTGCCAGATGAAGCTCGAGGGATTGATCGGTAAGCGCGCAGGCAGCACCTATGTCTCCAAACGCAGCAATAGCTGGGTGAAGATCAAGTGCAAGAACCGCCAGGAGTTCATCATTGTCGGTTTCACAGATCCCAAGGGCACGCGCAGCGGTTTTGGTGCCTTGCTGCTGGGCTTGCACAACGATAAGGGTGAACTGCATTACGCCGGTAAGGTGGGCACCGGCTTCAACCAGGCGACGCTGAAAAGCCTGCATGCCAAGCTCAAATCGCTGAAGGCCGACAAGAGCCCGCTGGCTAAGACACCACCCGCTGCGGATGTGCGGGGTGCGCATTGGCTCAAGCCGGAACTGATGTGCGAAGTGGCCTACGCCGAAATGACCCGACAGGGCGTGATCCGCCATTCGGTGTTTCATGGGCTGCGTTCTGACAAACCCGCCAAAGCGATCACCCACGAGCGCCCAGCGAAATCGGCGAAGGCCAGCTCGGGCAACACCGCAACCAGCGCAGCGAACAGCGCCAGCGGCAAGATCAAGATCTCCAATCCGGAGCGCATAATCGACAAATCCATCGGCGCCACCAAGATGGAGCTGGCCCGTTTCTACGCCGAAGTGGCGCCTTGGGCCTTACCGCACCTGCGTCACCGGCCATTGGCGCTGGTGCGCGCGCCGGAAGGCATCGATGGTGAGCTATTCTTCCAAAAACATACCGAGAAGCTGAGTATCCCGCACATTACCCAGCTGGATACTGCATTGTTTCCGAAGCATGCCGCGCTGATGACCATCGACACGGCGGAAGCGCTGGTCAGCGCCGCACAGATGGGCACCATCGAGCTGCACACCTGGAATGCGGTGGCGCCGGTGCTCGACCACCCGGATCGCTTCGTGCTCGATCTCGACCCGGACCCTGCGCTGCCATGGAAACGCATGACCGAAGCGACCCAGCTGACCCAGACCCTGCTGGATGAGATCGGCTTGCAATCGTTCCTCAAGACCAGCGGCGGCAAAGGGTTGCACATTCTGGTGCCGCTTGAGCCAGTCCACAGCTGGACCGAGGTCAAAGCCTTCAGTCAGGCCATAGCGCAATACATGGCGAAATTGATGCCCCAGCACTTTTCCGCGGTCAGCGGGCCGAAGAATCGAGTCGGCCGCATCTTCATCGATTACCTGCGTAACAGTAAGGGCGCGAGCACTGTCGCAGCGTATTCGGTGCGGGCTCGCGAGGGGCTGGCTGTGTCTGTGCCTATCCATCGAGATGAACTGACCGATCTCAAGGGCGCCAACATCTGGACCATCCGCAACCTCATCCCGCGCCTGGAAGAGCAGGGCGATGACGATCCTTGGGCCGGCATCGGCGAGACGGGGCAGACAATCACGGCGGAGATGCGCGAGCGGCTGGGGATGAAATAGGCGTAGACGGCAGCCGTAGCGGATCTGAGCCTTTTAGTGGGAGTGCTCACTTACCCCGTATCGCGTGGGCGTGCGTCGAGAGGGCAAATAATCGTCCGATTGCATTAGCGCCTCCGTTGGATGATGGCGAGCCCTTGGCGATGGCGCCCGGTCCGCTGATCACCGGTGCATGCCACAGATTTGTGGCAACGAGTGAGGGGGAGGGCTGTCGGTCGTCGACCCGGTCGGAACACCTGCCTTCCGCAAGGCTCGAAGTTAGGCGCACCGAAAGAGAGCCGTCCTTTGAGTATTCCGTGTTCAATTATCGCCCCCGGGTCCGCGCTGCTGCACCGGGTCGCCAAACGGACCCTGTCCGAGCTGCAGTCATTCGGGTTCGAAAGGGGGTAGGGCAGGCATGAAGCTCTCGCGCATCCTGATCGTGCTGGTCTTCATCGTAGGGGCTTTCTGTTTCTTCTGGTTCGATCTGGGCGAGTACCTGACGCTCGAGAATATCCAGTCCAAGAGCGGGGCACTGCGGGACCAGGTGCAGGCGCATCCCGGGTGGGCCGGCACGGTGTTTTTCACTGTTTATGCCGGGCTGACGGTGTTGTCATTTCCCGGCACGGTGGTACTGACGATCCTGGCCGGCGCTCTGTTCGGCTTGGTGAACGGCACCATGCTGGTGTCTTTCGCCAGCAACGTGGGCGCACTGATGGCGATGCTCATCAGCCGCTTTCTGTTGAGGGATTGGGTGCAGCGCCGTTTCGCCAAGCAGATTAGTGGCATCAACCGTGGCCTGGAGCGAGACGGGGCGTTTTACCTGGTGTCGTTGCGCCTGATTCCCATCGTCCCGTTCGTTCTGCTCAATCCGGCGCTTGGCTTGACCCGGGTGAACATCTGGACGTTCTGGTGGACGACTCAGCTCGGCATGCTGCCGGGCAATGCGATTTATGTGAATGCTGGCCGGCAGTTGGCGCGCATCCGGGAGATATCCGACATCCTTTCGCCGAGCATGATCAGCACGCTGATCCTACTGGCCGTGTTCCCACTCGCCGCGACGCGGCTGCTCACGCTGTACAAGGCGAGGAAGGCGTTTCGCGGCTGGAAGAAGCCCAAGCGCTTCGAACAGAACCTGGTTGTGATTGGCGCCGGCAGTGGCGGCCTGGCAGCCGCGCGGATTGCCGCATCGATGAAGGCGCGTGTAGCGCTGGTCGAGCGCGATCGCCTTGGTGGTGCCGCGCTGCATCGCGGCAGCGTGCCGGCGAGGGCGCTGACGAAGGCGGCCAACATGGCGCACGCCTTGCGCAAGGGCGACACGCTCGGCGCGGGACAATGCCCGACCATCGATTTCTCAAAAGTGATGGACCAGGTGCGCCGCACGCTCGGCGATGCGCAGGCGCGCGTCACCGTCGACAGCTACCGGGAGCTGGGTGTCGAGGTCATCGAAGGCCAGGCCCGACTGACCTCACCGTGGATGGTGCAGGTGGGCGAACGCAACATCAGCACCCGTTCGATAATCATCGCGACGGGCAGCAGCGCCTACCTGCCACCCATTCCGGGGCTCGATCAGATCGAGCCGCTGACGTCTGAAAATCTTTGGACTCTGCAAGAACGGCCTGATCGCCTGGTGGTACTGGGCGGCAACAGGAACGCCTGTGAACTCGCTCAGGCGCTTCAGCGGCTGGGTTGCCAGGTGACCATGGTGGTCGAGAACCAGCATCTGCTGGACGACCTCGAGCCCGAGGCGCGGGCCGCCGTCTGCGATGCGTTGGATGCCGATGGAGTCACCCTCATGCTCGAGCACCTGCCCGAGCGTATCGAATCGTCAGAACAGGGCCGTCAGTTGATATGCGGGGCGGGACAGAGCAGCCAGGCCGTTTCGATTCCTTTTGACCGTCTGTTGGTGACGCTGGGACGCCGTGCCCGACTCGGCGATCTGGGCCTGGAAGATCTGGACTTGAATACCCGCGACGACGGCAGTCTCGAGGTGGATGAATACCTCGCCACACGCTATCCCAACATCTTTGCGGTAGGCGCCGTGGCCGGCTCTGACACCTCGACCCACGAAGCAGCCCATCACGCAAGGTTCGCCACCCTCAACGCGTTGTTTTCCGGCCTTCGACGTGTCGTGGTGAGTGATCGGGTCATGCCCAGCGTCGCCTTTACCTCGCCGGAGGTCGCCATGGTCGGCCTTACCGAACAGCAGGCCCAGGCAGCACATCAGGAATATGAAGTGACCCTGATCCGGCTCGAGGACTTGGCGACTGCGCACCTGAGCGCCGGCAACAAGGGCTTCGTCAAGGTGCTGACCGATCGCGGCCGAGACCGCATCCTTGGCGCTACCGTGGTTGGCGATGGCGCCAGTGAGGCGCTGGGCATCTTCGTGGTCGCGATGAAGCACAAACTGGGCCTGAAGAAGTTGCACCGAGCCGTGCATCTCAATCCGACACTGGCAGAAGGCAGCGTCGCGGTGGCCGAAGCCTGGCTGCAAGCCCACAGCGCAAAACGCCCGTTGAAATGGTTGGAGCGGCTGCAGCGCTGGCGTCGCGGCGGCGAATCGAGGCAAGCCGAAACAGGCAACGAGTCGCACACCAAGTCAACGGTATAGGGGTGCGTGCCGAGATAAGGGAAAATTTCACTCACTTCCTCTCTAACCTTTTGATCCATAGGTGAATTCTACGCTCGAATACATTGGGCGTGCCGACATACGCTACCCTCGTCACTTCGAGGTGATCTCTCGGGTCGCCTTTTCAATGCCTTTATATCGATTGGTAAGTTGGGTGGCAGCCTAAAGCCTCCCTTCCTTGGAGCTGATGATCATGCGCCACGTTGCTACCGAGCCGACGGAAACGACCTCAGACGTTACTTGCGACGCCTGTTGCCAAAGCACACGCGTTGAGGGCTATGGGCACCAGTTCGGTGTTCTTCAAGCTTGCTGGGGTTACGGTTCAAAGCATGATGGCGAGCGCTATGAGATTCACCTTTGTGAATCGTGCTTTTTCCGAACGCTGGCCATGCTTCGTCGCGAGCGAATGGTTAACACCATGTTCGATGATGAACCTGACGCCAATCAGGATGAGTTTGGTTTGGTGCGAAAGGATGATTTCTGGGCCGAAGGTTGAGTGCGCCGATCAGGCAGCATTCGCAGTCACATGGTCAATGACTCAACGGCTCCTGCAGGCTTTGCATCCGCTGAGCCTGAAACTTTGGATATGCATGACCCCGGAGACAGTGTAAACAACCTCTTCGATAAGCTGGATTTGCCGAAAGGCCACTACTACCTGCATCTGGCTGTACTGGCGGGCCTGCCAGCTCCGTTGATCGCCGACCTGGCTCGGGAGCTTGGGCGATCGCCTGTGCAGATAGCGGAATGGGTCGGGATATCTGCCTGCGGTGAATCAATGTCTGAAAAGGAGAGTGAGATTTACTGTCGCCTTGTCGAGACTCTGGATGTTCTGCTGGATTTATATGACGGCAACCTAGAAGGTGCGCTCCGATGGCTGACCACAACGAATATGCTGCTGGCAAATGCGCGGCCGGTCGATCTGGTGGTAACAGAAGCTGGAGGGCGTGCCGTACAGCAGGCCATTCATGCGATTGAACATGGCTTGCCTGTCTGACCCGCCCACGGTACCGGTGTCTGTTTCTGGCCGCAGTGAGCCGGATCATGGGCTACTTGCATTGCCGGGGACGGCAGGCGGTGCATGCCTGAGCAGCTTTAGCTGCGCGAGGGCTTCGGACAAGCGCTCCTGTAAGCCCTGGGCTCTTTGTGCCTGAGCATCGGTGGCTTCGCCAAGCCGGGCGACTTCATCTTGCAAAGCGCGGCAGCGCTGCTCCAGTGCATCATTCGTACGCTCCATTCCGGTCAACGTGCTCCGGGCGATCTCCAAGGCCTGAGTTTTCTGCGTGAGATGCTGTTCTTGAGCACGCTGATCCTTCTGCATCTGCCGCGCCTCGGTGAGTAGACGTGCATTGTCACGGTTAAGCTGGGTCAGCTCGTCCTGCTTAATGATCAGAGTCTGCCGGAGCTGTCGGAGCTCAACCTGCAATTGCTGAACTTGGGCTTCGTGACGCCGCTGGTCTTGCTCGCGCTGATCCTTGCTGGCCTGCCGGTAGTGTTCCAGTGCGTCACGTGCATGTTCATGCTTGTCCTCCAGCGACGCAATTTGGCTGTCGCGATCAATCAGACGCATCTCCAAATCGGCATTGGCCTGCGCTAACCGCGCATTTTCCAGCTCGACCTGCTGGCACTTCTGCTGCTCGTGCTGCAGTGTCTGCTGAGCAGCGTTGAGCTGCTCCCCGAGCGTAGAAGACTGACCTTCAAGCTGCTCTATTCGGCTTTCAGCCTGCCGAATCTGGTCCTGGTAATCGAGTCGCTCCAGTGCCAGCTGTTCGCGTTCCTGTGCTACAGCTGCCTGAGCCTCTTCTCTGAGCTGCTCAGCGAGCAGGCTCACCAAATTGCCTAACTGCTCGCTGAGAGACGGAGCCGTTTGCCGGCCACGCTCAGTCTCTTCCATTTCTTTCAGGTAGCGATGAATGGTGGTTTTCGAGCCTGTGTTGCCAAGTTCGACCCGCACCGCATCGATGCTGGGATTCTCGCCCCGCGCCAGGATGGTCCGGCGGGCCTTCTGAACCAATGCCTTGTTAATGCCGCCACGGGCCATGGTTGCTCCTACGATTTCGTACTAGAGTACATACCATGTATTTACATACTAAATAGATCAGATGTAAAGCGAGATAATATGGGTTATTTCAGATACGATAATGAAGCATTATCCAATATCAGTTGTGAAAAACGCCTCATATCGTCGTTCTCAGGTACACAAAGGGCCATCACAGGCAATGAAGGATGTCGGACGCTATCTTCAGGCTGGAACGCGAGAAAACACTCGCCGTAGCTACCAGTCGGCCATTGATCACTTCGAAGTGACATGGGGCGGCTTTCTGCCCGCGACAGGCGACAGCGTTGTCCGCTACTTGGTGGACTACGCCGATACGCTGAGTGTGAACACGTTGAAGCAACGCTTGGCTGCTCTCGCTCAATGGCATATCACCCAAGGCTTTCCCGACCCAACGAAGACTCCCACGGTGCGTCAGGTGCTCAAGGGCATCCGCACCCTGCACCCAGCACAGGTCAAGCAAGCCGCCCCTTTGCAACTGAAGCACTTGGAACAGGCGGTACAGTGGTTGGCACTTGAGTCAGGGCGAGCTCGGATGCGGGACGATTTAGCGAGTCTGTTGCGCTGCCGGCGCGACATGGCATTGCTGCTGATCGGCTTCTGGCGGGGCTTTCGCAGTGATGAGCTCTGCAGGCTGCAGGTCGAGCATATTCAGGCCGAAACAGGCGCAGGCATGCGTCTGTTCCTGCCGCAGAGCAAGGGCGACCGAGAAAACCTCGGTACGACGCACTACACGCCGGCGCTAAAGCGACTATGCCCGGTACAGGCCTATCTCGACTGGATCAGTGCTGCAGGTATCGTTCGTGGAGCCGTGTTCCGCCGCCTGGATCGCTGGGGGCATCTCAGCGAGGATGCTTTACATCCGGGTAGCCTGATCAGCTTGCTGCGCCAGATTCTGCAACGCGCCGGAATTCCCGCTGAACTGTATACCAGTCACTCCTTGCGCCGCGGCTTTGCTACGTGGGCCTCGGCCAATGGATGGGACCTCAAAGCCTTGATGACCTATGTGGGCTGGAAAGACATCAAGTCGGCCATGCGGTACATCGATCCCGCTATTTCATTTGGTGGCCTGGCAGTCAGACCCGCTGTTGAATTCAATGCTGGCACTTTGACTCAATTGCTAGCTTCTCACTAACATCGCTGCACGACTGAGAGGGGCGGCATCGCTCTTCGGGTGGGCGGTTCGCCTCCAACGGTAGAGGTACCGGCATGATACAAGCAGTAGTTTTCGATGTGTTTGGCACGCTTCTCCAGATAGGTGAGCGCCGCCATCCTTTCCGCCAACTGATGCAGCACCTGCGGCTTCAGGGCAGAACACCAAGGCCGGATGACGCACGGACTCTGATGACTCGAAATCTGGGCTTGGCTGGAGCTGCCGATTATTTCGGTGCGCAGTTGAGCAACTCTGAGTTAGCTAGCCTTGAAAGCGACCTTTTCACCGAGCTGGCCAGCGTTCGCCTTTTCGATGATGCGTTGGAGTCGCTAAATCAGCTAAAGAACGCCGGCCTGAAGCTCGCGTTGTGCTCCAATCTCGCAGCCCCATATGCGATTCCGGCCAAACTGTTACTGCCGTCGTTCGATGTTTACGGATGGAGCTTTGAGGTTGGGACAATAAAGCCTGAGCCTGCAATCTATCGTCAGATGATCGAACAGCTTGGCTGCGAAGCCTCCGCTATCGCAATGATCGGTGACACGTTGCAAGCCGATATGCTTGGTCCAATTGGGCAAGGCATGCGGGGCTACCACCTACAGCGTGAAGGAAAAGCCGATCAGTGCGGCTTCGTCTCGCTGATGGACTTTGCAGCCCACGTTCTGCAATACCCACCGTCCGCCATCGGCTAAAGCGGCGTCGCCAGTTTTAGCTGACGCCGCTAGACCCGGATGGCTTACAGGCATGAAGACACCCTTTTTCTGTAACGGGAGCTCCTTCAACCCTTGAGCGCCAGAATACGCCGAGCGCCGTTTAGAACGATGAATCCCACAACGGTACCGATAATCAGGTCTGGGTAGTTTGACCCAGTCCAAGCGACGAGCGCTCCGGCGACTATAACCCCCATGTTGATGACCACATCATTGGCGGAGAATATCCAGCTCGCTTTCATGTGAGCACCACCTTCCCGGTGTTTGGAAATCAGCAGCAAACAACCCGTGTTGGCGAGCAATGCCAGGAACGCGACGGCCATCATTATCAGCGACTCGGGCTCGCTGCCGAATATAAAGCGTCTGACCACCTCTACGAGCACGCCGAGGGCCAAAATCAGCTGGAGCACACCAGCAAGGTGTGCAGCACGCACCTGCAGATTGACGCTGCGCCCAACCGCATAAAGGGCCAGGCCGTACACTGCCGCGTCAGCGAACATGTCGAGCGAATCGGCAATCAGACCTGCGGACCTGGCGATCAGGCCAGCAGTCATCTCTACCACGAACATGAAGGCGTTGATGCCTAACAGTAAACGTAGGGAGCGGGATTCCTGTGTAGAGTTCGCCGGATTCTCGGCGGCTTTGATCATCTCTGGGTCTGCCGCGACAGTTTTCTGAAGAGTGGCGCCTAGCCCTAACGTCGCCAGCTTTTTGGTTATGGGCTCAACGGCACTGTCATGCATGACATCTAACCGACGGTCCGACAGATCAAAAGTCAGCTTCCGAACTCCGTCCAAACCATTCAGCGCCAAGCGGATCATTCGCTCTTCTGATGGACAATCCATCTTGGGTACGGCGTAAACACTGACCCATTGCCCCGTCGTATCGGAAGGGTTTTGCATATCGGCATCAGCGGCTGGTGTCGCATCGCAGCCGCAGGGACCATCGGACTTGCTCATGATACGGCTCCACTTGAAATCGAAGATGGGATCATTAAAAGCCTTATAGCTACTATAAGGTCAATAACGCAGAGCCGATGAGGATTCACACGATGCGCATTGGTCAGTTAGCAAGGCTAATAGGGATTGATACACAGACGATCCGCTTCTATGAGCAGCAGGGCTTGTTGCCACCGCCTGATCGCCAGGCGAACGGCTATCGTGTCTACACCGAGAAGCATGGCGAGCGGCTAGCCTTCATCCGGCGCTGCCGAATCTTGAATCTGTCACTTCCAGAGATTCACGCACTCCAAAGCTACCAGGATGACCCTCGCCAGCCTTGTACGGCCGTCAATGCCTTACTCGATGATCACATTTCTCAAGTCAGATCTCAGATAACCGCTCTGCAGTCACTCGAACGACAACTCGTTTCACTGCGGGCTAATTGCAACGATGGGCGGGAAGTTGAGGCTTGCGGCATTCTCGCCGGAATTAGCGAGGACGCATGCATTAAATGAATGGCGTTGGGGCTCGCGGGCCTGATTACCCGACCAACGTGCGTGCCCCCAAATGGTTGCTCGTCCCTGTGGTTTGTGCGCCTTTGTAGTGGCGTTCGTCTCCATGCCGTATCACTTTTCAATCAGGCATGCCGAGGAAAGGTGAGTTCGAACGTGGTCCGACCGTCTTTGCTGGCGACGGCCACGTGGCCTTTGTGGAGGTTCATCACTGAACGGACAATCGCTAGCCCCAAGCCTGCTCCACGAGGTTGTATGCCGTTCACGCGGTAAAAGCGGTCGAACAGGTGTGGGAGATGATCCGATTCGATAGTCGCGCCATGATTGGTGACAGCCAGCGAGACGATGTCTACGTCCTCCTCAAGGATCTTAAGTTCGACCGTACTGCCAGTATTTGAATGCCGCAGCGCGTTGGATAGCAGGTTGGAAATGGCCCGCTGGACCATAAGTCGATTTCCCAAAATCATGGCATCGCCCGTTACTGTCGTAGCGACTCCCGCTTCTTCGGCAAGGACTTCGAAGTATTCACATACGCGCCTCGCCTCGCTTCCTAAGGATAATTGTTCGAGCTTCAGTGCTGGGCTGGCGTGGCTGGCCTGGGCGAGAAACAGCATGTCTGACACGATTCGATCCATGCGTTCGAGTTCTTCAACCGACGACTCGATCACCTCCCGATAATGCTCCTTGCTTCGCTCACGCACCAAAGTCACCTGCGCCTTGCCTATCAGGTTGTTCAGCGGAGTTTTTAACTCATGAGCCACATCGTCCGAGAATTGTGACAGTTGCTGAACGCCGTCATCGAGTCGATGAAGCATTACGTTGAGGCTGTGCGCCAATGCCTGGAGCTCTTGCGGAAGCCGATCGGTGCGGATTCGGGGTGATAGGTCCTGTGTCGATACCTTAGTCGCCAAGGCCCGGAACTTGCGCAGCGGCCGCAAGCCATTTTGGGCGATTAGCCATCCAGCCAATCCGATCAATATCAGTAGCATCGGCACGGTCACTAAGGCCGAGCGCAGGAATGCAGCCACCAGCCGTTGATCGGCACTGCGATCTTGCGAAAGTAAAAGCGTCATTGGAGCCAGTCCCGGGACTTGGATTTGCTTGCGCCCGGTTAGCATCTGCACGCCATCTTTCGTTGTCCAGCCAAGATAGTCGCCGTCCCTGCTCACGAGATCCAGCTGCTGCGGCGCATTGGCGAATCGGCCGATACTGAAAATGGGTGATTTCGCTGTATCGCCGATGACCGTAATCGAAAGGTTGTCATGGCCGAGTACGGTATCGCTCAATGCGTGTTGCCAGGAGCGGCCCATACGGGCTTTGGTGTCTTCGAGGAGTCCATGATCGATCTGAGAGAGCTTGGCCGTCACTTCCTCCTGGGCGCGCAGTTCCAGTTGGCGCACCAGTACCCAGTAGCTCAGTGCAATCAGCAGCGCGACCAAAGCGGCGCCGGTCAGTGTGATTTGAAGCGCGAGACGCGATGCGAGGCTGAGTGGCTTCAAGGCCGCGCCTCCAGCACGTAGCCCACACCCCGGATGGTGTGTATCAGGCGATCGCCGAAGGGTTCGTCCACTTTCATCCGCAGGCGACGAATCGCAACATCCACCACATTGGTATCGCAGTCGAAATTGATGTCCCACACCATGGCAGTTATTTCCGTACGCGTGAGGACTTCGCCAGTCCGGCGCATGAGCAGATGCAGTAACGCAAATTCTTTGCTGGTGAGGTCGATACGCTGACCGCTCCGGTAAGCCCTATGCCGGCCCGGGTCCAGTTCGAGGTCGGCTACACGCAGGTTGCTCGGAAGTGCGACTGCCTCGCCTCGCCGCAACAGTGTCCGGATACGGGCAAGCAGCTCGGGGAACTGGAACGGCTTTACCAAATAGTCGTCGGCGCCGAGATCCAGACCGTGGACTTTTTGCTCTAGGCGGCCGTTGGCTGTCAGCATGATGACGCGTGTCTGCTTACGCCTTCTGATGAGTTCGAGCACCTCCCATCCATCCATGGTCGGCAGATTCACATCCAGTAGCACGATGTCATAGTCGTTCTGCAGTGCCAGGTGAAATCCATCGAGCCCATCACTTGCGCAATCGACGATGTACCCACATTCGATAAGACCCTGCTGCAGGTAGTCCGCAGCTTTGATTTCGTCTTCTACAACCAGGATGCGCATGTTTTCAGGTAACTCGGTAAGGAGGTGCGTGGTAAGCGGAACCAAAAATAATCCATGTAGTAACTATAAGGTCAAGACGAAAGAGGTTTGGCTCTAGCGTGAAAGGCAGAGGCGAAATGATCTGCACAGGGAAGCGGGAAGCACTTTAACGCGGTAAAAGTCCTGCGGGGCTGTCTTGCAAATTTGTAATCTACCGGTCATTTGGTTGACCCGCAGCCCAAGGAGGTGCACTTAAGCAAAAAAAGGCGCCCTACGGGCGCCTGAAACACATCTTCAAACCAAGGGAGCACAAAAAGAAGATGTGGTGTTGCTCGTAGTGCTTCACAGGATCGAGAGCGGGTACTCGGCGATGAATCGAACCTCATTGAGGTCGGACTCGAAAGCAGTCGCCCGTGTTGTAGCCTGGCGCACCCGCAGAGAGAGGTCCTTGAACGAGCCTGTCTGTACAACGTAGCGTGCTTCGACGTCGCGTTCCCAGCGCTTCTGTCCGGTTAGAGGCGCGCCGTTATCGTCTTGGCGCATGTATACCTCATTTGCGTTGCTGTAATCGGCGCCCCAGCCGCGGGCGTAGCGAGTCATGAACGTAAGCCCAGGTATGCCGTAACCCGCCATGTTCAGGTCATAACGCAGCATCCAGGACTGCTCTTTAGGTGAGTTGAAATCACTGTACTGGATGGAGTTGTTCAGGTAGATCGAGTCAGCCTGGCGCAAGTAGTCAAAGTCGTTGTTACCGTTGTTTCGCTGATACGACGCCGTGACGGTGTGCGCGCCGAAGGCGACACCCAGGCTGGAGCTCCAGATGTTGTTGTTAAATTCGCCCAGCAATTCGCGGCCTTCATCGGTTGCCTTGTAGTAGTTGAAACTGCCCAGCAGCACGACGGCATCGGAAAGTGGATAGGTGGCCGAGACACCGAAATAATGTTGATCCCAGGCATCCTTCAGCCGGCTGGTATACAGGCTAAGACTGAGGTTTTCGTTCACGCTATAGTCGCCGCCTGCGTAGCCGAGCCAAGGCGAGTCGACGCCGCCGCCATAAAACGTGACGAAGTCATCGTTCGTGTTGCTGGTATTGGGCTGGCTCATCGCGTGTAGGCGCCCGGCCGCAAGCGTAAGACTGTCCAGCGAGTTGTTCACAACGGTGACACCCTTGAAAGACTCCGGCAGCAGCCGTGCGTCACCAAAGTGCACGACAGGAGTAGCGGGAAATACATCGCCTGCCTTGATTTCGGTGCCCAAGAACCGTGCTTTCACGGCCCCCCCTACTCGAGAAAAGTCATCCTCGGCATCGCCGGCGCTATTGTAGGGGAGAAGATCGACGGTTCCGCCAGCACCGGAACGTCCTGATCCAGAATCGAGCTTGAGGCCGAGCATGGCGAAGGCGTCGACGCCGATCCCCACCGAGCCTTGGGTATATCCGGACTCGAAGAAGGCCATCAGCCCGTGAGCCCACTCCTCAGAGTAGCCATTGCCGGTCGCACTCTCACCGTCGCGAAAATCTCGATTGAAATAATAGTTGCGATTTATCAGCGATAGCGTGCTGCCTTCGATGAAGCCCTCCGCTGTTTCCGATTGGGCAAAGACCGGGGCGCTGCCCAATGCCAGCGAAAGGGCTGTTAGTGAAAAAACGGCCATTTTGCTCATGATGATGCTCCTGGTGTACGGCAGGTCAGTGCTCAAATGACGCCTTTCGCTTTTTTTTAGCGCTTAGGCAAGTTCTTCCCTGCAGATGACCGCAGGATTAGCGGCAAATTACTATTTTGTTATCTGAGAGGCAAGCAATCGCGCATATCCTCGATTACAGATTTGTAATGTTGCGGTCACGCGGTCGTTATCCACTCTTCTTTAAAGTCAGCCCCATGGCCATCAGTTATCTCCCCGGCTTGGCGAGGCTGATAAAAACGCTTTCGTGTATTGTGTCCTAAACCCAGGACGAATCACTGTCGCAGTAGCGGCGCTGTGTTCCGCGTCTTGGCGGGGGTAGCTCTATGATTGGATTCGACATCTAAACCAGGAAGTCATCGTTTTGCCTTGGATGAGAAAAATAGTTCTGCTGTTGTTGCTAGCCCTGTTCCCATTGCAATCATCATGGGCAGTTGTTAGCACGAGCTGCAGACATGAGGATGGTTCGGCAGCAAATCATCTTGGACATCACGAACATTCGCACGAGTCTCTGGGTGCTGACGAGGAAGGATCGTCAAAAGCCGCAAAAAAAATCAGTCTGGATGGAGACTGTGTCTTTCATGGCGACCATATCAAGCCGCTTATAACGAAAGGGATTTCTCCCGGTTCGGTATTATCAATAAGCTTGAAACCGTTTTCTTCTGCTAGCTACGCATCGGCTGAAGCGGGGCGTCCTGAGAAACCTAATTGGCGCATCGGTGCAAAGCCGGTGAGACGCCAGATTAACCAGTAGGACGCCATTTATCTGTATCTGACGTCTCACCGAACCTTCCCTTTTCTAGGAGATTTCGGTGCGAAAAGTTCTTTTACCGCTGGGGTTGTCGATGTTGTCGTGCAACCTCGCCTATGCGCAGCCTTTAGAGTTGCCGACCTTCACACAGACCTTACCTGTCAGTGTGTCAAATACCTTCCCCGTTGAGTCTGTCGACTCCATAAGCTTTCTACGCGCCTTGGAGCTCGCTAGCTCTGCAAGCCCTGAACTGGCTGCTGCAAGACGTGAGCTGGCTGCTTCTCGCGCATTGATTAGCCAAGCCGGAGCACGTCCGAATCCAATATTGTCCGCTAGCCAGGACGGAATCCGAGGTGATGCCCCCGAGACGACGCTTGAGCTGAGCCAAGAAATAGAGCTGGGTGGTAAACGTTCGGCTCGTATTGAGGCAGCGCAACGCGCCATGGACGTAGCGGCCGCCGACCTACAGGACGCCCAAGCTCGACTGAGGGGGGCAGTGATGGGTGCATACTACGATGTGCTTACTGCTCAAGAACGGCTGGACCTCGCTCAGGCTGCTTCAAAGCTTGCGAAGCAAGCTGTGAACGTTGCCAATCGACGTGTGAGGGCCGGCATGGTCTCTCCCGTAGAGGAAACCCGGGCGCGGGTTGCGGCTACTGGAGTGCAAGTAGAGCTTGCCCAGGCCACAGCTGAACTCGAAGCTGCGCGCACTCGGCTGGCGGCCAACTGGGGAAATCCACAGCCACGCTTTGAGCGAGTAAAAGAGCCGGTAGAGGCAGTGCCTCCTCTTCCCGAGCTAGCTGAGCTTTATAGCCGTTTGAACGATTCCGCCCAACTAACCCGCGCGCGTCGGGAGGCTGAAAGACGTCGGGCTGCGTTGGAGCTGGAAAGGACGAATCGCTTTTCTAACGTGACGGTTAGCGTAGGTGCCCAACGCTCAGATGAATATAACGGCACGCTGGGACTGGTGAGTATCTCGATGCCCCTGCCGTTGTTTGATCGAAACCAAGGCAACATCGGAGCAGCACAGGAACGGGCCTACCAGGCGCAGGACGAGCTTAACGCCGTCCATATACGCCTGAAAAGCGAACTTTCCCAAGCGCACATGCGGCTGCGCACTGCTCGCCAGCAGTTTGAACTGTTGCGCAACGATATGCTCCCCAGTGCCCAAAGCGCTTATGAAGCTGCCAGCAAGGGGTTCGAACTTGGAAAATTCACGTTCCTTGACGTACTGGATGCTCAACGCACGCTTTTCCAAGCCCGATCTCAGTACCTGTCTGCGCTCTCGCAAGCTAACCAGGCGGCGGCAGAAATCTCGCGAATTGTCGGAGATGGGTCGGCCGTTATCACCTCGGCCACTCAGCCATAGGAATCCATATGAAAAGTAAATCGAATACATCTTCCTTGGCTGGTCACAAGAAGCAGATTTTTTGGATCGTCGTCATATTAAGCGTGGCACTTATGCTTGGCGGATTGCTTCTTCGCAGTAGTCCAGCTGTGCCCGATGCGGGCGACGCACATAGCGAGCATGGTGACGAATCGGAGCATGAGGATGAAGGGCATTCGGATGAGGATGCAGAAGCCGAAGGAGATCATGGCCATGATGAAGGAGGCGCCGATAGCGATCACGAGGTCGGTGCGGCAGAGAAAGATGAGCATGAAGATGAGCCCGAGGGAGCGGAGCATACTGAAACAGCAGAGGTAGAACTCTCAGAGACACAAATCCTAGCCGCCGGCATCTCACTGGCAACTGCTCAGCCCGCAAAGATAAAAAGCGCAATCGAGCTGCCAGGTGAAATTACGTTTAACCAGGATCGCACAGCGCAAGTTGTGCCTCGTCTCTCAGGCGTCGTTGAAGCGGTCAAAGTCGATTTGGGCGAACAGGTGAAACAGGGGCAAGTACTCGCTGTGATCGCGAGTACTGACCTGTCGGAACGTAGAAGCGAGCTCTACGCGGCACAAAAACGTCTTGCATTGGCTCAGAAAACCTATCGACGCGAAAAGGAGCTGTGGGAAGAGCGTATTTCCGCAGAACAGGATTATTTACAGGCACAACAGGCTCTACGGGAAGCAGAGCTGACTGTTGCGAATGCAAACGCACAGCTACAAGCGCTTGGCAGTGATGCTGGCAAGCCAGACGCATTGAGCCGCTACGAACTCAGGGCGCCGTTCGATGGGATGATCGTTGAGAAGGACATCACTCTCGGTGAGTCAGTCAATACCGATGACCAGATATTCATCATTTCCGATCTTTCTACCGTTTGGGCAGATATCAGCGTTCCTGCCAATGCACTCAGCGCGGTACGAGTCGGCAGCAACGCGGTTATCGAAGCCACAGCATTCGAGTCCAGTGCCAATGGCACCGTTTCTTATGTCGGCTCACTTGTTGGTCAGCAAAGCCGCGCCGCTACCGCCCGGGTCACGCTTCCCAACCCGGAAGGTGTTTGGCGCCCCGGCCTGTTCGTCAAAGTGCGGGTAGGCTCTGGCGGAGCGTCCGTGCCGGTTGCAGTTAAGCCCGATGCGATCCACACATTGGAAGATAGTCCGGTGGTGTTTGTACGGACCGATCATGGCTTCGCCGCTCAGCCAATCGTGACTGGTCGCAGCGATAGTGAAGCGGTTGAAATCAAGGAAGGCCTCCAGCCCGGAGCGCGCTATGCCTTGGATAACAGCTTCATCATCAAGTCCGAGCTTGGCAAAGCCAGCGCCTCGCATGCTCACTGATACGGAGTTATAGAATCGTGTTCGAACGTATCATTCGTTTTTCTATAGAGCATCGCTGGCTGGTTATGCTAGCTGTGCTTGGCATGGCAGCGTTAGGAGCATACAGCTACCAAAAGCTGCCTATCGATGCTGTCCCGGATATCACCAACGTACAGGTGCAAATCAACACTGCAGCGCCAGGTTATTCCCCGCTGGAAGTGGAGCAGCGCATTACCTACCCGCTCGAGACGGTAATGGCCGGGCTGCCCAAGCTCGAGCAGACGCGTTCCTTGTCTCGATATGGACTTTCTCAAATCACAGTTATATTTGAAGAAGGCACTGATATCTACTTTGCCCGCCAACTTGTAAACGAGCGCCTGGGTGGGGCCAAAGATCAGCTTCCTGAAGGCGTCACTCCGACACTTGGCCCTATTTCCACTGGGCTTGGCGAAATCTATTTTTGGACGGTTGAAGCTGAGGAAGGTGCCACCAAATCGGACGGTACGCCTTATACCTCTGCTGACTTGCGTGAGATTCAAGATTGGATCATCAAACCGCAAGTCCGCAATGTACCAGGCGTCACTGAGATCAATACGATCGGAGGATATGCAAAGGAATATCAGATCGCCCCCAATCCAGACACTTTGCGGTCGTTTGGACTGACACTACAAGATCTGATCGAGGCGGTTGAGCAAAACAATAACAATCTAGGTGCCGGATATATTGAAAAACGCGGCGAGCAGTATCTTGTTCGTGCTCCAGGACAAATGCAGTCAGTAGAGGACATCCGCAATACCCTTATTAGCAACGTTGACGGTACCCCAGTACGTATCCGCGACGTTGCGACGGTCGAGGTTGGAAAGGAGCTCCGTACTGGCGCAGCCACCGAGAATGGCCGCGAAGTGGTTCTAGGTACGGCCTTCATGCTTATCGGTGAAAACAGCCGGGTAGTTTCTCGGGCTGTCGATGACAAGATGAAAGAGATAAACCTTTCGCTTCCAGAGGGCGTAAAGGCGATTACTGTCTACGATAGAACTGTACTCGTAGACAAAGCTATATCCACCGTTAAGAAGAACCTCACTGAGGGTGCCATTCTTGTTGTGGTTATACTTTTTCTCTTCTTGGGTAATATTCGGGCGGCGATCCTAACCGCACTTGTTATACCGCTGGCGATGCTCTTTACGTTCACCGGCATGGTAGCCAACGAGGTCAGCGCCAACCTGATGAGCTTAGGCGCATTGGATTTCGGCATCATCATCGATGGTGCCGTGGTGATTGTTGAGAACTGCGTGCGTCGACTTGCTCACGCTCAGTCCCATCACGGGCGGGCATTAACGCTGTCCGAACGGCTTCATGAAGTGTTCGCTGCGGCAAAGGAAGTGCGTCGGCCTCTTCTCTATGGGCAGCTGATCATTATGATCGTATATCTGCCGATATTCGCCCTTACAGGGGTAGAAGGTAAGATGTTCACGCCCATGGCGTTTACCGTAGTGACAGCGCTATTCGGAGCGATGATTCTCTCGGTGACGTTCGTCCCGGCAGCCGTTGCGCTCTTTATCGGCAAGCGTGTTACAGAGAAGGAAAACTTTCTAATCCGCAATGCTAAACGGGCCTACGCACCTGCATTCGATGCGGTGATGGCCAACAAGCCAGTAGTGCTCACCTTTGCCGTAGTTGCAGTTGTACTTTCCGGCCTCGTAGGGGCACGTATGGGTAGTGAGTTCGTGCCTAGCCTCAATGAAGGAGACTTCGCTATCCAAGCTCTTCGTGTACCGGCTACCAGTCTTAGTCAGTCTTTAGAGATGCAGCAGCAGCTGGAACGAAAGCTTATGGAAGAGTTTCCAGAGATCGAGCGGATTTTTGCGCGTACTGGCACTGCGGAGGTGGCATCCGATGCCATGCCACCAAACATTTCCGACGGCTACGTCATGCTGAAACCTCAAGAACAGTGGCCGGATTCAGGCAAGCCGCGCGACGAACTCTTAAGCGAGGTCCAAGCATCCGCCGCTGAGTTACCGGGCAATAACTACGAGTTTTCCCAGCCTATTCAGCTGCGTTTCAACGAGTTGATTTCCGGTGTTCGTGCCGCTGTAGCCGTGAAAATCTATGGTGATGACATGGAGGTTCTTAACAGCACGGCGGCGGAAGTGTCCGAGGTGCTAGGACAAGTACCAGGCGCCTCCGAGGTTACGGTCGAGCAAACGACTGGCCTTCCTATGCTCACGATTGATATCGATCGCGATCAGATCGCACGATACGGCCTGAGTCTAGATACCGTCCAGCAAGCGGTTGCAGTAGCTATCGGTGGCCGAGAGGCCGGCACCTTGTTTCAAGGAGATCGGCGTTTCGATATCGTGGTTCGTTTACCGGACGAGATACGCAGCGATCTCGCCGCAATTGAGCGGCTTCCAATTGCCCTTCCAAGGGAATTAAACAGCACCATAAGTTATATCCCCCTCGGCGAGGTGGCCACCCTGGATTTGGCCCCCGGTCCGAATCAGATCAGTAGAGAAGAAGGGAAACGGCGAATTGTCGTCAGTGCAAACGTCCGTGGTCGTGACATTGGATCATTCGTATCTGAGGCAGAACAGAAAATCCAGGCCCAGGTAGATATCCCGGCAGGTTATTGGATCGACTGGGGCGGTACCTTTGAGCAGCTTGAATCGGCAACGAAGCGGCTGCAGATTGTCGTCCCCGTGGCGCTGCTCCTGGTCTTCATTCTGCTTTTCATGATGTTCAACAATGTCAAAGACGGTTTGTTGGTCTTTACAGGGATTCCATTTGCGCTCACCGGAGGCATTGTTGCGCTGTGGCTCAGAGATATCCCATTGTCCATTTCAGCAGGTGTTGGCTTTATTGCTCTGTCAGGCGTCGCCGTTCTAAATGGCCTGGTAATGATCTCCTTCATCCGTAGCCTACGGGAGCAAGGTTTACCTCTGGACACTGCGATCCGCGAAGGTGCCCTTACCCGGCTACGACCGGTATTGATGACAGCCTTAGTGGCTTCACTCGGGTTCGTTCCAATGGCCTTGAATGTGGGTACCGGTGCAGAGGTACAACGTCCCCTTGCGACGGTGGTGATCGGGGGGATTCTCTCCTCAACGGTGCTAACGCTATTAGTTTTGCCGTTGCTCTACCAGATGGCTCATCGACGCGAAGACGAATTGGCGGAGCAAGAAATCGCGTTGGCCGCTGACAGAACAAGCTAGAGATTGGATGGCGGCACACAACGCCCCGTTCTTGCTAGCTAGCGAGAACGGGGCGCGTTAATTATCGGAGCGCAGTTTCATTAGCGGCGCAGCGGACAGCACAGCCTTTGTGGCGCAGTCTGATGCATCTAAGCGGTAAATAAAAAATTGCTCAGCGCTTAGTGCGTATGACTTTCGCTACATACGCGTCCTTGACCTGATGGCTTTCACCCACGGTGAGCTGACGAAGGATTATGCAAACAGCGACTGACCTGCCCCGGTCGGCAGCAAAGGGCGATAGCTACGACAAAGCCCTGGCTGGAACGATCAGCGGGCTGTGCAAGGCCGAGCTGACACCGTCAATCATGGGCGAACCGTGAGGCCTTTGAGATAGCGACCCAGACATGGGTGCGCTGTACGCCACAGCGTCTGTTCAGCTCACTCGGACATGATCCTTGCGAAGGCTAATAACAACAGATCAGGCGATGGCGGCCTGACTTAAACGAAACGGCTTTTATAAATCAAGGGCGATTCGCTGGTAGCGATGTTGCGGGCAAGTTATGGAAACAAAAAAGCGCCCCGAAGGCGCTTAGAGTGCAACTGCTTCCAAAGGAGCTTGGAAGCTGCCGGAGGCGAATATCGTTCAGATATGAAGCGGTTAGTCAGCTTTGGTTTCTTTCTTAATTTCCGTGTTGTTCTGATCTTGGCGAATATCATTAACCTTCAACTCGTTTGCTTTTTTTTCGGCGGATTCGGTTCCGTGAATTCGCTTTTGATCTGCTCGGAATTTTTCATTAAATTTCATTGAACGGTCGTATCCATCTCCTGCATAAGACGATGCGGAGCCGAAAATTACCAAACCAACAACAATAGCTTTCAACAGATTCATAGGGCAGTCCTCGCTAAATTCAAAGGTGGCTTGCTGAGCTTTCTCGCTGAGCCCTGCAGGTTCGAATGAATTTTGCGTGATTGAAGCTAACAGCAGCATGAGCCAAGCATTACATTATTGAAATGTAATGCTTCCATTGCGCGGTGACATGAGCGCCTTGCTTCGTCATGTCAGCACCGAGGCGCACCAATCTGCAAGGGCCTATCCTACGAAAAGAATGATTGGAAGATTACAATTTTGTCATCCTCGGATTGACGCCGTATCATCTATCATTAGCGAGCAACGTCGTTTAACGTTTGAGAGGGATCGGCCAGTTATCGGCAAGTTTCAGACGATAATGCACGAACTCGCTTGAGAGTGGTCGCATTTCTGTCAGTGTGGTTTGGAAGGCCAGATGGTATAGGCACTAGTATTGCCTAATTAGCTATTATGGGCGGTCGTTTGGTTTTCCTACCCTTGTCTTACTTTATTTTTTAGGAGCGGTAAAAACCAATGGCCCACGAACATAACCATAACACCGAAGCCATAGGCGATAAGCGTTTAATCGCTGCCATTGGCGTTAATGCTGCGTTAACTCTGGCACAAGTTGTTGGAGGAATACTTTCTGGCAGCTTATCGCTTATAGCTGACGCGCTACATAATTTGAGCGATGCCGCATCACTGGTTATTGCGCTAATCGCGCGTAAGATCGGTCGCAGGCCGCCGGATGCTTTTAAAACCTTCGGCTACCGACGCAGTGAAACCATAGCGGCCTTAATCAACTTGGTCTCGTTGATTATCATCGGTCTCTACCTTATTTACGAGGCTATAGGTCGGTTATATTCCCCTCAGCCTATTGAGGGTTGGACAGTGGTCGTGGTGGCGGGAATAGCCTTGATTGTAGATATCGCCACGGCCTTGCTCACCTACACAATGTCTAAGGACAGCATGAATATAAAGGCGGCATTCCTGCATAATGTATCGGATGCACTAGCCTCCGTCGGCGTTGTTGTCGCCGGGACATTGATTCTTCTGTACGGCTGGTACTGGACGGATACTGTAGTGACATTGATGATTGCTGGTTACGTGCTCTGGCAGGGCTTTAGCATGCTGCCTAAAACCATTCACTTGTTGATGGAGGGCGCACCAGAAGGAGTTTCCATCGCCGATATAATCAACGTCATGGAGCAAGTAGACGATGTTGAGAGTGTTCACCACGTACATGTTTGGGAAATCGCGGAACATACAATTGCATTGGAAGCCCACGTTGTCATAAAGAAGGCTAGTCTGCCTGATATCGAACGAGTGAAGACCGATTTAAAACGAGTACTCCATGAGCAATTCAAAGTCAGCCACTCGACACTTGAAATGGAGCTAGACGGCAGTGTTTGTATCGACACT
>NZ_JAMOIE010000026.1 GCF_024448935.1 Stutzerimonas stutzeri
CCAGTCCGCCTGGCGCAAGAGGTAGCAAGCGGATTGCGAAACGGAACTAGGATATGAGGTAGCTGGCGTTTGACGTAGACCTTACGTCCAGCTCGCTTCTGATCCTGCTCGACCAGGACTTCGAACCACTTATTCAAATCTGCGCGAAGGTAGGATTTGCTGTCGACGGAGTGGATTCTGCGCGACAAAGCTCCTTTGCGGGTAACCGTGTCCAGAATGTCTCGCCAGATGTCCTCTGCCGATGCCTCGGTGCTCAATATCACACCGTGAAGGTCATACGCCGCTCTTCGTATGTTGCTCATACCCAGCAGTTCGATCTCGCGCATGGTTCGGAGCACTTGCCAGAGAGTAGCGTCTACCCAGGCCGCTACGTTCACTCCACTGGGGGCGACATAGCTGTTGCTCTTACCATTCAGGTAGTCGACTAGATCTTCGCGCCCAGGTTTTCCGGCGCGCTCGTCATGGTTGATGAGCAAGTACTCAAGAGTGACATTGACCGGATGCTCTGTGACGATCCTGAATTTTCTAGGCACGGTAAGTGAGGGTTCGCTCTGCATGGACTTATGCATGATTGAACTGCTTGGTATCTTCTTTTTGTCGGCACCTTTGCTGAGGACTAAAAGATCGTTTCTTGCCCAATGGGCCTTCGTGGTCGTTTTCACCTGCACGAATTCGACGAAGTCGTCACAGACGACATCAATATCGTCTGTGACTTCACATCGAATACGTTGAATTTTTTTGTCACGCAGCATCTGAGTGACGTAATAGGCGGCGACACAATCCTGGAAGATGAAGCCGTGCTTGGCAGCGACTCCGCCAGCGTCATTAGGTTCCATCTCGACATCCATGGCAGCTTTGACCACGGAATTTATGGCAATAGCCTCTCTGCGTCCAGATTACAGATGGCTCATTGCCTTATTTAGTTAGACCATCACTGTCATGTGGATCAATCCGAGGACCGTAACCCTAAGCGCAGAAACGACTTGTCCCCCCAAATAATCAAGGTAATCACCTGCGACTTCAGGCGGGCGATTAAAATAAAATTGCTTGGTGTCAGGCCTTGCGATTGAGCAAATTTTGCAGGAGTGACGTGTTGAGAGTTCGAGACCAATCAATCGGAAGCAAATCAATCCAACTCAGCGCTTGAAGGAGCACTACAAGCCCCAGGCCGTACGCATTACCCACGGCCGGCTCCACACGAAGCCCCGACCAATATTTGGCGTCATAGAAGAGCGACGACTTGATCCCGTCTGGGCCTAGATTAATGCTCTGAGTCGCGATGTAGTCATTCCCGAGAATCAGCAAATCTGGCGTGTACTCATCCCCAGCTGTGCGCGGAAGGGGCAACGTCAGAAGAATATTTGCGAGAAAACACTGCGCAAAACGGTTGGTTCTTGAGCGGCGGAAACTCTCTCGGCCAGTCACGTATCTTATTGCCGTATCTTGGCCCTTCTGCCTCGTAGTCAGGATTGGATAGAGATCGCCGGGTCAGCACCAATCTCTTCACGGCTTCGGTTTGGCTGATGGCCTTTTCTAGGACAGTCGGATCGGATATAGAATGCTTGCACTCGATGTAGGCAAACACCGCATCAACCGGAATTTGCTCCTTGACTGGAAACTGACGGCTCATGCCAGAACGCAAAATGGGGCTAGCCATCCTGTCGTAGATTATAACGTCATCCCCAGCGGTTGAGCCGTCCTCAGCAACGACAAACCCTCGACATACGCCATATTTCGCGGGCAGTAGACCCTCTAACAGAGCGCAGATTGCGAGTTCAAACTCGTCCCCTAAGTCGAAGTTGTAGATCGCTTCAATATCCTGCAGACGAGCCTCTACTTTCCTGGCCAGTCTCTCTATGTACCCGCCGTACAAACCCATTCTCCCTCCTTCCATTTCGTGGTCAACACCAGTTAAGTGCCTCTCAGTCGCAAAAAACTGATGACGTCGAACCAGGCGAATGTTACCTATATATCCTCAAGCCCAACACGTGCTTTTATAACGGTGATAAATTCACCAAAAGCGGCAAAGAGCGTACGAACGACAGGCTAAAATGGGTCGAATTGAGCGTAGTACCCCCCAGCGCGAATGGCGATGAAACAGGATTGAAGTGTGCTGGAGTTGAGGTGGCCGATAAGTCAGTCACCAGAGGTTCGACACTTGATCAAAGTAGCCGGGCTCCAAGCCCACACCTACCAAGAGCCGCACTGAAACTTCATCGCCACGGCAGCTATTAGCCGGTTCCTGCTTGTAGGCGACAGCCAGGAGCCGGCCAGAAGCGGACGCTTCAATGAGACTCCGCTCTCTTAGTATTCCCATTCTGCCAGGTCTTAAGCAGGCTAGAAACGATTGCGATCGCTAGCGGTGTTCAGTTTTCGAACTAGAGTCTTCAAGCATTTTACAGACTTCTCTAGCATTTCGCCTTTGAGTTTCGAGCCGCTTGATCGCCTCTCTCCGAACGTCCCCTAGGGCTTCACTCAAAATATGCCTATACAACTCGTTAGGTAATGCCAGTTCCTTCAAGGAGAGTGGCGTTTTGACATAGAGTTTGGCTTTGGATTGGAGAATAGTACTGAGCTGGGTGAAGTAATCCTCATTAACGCCCTTCAGGTAAATAACTGGCTCCTCACCTGCTGCTTGCATAGTTACTAAGCGAGGCCGAATAAGATCTTTGCCTAACGAGATAACGTCAGTTTGGCTGAGGCTCAGGAACTGCATTACTTCTCCCCTATCTAACCGCTGAGGGAATGCACTGCCTTTTGGAAGCCGTTCAGCAAGATCTATTGAATCCAAGTGGTCATGTTCAATATGAGCGCCTAAGATAGTCACTGGGGCGTGTCCTTCTGACACAATTCCCAATGCAATTCCGCTGGATTTCATATCGTAATGCATAATTATCCGTGGTTTCTCACGCTCCTGTTGACGATGTACCTGCCACAGGGCCGTAGCAACGGCAAGCAAAGCCCCGATACCTGATACCCAGTCGCCTACACTCCCCCAATCAGGAACAAAATGAACGGTGGAGGATGGGTTTAAATTAATTCCTGCTGTAAGCCCCAACAGCGCGAACAACGAGGAAGTGCAAATTGAGGCAATAATCCAAGCCAGTTTCAAGGGGCACCACCAATTAAAAAGCCAAATTATAGCATTTGAGCTGTCCCTGTTGAACATTCGACGACCTCTCTCACCACCCCTTCGCAGCGCGCATACTGTAGGCCTTGCATCATGCGGCATCTGGGAGTTGAAAGCAGACTCAGCGGATGAAGGATGAAGCCCCTGCTTTCACTGATACCTGATGCGGGCCTACAGACAACTATTGGCCAGAAGCGGTCATCGCCCTGGCGGCTGCTGACCCGTTGCGGATCTCTCTACCGGAGAGGTAACCGAACGCACCTGGCCATATGGGATATACGGAAACAAGAAAACCCGAGGGGAGCGGGTTTATTAGCGGTTTTCGCTGTAGGGGACGTTTGAACGTAACAGTTAACTAACTGTTTTAAAAAGATTATATCGATTAAGCGAGTTTCAGGGATAAACGGAGGAATACCCTGCCCAAGTTGCTAGGGCTATGGGCGAGAGGTCAGTTATCGATTTTTTAATTTCGCAAGCGTGTAAGAACGATTGGGAGCACGGTGTCGAGCTTATGAGGCTCCAGGAAATTCCCCCCTCCTTGTAAGCACGCTAGGGTCGGTTGCGGCGCGGGTTGTGGAGTGTCTGGCCAGGTGCTAGGGAGCATTGCCGTGTCCACCTTGCCACCTTTTCTTCAGGCCGTGGACGCGGGGAAAAACAACACGTTAGGCGTTCGTTTTGCCTGCTTTCTAGCCAAAAAGGGTGGACAAAAAAGCACCGATTTGTCGGGGTGGAAAAATCCGCGAACCGTGCGGGCCTGATGACCGTGATATGAAGACTCATTGCTGGAGGGGCCGAGCCTGATTTCGGGAGCACACGCTAACGACTTTGGCTGAACATAGGGCATGTTAAGGATTAGGTTCGCGGTGAAACGACTAAGGGGTGTGAGATGGTTAAGGAAACTGAGAGCAGTGCTGAGCAGGATGCCCGTAACGAAGCAGCGGCCAAAGCTTTGGTTGAGACCCTTCAACCATATATACCAGCCATAGGGGAATCGCTTCGCACCGTTCAAAATTACGCAAACACTTACGTAACCAGCTTCCAAGCATTCGCCAAAGAGTTTGAGCGAAAGTGGCAGGGGGCAATGCGGCAGGCCTGGCCTGTGCTAGAAACCCTGTCCAAGATTGACTGGAAGGCCGTCCAAGCCAAGCTTGAAAAGCTACCGCTTCGTTCTAAAAACGCGATGCATCTTGCAGCAGAGCAAGGATGGTTCTTTGGCTGGAATGGTTCACTTCAGGATGTGCTAGAGCTAGTCGATGGAGTGGAGGGGCGAGAGGCATGCGACCTGGATGAATTTCTAGCCCAATACCATCGAGACAATTTAGAAGAATTCTCAACCGCTCTAATGAGCTGCTATCCACACCGACTGGAGGCTATTAGTGCTGCGCTGGAGGCTCACAAACTAGCAAGCCGAAGCGGTTATCTACTATCGATTCCTGTCTTGCTTTCTCAGGCCGATGGAATTCTTTCTGAAGTCACTGAAACCGAGTCTGCATTGCAGAAGGCTGGGCGAAATGAGGACCAAACCCGGGCGGCAAAGTGGCTCAAGGCTCGATTTTCTAAGAGCCCTCAATCGCTGGATTTAGTACACCCTCTCCTGAACTTACATGCAAATGATCTATTTAAGTCCGCAAAACAAAGGCAAGCAGTTAGCACGGCTTCGGGAAGTGCTTTTACTGCGTTGAATCGACACCAAGTCATGCATGGTGAAATATCTGACTACGGAACTGAACTGAACAGTCTTAAAGCTTTTTCTTTCTTGTTTTTTGTCGGACTGCACCTGCCCGATATTCTTGTCTACGCAGCCGATGAGGAACCTGCCGCGCAAGATTGAGTGTGCCAATCGCTTAGGGAAGCAAGCAGGGCTCCGCAGCGAAGACTGCCTTATTCCGAGCCGGCTGCATACCTCAGGCCATATATTCACTCGTCAATACGCTCGTATCGTCAAAGGCTGGGTGTAAGCCACTGGCCTTGATGCAGTCATGTGTGGCACTCACACAATGAGAGTTGTGAGCATGTATAGCGACGGTCGAAGTCATGCCGTCGCTAACCGGCCAAAAGCAGGCGCTCTTGAGAGAGCAGGCAGAAGCGAGCCGGCCATCTCCCTGTTCAGCCAAGCGCTTGGCTGCTGGGTGCGTCGATGCCACCCGGCTCTCTAATTAAGGAATTTTCCAGTTTAGAGCACTGGCCTGCGGTCCTCAGATTCACATAGGATGGCTATGTATGCCTACCGCTCTGCCGTAGGAACGGGGTAGCTGGCCGCCTAATCAGCATTCATGAGCAGAGTCGTCGCATTCTGCGATCGAAAAGGCAAAGGGGGTATCCGCGGTCGCGGTACCTTCTGCAGCCCCTACGGGTATCATGTCATTTCGTAAAGTTTTAGGCGCTCTAAAGTCTAAAAATTTACGAAATTATTTACGAGAATGCGGTTATGTGCTGCAAGTTGCTGAAATACAAAGGATTTTATATGTTGCTTGGGTGTCAGGTGCTCATTGCCGTTCTAGAGTTCACTCCATGCGAATGCGCCTGATGCTGTTGGGCGGCGGTAATGCCCTGGGTCAGGCGCTTATCCGCCTGGGTGCCGAGGAGGACATCGGCTTCCTCGCGCCGCGCCCGCCCAGTCAGGGCTGGGATGCGCCAAGTCTGACTACGTTGCTCGACGATAACCGTCCGGATGTCGTGATCAACCTCGCCTATTACTTCGACTGGTTCCAGAGCGGGCGTGTCGATGAAGCGGTGCTCGCCAGTCAAGAGCGCGCAATCGAGCGCCTGGCCGAGCTGGGCCAGCATCATCAGTTTGTACTGATGCAACCGTCCAGCTACCGCGTCTTTGACGGGGCCAGAACCACCTCCTACAGCGAAAAAGACGAGGTGGCACCACTGGACGCGCGAAGCTGCGCGCTTTGGCGTATGGAGCAGAGTGTGCGTTCGCTTTGCCCTCGGCACGTATTGCTACGGTTTGGCTGGTTGCTCGACGATAGCTCAGATGGCTTGCTGGGTCGGTTCCTCCAGCGTCTTGAGCAGAACGACGAGCTGTGTCTCGCTGATGATCGTCGCGGCAATCCTACGCCTGTTGAAGATGCTGCGCGGGTCATCCTGGCGGTGTTGAAGCAGCTCGATTGCGAGGCGCCGTTGTGGGGCACCTATCACTATGGTGGGCACGAGGCGTCAACCCCGTTGGTGGTTGGCCAGGCGCTTCTGGCCGAAGCGGCTAATCATCGCCAGCTGGCGGTTGAGCGCCTGACGCCCGTCGCCCACGCCGCCTGCGCGGATGCAGCGGACGAGCCGCAGCATGGCGTGCTGGCGTGCAAGAAGATATTCAATACCTTCGGCATCAAGCCGCGCGCCTGGCGCACCGGGCTGCCGAGCCTGCTGGAGCGCTACTATCGACATGGCTGACTTACCGATTCTGGTTACCGGTGGCGCCGGTTTCATCGGCTCCAACCTTATCGATGCGCTTGTCGCGCGAGGCTACTCCGTTAGGGTGCTGGACAACCTGTCCAGCGGAAAACGCAGCAATTTACCGGATGATCCGAGCGTCGAGCTGATTGTGGCTGATGTGGCGGATGCACAAGCCATGCGCAGCGCAGTTCAGGGCTGTCGCGCCGTGGTGCACCTTGCCGCGGTGGCGTCGGTACAGGCTTCGGTCGATGACCCGGTTGGCACGCACCAGAGCAATCTGGTCGGCACGCTGAATCTCTGTGAGGCCATGCGTGAGACGGGCGTACGCCGGGTTGTTTTCGCCTCCAGCGCGGCGATTTACGGCAACAATGGCGAAGGCCAGCCCATCGACGAGGACACGCCCAAGGCGCCCTTGACTCCATACGCGGCGGACAAGCTGGCCAGTGAGCACTATCTTGATTTCTACCGGCGTCAGCATGGGCTTGAGCCGGCCGTCTTGCGCTTCTTCAATATCTACGGCCCGCGGCAGGATCCATCCTCCCCCTATTCAGGTGTGATCAGCATTTTTACCGAGCGGGCAAAGCAGGGATTGCCTATTGCTGTTTATGGGGATGGAGAACAGACCCGCGATTTCCTCTACGTAGGCGATCTGGTAGAGCTGCTGCTGCAGGCGCTGGAGATGCCGGTGCTGGAAGCGGGCGCTGTAAATGTTGGTCTGAACCAGGCGACCTCGTTGAACCAGCTGCTCGATGCGGTTGGCGATGTGCTGGGCGGATTGCCCGAGGTGAAGTACCAGGCGGCGCGACCGGGAGATATCCGTCATTCGCGAGCTAACAATGCGCGGCTGCTACAGCGCTATCGGTTACCCGAGCCTGCTACCGGAATGCGCGACGGTCTGGCGAAACTGCTCGGTTTGTAGCGGTTTCCGCGGGTATGGAAAAGGCGCCGAGAGGCGCCTTTGTCTTTGTCTGAGAGTCGGCTATGCCGACGGCTTCAGAACTTGTAGCCGAGACCGACCATGTACACCATCGGATCGACGTCCACATCGATTTTGACCTTGGCGCCGCCGTAGTTCGTTGTGCCTTCCGTATCGATGTCGATATAGCGAACCTGGGCGTTGAGCATTACATTGTCGGTCAGCATGTAATCCATGCCCACTTGTGCAGCCAGACCCCATGAGTCATCCATGTCCAGGCCGCTGAAGCCCTTGCCCTCGGCTTCGCTGCTGAGCTTGTCATCGAAGAACCAGGTGTAGTTGATGCCAGCGCCTACGTAGGGTTGGAACGCTGACTTGCTGGCGAGCGGGTAGTATATGACGCTTAGGGTCGGCGGCAGTTGCTTGAGCTCGCCCAGCTTGCCGTTCAACGCTGCAAAACCGCCGGGCATGCCAGCAACACCGACGTCATGGGTGAAAGGGCTAGCGGCGAGCAATTCGATGCCGATTTTGTCGGTAACCATGTAGGCGAAGTTCAGGCCCAGCTGGGTATCGCTATCGAGGGTGGCCTTGGTCCCTGCAACGCTCGTGGACAGCGCGCCTACATAGATGTCGTCGCTTTCCTCGCGCGGATCAACAGTGATCGCACCAGCACGGACAATCACATCGCCCGCCTGATAGGCCTGGGCGAAAGGGGAGGCGAGGGCTACGGCAAGCAAGGACGCGGTAAACAGAGTCTTACGCATAATGGAACTCCATCCAGACATGGTGTGTTGCAACTGGTGGCCATGGTAGGGCGTGCGGGCTCGACGACTTTGATCCAGCTCAACGAAACGTTCTGCTTTATTCGGGCTGCGACGTATTGTCCGGGTTGTCTTCTTTTGCGGATACGGATGATAATGGTTCTCTTTTCTGGTCTGACCTTCGTCTGCAAGGACCCATCAATGCAAGCCCTTATACCCCGCCTCTTGGCGGTCGCCGTGTTGCCCTGCTGCGTGCAGCTCCATGCAGCGCCGCTGGACGCTGCGCTGGAAGAAAGCCAGCAGCTGGCTGCAGAAGCCAAGGCGTCGCAGGCGCGTATCGAGCAGCTCGATGATGCGACGCGGCAGATGCTCGCCGAATACCGCAACGCCGTTCAGCAGGCGGAGGCCTTGACGGCCTACAACGAGCAGTTGGTCGAGCTGACCGCTGCGCAGCGCAAGGAACTGGACGGATTCCAGCGTCAGTTGGACAGCATCGAACGCACCCAGGCAGCCGTTGCACCGCAGATGGGGCGGATGATCGAGGTGCTCGAGGAGTTCATTGCGGCAGACCTTCCGTTCCTCCCCGACGAGCGCGCCGATCGCCTCGCCAGCCTGCAGGACATGCAGGCGCGCGCAGACGTCAGTCTCGCTGAGAAATACCGGCGCATCCTCGAGGCCTATCAGATCGAGAGCGATTACGGACGCACCCTGGAAGCCTGGCGCGGCGAGCTGCCGGTCGAAGGTGGCAGCCGCAGCGTCGAGTTCCTGCGCCTGGGGCGGACCATGCTGTATTACCAGACGCTGGATGCTCACGAAAGCGGTTGGTGGAATCCGCAGACCCGTGCCTGGGAAGTACTCGATGGCAACGCGCGTCGGCCAATCACCAAGGCCATCGCCATTGCTCGGCAACAGCAAGCCCCAGCCTGGCTCGAGCTGCCCATCAAGACCCTGGTCAAGGAGGCTGCGCAATGAGCCGCTGGTTGACGTTGTTGCTCATCGGCTTGTTGCCAACAATGGCTCAGGCTGCCGAACCCTTGAGTCCTGATCAGCTGCTGCAGCGCATTCGCAGCGAGCGGGCCGCGGAAGTCGATGCCATGCAAGCGCGCGAGCAGGCCTTCATCCGGAATCGCAGCGAGCAAGCCCAACTGCTGGCACGCGCCAATGCCGCGCTTGAACAACAGAAAGCCGAAGCCGAGCGCCTGAAAGCTGAATTCGACCGCCAGGAAGCCGAACTGGCCGAACAGGAAAAACTGCTGGCGCAGCGGGTTGGACACCTTGGCGAACTGTTCGGTGTGGTGCGGCAGAGCGCTGGCGATATCGCCGGTCAATGGCAGGACAGCCTGCTCAACGCGCAAGACCCGGAGCGCCTGCAGCGTCTGCGGGCATTGGCGGAAAGCCGCACGCTGCCATCGGCGGAGGAGTTGGACAGTTTCTGGATGACCCTGCTTGAAGACCTCACGGCCAGCGGTCAGATCGAGCGCGTCGAACTGCCGGTAGTGGGTGTCGACGGGCAGCGCAGCGAGCAATCGGTGCTGCGTGTCGGCAACTTCTCGGCGTTCACTGAGGACAGCTTCCTGCGCTACGACAGTGACGCTCGCGAGCTGCTGACGCCCAGCCGCCAGCCTTCGGGCGTGGGAATGGTCAGCGACTACCTGAACAGCAATGACGCGTTATCCGCTTTGCCGATCGACCCGACCCGCGGCTCGTTGCTGGCTCAGCTGCAGCGTCAGCCACAACTGTGGGACCGCGTTCAGCAGGGCGGGCTGGTCGGTTGGGTGATTCTTGCCCTGGGCGCCGTCGGCCTGATCCTCGCCATCTGGCGCATGGTCTACCTGGCACGGGTTGGGCGAGCAGTGAGTCGGCAGGCGCGCGCGCTCAATCAACCGCGTGACGACAATCCGCTGGGGCGCATCATCGGCGTGCTCGGACCCAAGCCGCAGCTGTCGGATCTGGAGACCCTGGAGCTCAAGCTCGACGAAGCGATCCTTCAAGAAACACCGCCACTGGAGCACGGCCAGTCACTGCTCAAGCTGCTTAGCGCCGTCGCGCCGTTGCTCGGCCTGCTGGGTACGGTGACCGGCATGATCGTGACCTTCCAGGCCATCACCCAGAGTGGTGGCGGCGACTCTCGGCTGATGGCCGACGGTATTTCCCAGGCCCTGGTCACCACCGTGCTGGGCCTGGTGGTGGCGATTCCGCTGCTGTTTCTGCACAGCCTGCTGGCCAGCCGCAGCAAGGCGCTGATCCAGCTGCTCGAACAGCAAAGCGCGGGGCTGATCGCGCTGCATCTGTCGCGGACGCCGCGTCGTGACTGATCTGCACGGCCAATGGCTGCGGCTGGTCGACAGCGCTTATGCGCTGCTCGACTTCATGGCCGCGGGCGGCGCGGTGATGTGGGCGCTGGCTGCGCTGTGCGTGCTGTATTGGACGCTGGTGTTCGAGCGCTTGTGGTTCATGCGCCGGGTGTTTCCGCGCTGGGTGGAAGCCCGCCGCCAGGCTTGGTCACGCCTGGGCAGCGAGCCCGGTAGCTGGCAGCGTGCCGTGCGCAGTGCCTGGCTGGCGCAGGCCCAGCAGCAATTGGTCGGTCCCTTGCGCATGAGCAAGACGCTGGTGGCGATGTATCCGCTGCTCGGATTGCTGGGCACCGTCAGCGGCATGATCGCGGTGTTCGATGTGCTGGCGCTCAACGGCACCGGCAACCCTCGCGGCATGGCCGCCGGCGTCTGGCAGGCGACCCTGCCGACCATGGCCGGCATGGTGCTGGCCATCACTGGACTGTTCAGCCTGGCGCGTCTCGAACGTCTTTCACGCCAGGCGCTCGACCGGCTGGCCGACCAGCTGCGTCACGATTGAGGATCAACGGATGCGTATGCGCCGTCACCACTACCAGCAGGAAGAAGACACCGGCATCGACCTGACGCCGATGCTCGACGTGGTCTTCATCATGCTGATCTTCTTCATCGTCACCAGCTCCTTCATCAAGGAATCCGGTGTCGAGGTCCAACGCCCGCAGGCTGACACCGCCAGCGCCCAGGACCAAGGCAACATCTTGATTGCGGTGACCGCGGATGGTCAGGTCTGGATCGACAAGCAGGCCGTGGATGTACGCAGCGTGCGGGCGCACGTCGAGCGCCTGCGCGTCGACCAGCCGGAAGGCGCAGTGGTGGTGCAGGCCGATCAGGATGCACGCACGGGGCTGGTGGTCCAGGTGATGGATCAGGCGCGTCTCGCCGGGGTCCGGGACGTGGCCCTGGCCGCCAGTTCGGGCGCGCAGTGATGGTTTCTGGACTGACCCGCGTCGGGTTGTCCTTGATCGCTGCCTGCGTGGTGGCGCTGTTGCTGTTCGCCCTGATGCTGAGCATGGTCAGCCCGCCCCGTAGCGAGGTGACCGACGACCCGGTTGCCATCGCCAATTTCGTGCGGATGGACAACCGCAACGAAAGCACTGCGACCCGCTCGCGGCAGCAGGCACCGCAACCGCCTCCACCGAAGACACCGCAGACCCCCACGCCGCCGACACCGAGCATGGCGACGCCGAGTGCCAATCTGCCGAAGCTCGATCTGCCCTTGCCGAACATCGATACCGGTGTGTCGGTTGCACGTGCTCCGGTGCCCAGCCTCGCGGGACTCACGGCCGCCTCTGCTCCGGCAGCACCCCCGGCACCGGCAGCGCCGTCAGCGGACGAGACGGCGTCCCAGTCCGGACCGGAGCAGGAGGTCATGCCGCTCAATGATGTGCGTCCCGAATATCCCTATCGGGCGCGCCAACGCGGTATCGAGGGCCATATCACGCTCGCGTTTACCATCACCGCCGCCGGCAAGGTCGAAAATATTCGCGTGATGGAGGCTTCGCCGCCCAACGTGTTCGATCGCGAGGCCCGCCGTGCCGCCGCCCGCTGGCGTTTCGCAGCGCGCACCGAAAACGGTTCGGCGGTATCGCGCGAAGCGGTTAAGACCCTGCATTTCCGCCTGCAAGGAGAACCCTGACATGCCCCGTTTGCTGTTATTGATCTCATTGTTGTTTGCTGTATCGGCTCAAGCGGCGCAGAGCATCGATCCCTCGGTGTTCAAAGCGCTGGAACGTGCCCGGAGCGCGCAGGAGAACGGGGACTACGGCGCTGCCCACCGAGCGCTCAAGCAGGCCGAGGCGAAACCGGGCAGCACAGAGGAAGCACTGTTGTGGCGCAGCCGTGCCTACCTGGCCTGGGCTGAAGGCAACAATCGCCAAGCGCTCGAATTGCTCGACAAGGCGCTCGCCAGCGGCAAGCTTGACGAGTCGATACTGCCCAACGAGCGGCTCAATCTGGCGAAACTCAACCTGGTCGAGCGCCGCTATGCCAAGGTCGTCAGCCTGCTGGGCTCGCCCGCCAATGCAAGCGAAGAAGCCCTGCAGATGCGGGTGCAGGCTTATCAGGGGCTCGGCCAGCATGCCAAGGCATTGCCACTGGCTGAGCGCTACGTCCAGGCCAACCCGGGCGCGGCCGACACCTGGTTGCAGTTTCTGGTAGGCGGAAATGCGGAGCTGAAGCGTTACGAGACGGCAGAGCGTTGGCAAAGCAGGCTGCTCGCCCGTCATCCGGATCAAGCCAAGAGCTGGCGGCAATTGGCGGGCTTGCAGCAGATGGCCGGCGATGAGGACAAGGCGCTGGCAACCCTGCGTGCGGCCCATGCCAAGGGGCTGCGCTTCAGCGAAGCCGAGCTGGACAATCTGGTATTGCTGGCCGGCGCCGCCGGCCAGCCCTGGCAAGGCGCGAAGCTGCTCCAGGGCATGCTTGAGTCGCGCCTGCTGGCCAGCGATGCCCAGCGACGCGAACGTCTGGGCATGCTCTGGTGGCAGGCCCGCGAGCGTTCGGAGGCGGCGCAGATCTACCGCGATCTGGCGGCTCAATCCGGTAGCGCCAAGTTCTGGCTGAACGTTGCTCAGCTGGAACTGGAGCAAGCCCACTGGCAGGCCGGTCTCGATGCGCTGAAACAGGCCGAGCGCGCGGGCGCCGAACAGCGCAAGGTTCGTTCCTGGCGCGAATGGGCCGAAGGCGAGCTCAGCTTCGAGCGGCAGCGCCAGGTCGCCAGCACTCGTTGATGGCTTGGAAGGTACAGTCGTGCATCGCGCGTGGCGGGTCTGCGTCGAGTTGGGCGCCCCGTCGACCCTTTGGACCGATCAAGCTGTGCCTGGATTTTCTAAGTGCCGGGGAACGCCTTGAACACGCCTTGCCGATCGAGCGCCTGCAGCACTTGGGGCGTGGCGCAATCGAAGTGGGGGTGCGCGTGCAATTCGCTGTGCTGGTTATCACGATCTTCAGCGTGCTCGTCGTGACGGCCACGGGCCTCGCCTTCGAATAGCGGACTCTCGAGCTCACTTACGGCCAGGGTGCAGCCAGCTGCTGCAGGCAGGCCGAACAGGCCGTTCGGCTGTTCCAGCTGTTTGCGAGCGCCGGCGATCTTGCGCGTGTCCGCTTCGCTGCTCGGCGCATGCTCGAAGCCCACCAGATTCATCGCCGGGCGGCGCAGCTCGATTTCCAGCGTGGCGCCGTCCAGCGCTGCATCCAGTTCCGCGGCGCCATGCTCATGGGCGCTGAGACTGTCGTGGTGCGCCTGGTCATGGTCATGGTCATGGTCGTGTTCAGCAGCCAGAGCAAAACCGGGCAGTAAGGCGAAGGGCAGGGCAGGCAGCAGACGACCCATGGTGATTTCCAGATGCTTGATCGTTACGTTAAAACAAGCCTGCGTAACGACTGGCCAGTCGTCCACCTCCCATGGGAGCATGTGACCTGGTTTTGCAGGAGAGTGGCGATGATTCGAATTCGCGGCCATGTCGGCGGTCTGGCGGTCGACCTCAGCATTGATATGGATGATCACGACTGGGCGCAGTTGGCGCGTCAGATGCCCGCTGCTCAGGTTACGGCTGCCCCGCCGCAGCCGGCCGACACGCCTATCGTTGATCCTCATTGGCACGAGGCGCAGCAGTTGCTGCGAGCGGCAGAGCGCATGGACGGGCCGCAGCTGTTGGCCGAGCTGCAAGCGCTGACGGGCAGTGCTCAGATGGGTAAGCGTATGCTGGTGCGCTTGCGTCACTGCGCGCAGGTCAAGGTGGATGGCGGTGCGGATGCACCTGTCTACCGTTGGGTCGACTGAACGGCGCGACTGCGATCCGGGTTACAGACGCTGCGTCTGCAAGGTATCGCAGCGTGTCGGGTCGCCACTGTCGAATCCAATACGAAACCACTTCACCCGTTGCGCAGACGTGCCATGGGTGAAGGCGTCTGGAACGACCCGGCCCTGACCTTGTTGCTGCAAACGGTCATCGCCGATCGCGTTCGCCGCATTCAATGCTTCCTCCAGATCCCCTTCCTCGAGCCAGTCATGACGCTGCTGAGCGTGGTTGGCCCAGACCCCTGCGAAGCAATCCGCCTGCAACTCCTGACGAACCAGAAGCCCCTTGTCGCCCTCCATGCGCGCGCCGCGCTGACGGGCAGCCTGCATCTGTTGCGAGACGCCTAACAGTGTCTGTACGTGGTGGCCGACCTCGTGGGCGATCACATAAGCCTGAGCGAAATCGCCCGCGACCGAAAAGCGCGACGCCATCTCGTCGAAGAACTGCAGGTCGAGATACACCTGCTGGTCGCCCGGACAGTAGAAGGGGCCGACTGCCGAATTGGCGAAGCCACAGGCCGAGTTCACGCCGCCACGAAATAGCACCAGCGTCGGGTCGCGGTACTGCTGGCCGGACTGCTGAAACAAGGCGCGCCAGGTGTCCTCGGTGTCGCCCAGGATCGACTGGACGAAGGCAACCTGCGGGTCCTCACCCTTGGCTGGGGCGTTGCTCCGCTGGGTCGTTGCGGGACCTGATTGATCGGCCAGCTGACCGAGGATCTGCATGGGATCCTGGCCGGACAACAGGCCGATCACCACCACGACTGCGACGCCCGCCAGGGTCAGGCGCCCGCCACCGATGCCACCGCTTCGGCCGCGAGCGTGCACCACATTGTCACTGCGACGAGCCTTCTTCCAACGCATGCCTGAGTCCTTCTGCCAGTTCTTGGCTGGGTCAGACCGGCCTCAGCGTCAGCAAATTCAGCGGCGCTACAAACGTTTCGTCTGTTACGTCAGTCTGCCGGGTACTCGGCCAGCACCGACTGCTCACCGTCGTCGCTCACAGCGATTACTTTGAACGCGTCTTTACGGTCGCCCATCTCCATGCCTGGCGAACCCATCGGCATGCCGGGTACCGCCGCACCGATCAGATCGGGCTGTGCTCGAAGCTTGAGAATGTCGGCAGCCGGGACGTGGCCCTCGACGAATTTTCCATCGATCACGCCGGTATGGCAGGAACCCAGGCCATGTGGCACGCCGAGGCGGGTTTTGACGGCGGCCATGTCGGGTTCAACGTGGTCGTCGACCTCGAACCCGTTGGCTTCCAGATGTTCTATCCAGGCCTTGCAGCAACCGCAATTGGCGTCGCGGTGCACCTCGATGGCGATGGGCTCGGCGGCTTGAGCGAGGCTGGCGAAAAGAGCGGTGACAAGCAATAAACGACGCATGAAGGTTTCTCCGGCGGGGTTGTGCGCAGCATAGCCCCATGTTCGCAGGCACCCAAGCCTGCTGCTGTGAGCGAATGTCACAGGAGCTGGCGACACGCGGGGAGCGAACCAAAACGGGGCGATCCGGTCAGATATCCATCATGGTGCGGCGCCGCTGTCAGGAGAGTTTTCGATGCGTTTTGCCCGTTTCGTTCTGCTCGCGCAGGCATTGGTGATGGCTGGTCTCAGTTTGGCCTACTGGCTGCGGCCTCACGAGATGGCCAATCTCAACGGCATGCTGCTGATGGAAACCGCGTCGGTCAGTCACATGCGTGTCTATTACGGCGGCCTGCAGCTGGGGCTGGCATTGTTCCTGATCTGGGCCGCGCGTGCACCGGAGCGAGCCCGGCCAGCGCTGATCATGCTGGTGATGACCATGGCGGCGCTGGTGCTGGGGCGGTTGGTGTCGCTCTGGCTGGATGGCGGTGACTTGGTCGGCTTCGATCTCGCCTCCATGCTCTATCGCGTGCTGGCTGTGGTGTTCGCCGGTCTCGCCTGGCGCGCTGTTCGCGAGCGTCCGGAGCCAGAGCCTGAGCGCCTTGAGCCTGCCACCCATCGCCTTGTCAGCGAATCACCGATGCCATTCAAGCTTGGTGACACGCCTCCGGCCGTAGAGCCTGCGTCAGGTGACTCGGCACCGCAGCCGTTCCGCCGAGGGGATCCCCTCGCCTGACCGAGGCCGCCGGAAGCAGGTCAGCTTCGCGGTGGCGCTGACGAAGCGCCGTTTCCGCTTGATTGAGCCGGAGGGCTCTGCCCAAGTGCACCCATCGGCCGATCCCGGCCAGGCGTTCGCGATCCAGCGTTAGTGATCCAGCGTTAATAGTTCAAGCTTGCGCAGCAGCGAGTCGCTGGTGGTGACGATCACGGTCGGGACAAAATGCGCGTCGTCGGCGAGGCTGAAACCGGCTCGGGCGAAACGCCATTGCGCGCCGATCTGATCGAGCTGGCGATTGATCTGCGCGGTGTTCTGCGGCGCCTTGTTCAGCTCTTCCAGGCCGCGCTCGAACGCTCCGCCACTGCCCGTCGAAGTCGCCGCGTAGGTCTAGAAGCTTCCAGCTCATGGCCAGGTAAAGCATGGCGATGCGCTGGCTGAGCATGCGCTGCATGCCGCGCGGTTGACGGCTTCCGCGTCACTGACGGCAGCCTGGCACGACAGACTGCCGGCCAGCAGGCCGAGCAGCAGTGAGGTGGGTAGCAGGAATCTGAACATGGGCGCTCCTTACATCCGGGCGGGGCGCGATGCTGGCTGTGCAGTCAGCTCGGCGAGGACGAGACGATAGAGCGCTTCACTGCGATGGCATTGATGATCGTCAAGGGCGTGTCGGCGTCGCTGCGGGTTGGGCTTTTGCGCACCTACACCAGAAGCCCCGCCAGCCTCGTGCTGCGCAGGGCTTTGCAGTTCTATGGCCGTGCATGTCGGTCACGCTTCAGGGGGGAGTTGACCCGTATCAATCGGGGACCGACCTATCGATGCTATAAATTCAATCAGTTAGCTGACTAAGCATCTTCGCACATACGCTCCTACTGGGAGGAAGCCATGGATTTTTCTCGCCGCACCCTGCTGGGCCAGATGGCGCGCCTCACCGCTGGCGCAGCACTGGTTCCGCTGAGCAGCCTTGCCAATGCCGGTATCAATGATCAGCCGCCCCGACGGGAAGGTGACGGCTCGAAGCGCTATGCCATGCTGATCGACCTGCGCCAGTGCATTGGCTGCCAGGCCTGTACCGTATCCTGCCATATCGAGAACGAAGCACCCCTGGGCAGCTTCCGCACCATTGTCTCCCAGTACGAGGTGGCGAACGAGGCCACCGGCGATATCGCCACCATGATGCTGCCCCGCCTGTGCAACCACTGCGACGCCCCCCCTTGCGTACCGGTGTGCCCGGTACAGGCCACTTATCAGCGCGAGGACGGCATCGTGGTGGTGGACAACGAGGCCTGCGTAGGTTGCGCCTACTGTGTCCAGGCCTGCCCCTACGATGCACGGTTCATCAACGAGCACACCCAGACCGCCGACAAGTGCACCTTCTGTGCCCACCGTCTGGACGTGGGGCTGCTGCCGGCCTGCGTGGAATCCTGTGTAGGTGGCGCGCGGATCATCGGCGACATACGGGATCCGGACAGCCAGATCAGCCGGTTGCTGGCCGAACATCATGACGACCTGATGGTACTGAAGCCGGAGCAGGGCACATCTCCCCATGTGTTCTACCTGGGTATGGACGAGCGTTTCGTGACTCGTCCGTTGGCGAACCCCGCCATCTGGGATGTCCGGGATAACGATGGCAAGGAGATCGGCTATGAATTTGCTGGCCACTGAAATACTCACACCGCGCTATGCGCTTGCCTGGTATCCCTGGGCGGTGCAGTACTTTTTCCTGATCGCGATTTCCTACTCGGCACTGATGCTGTCGCTGCCGGGACTGGTGTTCCGCCGGGAGCGCTTCATGCCTCTGGCCCGGCTGGCGTTGCTGGTGGCGGTAAGCTGCACCCTGGTGGGCCCCGTGGCACTCTTGGCGGACCTGCACCAGCCGGCCCGGTTCTGGCACTTCTATGCCAGCGCGGCCCCCTGGTCCTGGATGTCCATTGGCGCGCTACTGCTGCCGCCTTATGTGGTACTGACCATTCTCTACGGCTACTTTGCCTGGCGCCCGGCGTTGATGGCCAGGGGCGCCGAGGAGCAGCGCTGGGATGCGCAGCTGGCCCGATTGCTGTGCCTGGGCAACTGGCAGGCTCCCCGTCTGACGGTGGTCGTGTTCGGCCTGCTGGCGGCGCTGTTTGCCTGCGGCATCATGCTCTACACCGGAGCCGAGATTGCCATTCTTGCGTCCCGGCCGCTGTGGAATACCCACTGGCTGCCGGTGATGTTCGTGCTCACCGGTCTGATCGCGGCCTCCGGCCTGGTCATGCTGCTCAACCGGCTGATGCTCGGTGCCAATGCTGATGTCTACCGCCAGGGCCTGAAAGTGATGCTGGTTGCCATCCTCGGCGCCGCGTTGGTTGCCGCTACCTGGTTTATCCAGGGTATTACCGGCTACAGCTCCTCGGTGCAGGCAGCGCTGGAGTCTGTTCGTCACAACCCGGACTGGACCACCGTTGCGGTCTGGGCGTTGAGTGCCGGCATCCTGCTGTTCCTGGTCACCGTCGCCATGCTGCGGACACCGAAGTGGCAGCGATGGGCCTGGCTGTTGGGCCTGCTGGCCATCCACATGGGCTGGGCGTTCCGCTGGCTGGTGCTGATGGAGGTGCAGACCGTCGCCAAGAATACTGCCGGCTACTATCACCTGGCAGTGGCTGCGGGGTCCTATGGCCTGCTGGGCATTATCGGCACCTTCGGACTGTGGCTGGCGGTACTGCTGATCATCGACATTCTGGTGCCCTGGCGTGACATGAACAACGCCAGCGCCGCCACCCATTGACTTGAGCCGGAGTCTTACCATGGACAAGAATCGCCGCAATTTCCTCAAGGGCGCCGTTGCCGCGGGTGGCGTGGCCACTTTCGCCGCCGGCTATTCCGGCCCTCTGGAAAAGAGTGGCAAGGGCCTGCTCAACGGAACCGCCGGCAAGGACACCGACCACCGCATTCACGGCAACTCCCTGGCCCCGGAGTACACCGTAGACCCGGTGACCGGAGAAGTCAGCCTGAACCCGGACCAGCGCATCGCCTTCACCGTCTGTTACGGCTGCACCACCACGTGCGGTGTCCGGGTCCGCATCGACAACAACACCGAACAGGTTCTGCGGGTGGCGGGCAACCCCTACCATCCGCTGTCCGCGGATGAGCATCTGGACGAACAGACCCCGGTCATGCAAGCGTTGCAGAAACTCAGCACCTTCAAGGACCAGGGACAGCTCAATCGCTCCACCGCCTGTGCCCGGGGCAACGCCGCCATGGCGCAACTGACCAGTGAGAAGCGGGTGACGGAGGTGCTCAAGCGGGTCGGTCCCCGTGGCGGCCGGCAGTGGCAGCGCATTTCCTTCGAGCAGATGCTGGATGAGGTGGTCAATGGGGGCGACCTGTTTGGCGAGGGCGCTGTAGAAGGTCTGAAGGACCTTTACGACCATGACACCCCGCTGGACCCGGAAAATCCGGAATTCGGCCCCAAAGCCAACCAGCTACTGGTGATGGAGGCCACCGATTACGGCCGCTCCTCGGTGCTGAAGCGCTTTGCCATGAATGCCTTCGGCACCCGCAACTATGGGCACCACGGCTCCTATTGTGGCCTGGCGTTCCGCATGGGCTCCGGCGCCATGTACGGCGACTTGGACCAGAATACCCACACCAAGCCGGATTACAACAACGTCCGCTTCGCCCTGTTTATCGGCACCGCGCCGAGCCAGGCCGGCAACCCCTTCAAGCGGCAGGGGCGCCTGCTGGCGGCAGCCCGGGCCACCGGCAAGCTCGAATACGTGGTGGTGGACCCGGCGCTGAACGCCACCGCTTCACACGCTGCCGGCGACCGCAGCCGCTGGATTCCCATCACACCAGGCACCGATACGGCGTTGGCTATGGGCCTGATTCGCTGGATGCTGGAGAACGAGGGCTTTGCAGCGGATTACCTGTCCATTCCCGGCCAGACGGGAGCCCAGGCCGCTGGTGAAACCGTCCACACCAATGCCACACACTTGGTGATCGAGAGCGAAGATCACCCCGGCGTGGGTCATTTCCTGCGCTTGTCGGACCTGGGCCGTGCCGAGGCGGGTGCCGACGATGATGTGCCCGTGGTGATGTCTGTTGACGGCAACCTGGAAAGCTCCGAGGTCCTCGACCGCGCTGAACTCTTCGTGGAAACCGAGGTAGAGACCGCAGCGGGCATGACACGGGTGAAAAGCGCCCTGTTCAAGCTGCGCGAGCAGGCCCAGCGCCAGACCATCGAGGAATATGCCGAAAACTGTGGCATTCCCGCCGGCACCCTCCGCAAGCTGGCAGCGAAGTTCGCGTCCCATGGCCGGGAGTCGGTGGCGGATACCCATGGCGGCATGATGTCCGGCACCGGTTTCTATGCCACCTTTGGCATCAACATGCTCAACCTGCTGGCGGGTAGCGTCAACCAGCAGGGTGGCATGGCCTTGGGTGGCGGCTCCTTCAACGGTACTGGCGCGGGCCCGCGGTACGACCTGGCCAACTTCCCGGGTAAACGTGATCCCAAGGGCGTGTTCCTGTCCCGGTCACGATTCCCCTACGAAAAGACTGCCGAGTACAAGCGGCGGGTGACCAATGGCGAATCTCCCTACCCGGCCCCGGCACCCTGGCGCACCCTGGCGCCGCCGCTGCTGACCGAGCACCTGATGTCCGGCCTGGAAGGCTACCCATACCAGGCCAAGGCGCTGATCAGCTGCATGGCCAATCCATTGTATGGCCAGGCCGGTCTCGCGGCGCTGATAGAGGACAAGCTCAAGGATCCGAAACGGATTGGCCTGTTCGTTGCCGTTGACGGTTTTATTAACGAAACCAACCGCTTTGCAGACTACATTGTGCCGGATTCGGTGATGTACGAAGTCTGGGGCTTCACCGGTGCCTGGAGCGGCACGCTGACCAAAATGACCACCGCCTGCTGGCCGGTGGTTGAACCTCGCCAGGCGAAAACCGCCGACGGCGACCCGGTGAGCCTGGAGACCTTCTTTATCGGCCTGGCCAGGCGTCTTGGGCTGCCCGGATTCGGGGAGGGGGCGATTTCCGACAAGGAAGGCAATACTTATCCGCTGAATCGGGCCGAGGATTACTATCTGCGGGCGGCCGCCAATATTGCCCTGACCGGCGCCCCACTACCAGACGCATCCGCAGAAGACATCCGCGCGGCTGGGGTGGAATCCCTGATGGAGCGGCTGCATGCGCACCTGAAGCCGGAAGAAGTCGGGCCGGTGGCGCATCTGTACTCACGGGGCGGCCGCTTCGAGAAGCACAGTGCGGCCTACAAGGGCGACAAGCTGACCCACGGCTGGAAAAAGCCGCTGTGTGTGTATAACGAGCAGGTGGGGACTACCCGGGACAGCTACACCGGCGAACGGCTTGCCGGAACCCCGTGTTTCCAAGAGGCGACGTTCTGGGACGGTACCCCGATGCGTGAGCACTTTCCACAAACCGAGTGGCCGCTGCTGGCATTTTCTTTCAAGTCCAACCTGATGAATCCATATGCAATCGGTCTTGAGCGCCTGCGGATGATCAAGCCCTACAACCCGGTGTTGCTGCATCGTGAAGATGCCGAGCGGTTCGGGGTAGGCCATGGTGACACCATCACCATCGAAAGCCCGGGCGGCTCGATTACCGGTGTTGCTTTGGTCTGCGAAGGGGTACAGCGGGGCGCCATCGGTATCGAACATGGCTACGGCCACCGGGAACTGGGTGCTTCTGATCACACTATCGACGGCCAGTTGCATGCTGGGCAGAAATTCCTGGGAGCAGGCGTCAACCTGAACGATCTGGGGTTCGCCGACCCGACCAGAGGTGGCGCGGCAACCTGGCTTGAGAACGTGACCGGCGCGTCCATACGGCAGGGTTTGCCGGTGCGGGTGCAGAAGGCGAGCTGAGCGGCAGCGGCGCATACCCCGGGCTGATGAAACAGCTGAGCAATGATGAATCAAGCGGTTCGGGAACTGCACGACAGGCTAGCAGGTAGTTTTTCAACGGTCTGCTAGGCCGGGAGATGGTGCTTCAGCCATCCACCGAGCAGGGCCACTGTTGGATGGCGCCTCATCCATCCAGCTGGCGGTAAATGAGCGAGCCTGCGAGGGCCCCGGCGGATGAGCAGAGTGGCATCCGCCCCACGAAGTACAGAGAGCCTGGCGATGACTCAACTACGCGATGCCCACAACCGCCCAATCGACTACCTGCGCATGTCGGTGACCGACCGCTGCGACTTCCGCTGCGTCTACTGCATGGCCGAGGACATGACCTTCCTGCCGCGCCAGCAGGTGCTCGGTCTGGAGGAACTGGAGCGCATCGCGCGGATCTTCGTCGGCCTGGGGGTGAAGAAGATTCGCCTCACCGGCGGCGAGCCGCTGGTACGCCAGGGCATCGTCGGTCTCTGCGAGCGCATCGCGGCCTTGCCCGGCCTGCGCGAACTGGTGATGACCACCAATGGCTCGCAGCTGGTCAAGCTTGCCGCGCCGCTGGCGCGCGCCGGGGTGAAGCGGCTGAACATCAGCCTGGATAGCCTGGACGCCGCCAAATTCCCCGCCATCACCCGCACCGGTCAGCTGCAGCAGGTGCTCGACGGCATCGATGCAGCGCGCGCCGCCGGCTTCGAGCGGATCAAGCTCAATGCCGTGGTGATGAAGGGTCGCAACGCCGAGGAGGTCGCCGACCTGGTGGATTTCGCCATCGCCGGCGGGCTGGACCTGAGCTTCATCGAGGAAATGCCGCTGGGCGACGTCGGTCGCTCCCGTGGCGAGAGCTTCTGCTCCAGCGACGAGGTACGCGCGCTGATCGCCGAGCGCCACGCGCTGATCGATTCGGCCGAGCAGAGCGGCGGGCCGGCGCGCTACGTGCGCCTGGCGGGCCATCCGCAGACGCGCATCGGCTTCATCTCGCCGCATTCCCACAACTTCTGCGCCACCTGCAACCGCGTGCGGCTGACGGTGGAAGGGCGACTGTTGCTGTGCCTGGGCCACGAGCATTCCATCGACCTGCGCGCACTGCTGCGCCGCCATCCGACCAGCGACCAGCCGGTGATCGACGCTATTCACGCTGCGCTGCAGCGCAAACCGCTGCGCCATGAATTCTCCAGCAGCGGCGAGGTCCAGGTGTTGCGCTTCATGAATGCCAGCGGCGGTTGAGACGGGCTACGAGTCGACCGCCTAATTCGCTACCATCGACCGGCATCGCCGGTTTGACCCACGTGCCCAGCTGCCGCAGCCGGGCCATGTCGCAGAGCCAGGTCGCACAATCGCCTGCAGCGTTGTCAGACCTCATGGCACCCGTGCCGCGCGGACATACCTCCAATGGGGAATGGGTTCGCATACGGCGCCGGTGCAACCTGCGCACACATCTTCAAGGGAGTTTCGAGCCATGGCTCATCTGTCCAACACCGAATTCCAGCCGCTGAGCATTGCGGTGCTCACGGTGAGCGACACCCGTAACATCGATTCCGATACCTCCGGCCAGGCCCTGATCGACGGCCTGCAGAGCGCCGGCCATACGCTGGCCGAACGGGCCATCGTCAAGGACGATATCTGGCAGATTCGCGTCCGCGTCTGCAACTGGATCGCCAGCGAAAACGTGCAGGTGGTGCTGATCACCGGCGGCACCGGTTTCACCGCCCGCGACAACACCCCGCAGGCGGTACAGCCGCTGCTGGACAAGGACGTCGACGGCTTCGGCGAGCTGTTCCGCTACGTTTCGCTGGGCGAGATCGGCACCTCCACCGTGCAGTCCCGCGCGCTGGCCGGCATGAGCAACGGCACCCTGGTCTGCTGCCTGCCCGGTTCGACCAATGCCTGCCGCACCGCCTGGAACAAGATCCTCGTCGAGCAGCTGGACAGCCGCACCAAGCCCTGCAACTTCGTACCGCACCTCAAGGCCAGCGCAGTCGAATATTGCGGGCCACGCGCATGAGCGCCCGTGGCTGCGACACCAGTGGCCTGAAGCCGGTCGACGAGGCCATCGCCGAACTGCTGGCGCGGGTGCCGGCGTTGCCGCCGGTGGAACACGTCGCGCTGTCCGATGCCCTCGGCCGGGTGCTGGCCGAATCGCTCGACGCACCCTTCCCGGTGCCGGCCTGGGATAACAGCGCGATGGACGGCTACGCCCTGCGCGCTGCCGATCTGCCGGCAGACGGCGGCTGGCTGCCGCTGGCCGGGCGCATCGCCGCCGGTGATGCCGCCGACCAGCAACTGCCTGCCGGCCACGCCGTGCGCATCTTCACCGGCGCGCCGCTGCCGCCGGGCGCCGACACCGTGGTGGCGCAGGAGGATTGCCAGATCGAGGCCGATCGCGTGCATTTCCCCGGTGTCACCCAGGGCGCCCATGTGCGTCGTCAAGGCGAGGAGCTAGAGGCTGGCGCCCCGGTGCTGCAGGCCGGCAAGCGTCTGCGCCCGCAGGAGATCGGCCTGCTGGCGAGCTTCGGCGTGGCCCGCGTGGCGGTCTATCGGCGTTTGCGCATCGGACTGCTCTCCAGCGGCAACGAACTGCGCGAACCCGGCGAGCCGCTGGCGCCCGGGCAGATCTACAACTCCAATCGCTACTGCCTGCTCAGCGTGCTGCGCAGCCTCGGGATGGAAGTGCACGACTACGAAATCCTCGTCGACGAACTGGCCGCCAGCCGTGACGCTCTGGCGCTGGCCGCGTCCGAATGGGACATGCTGATCACCTCCGGCGGCGTCTCGGTCGGCGAGGAGGATCACCTCAAGCAGGCCATTCGCGAACTGGGCGAGCTGCACCTGTGGCGCCTGGCGATCCAGCCCGGCAAGCCGCTGGCCTTTGGCGAGGTGAATGGCAAGCCGTGGATCGGCCTGCCGGGCAATCCGGCGGCGGCGCTGATCACCTCGCTGGTGGTGGCGCGGCCGTTTTTGCTCAGTGCCCAGGGTTGCACCGAGGTGCTGCCCAGACCGCTGCGCCTGACCGCCGGCTTCGCCTGGCGCAAACCGAACAACCGCCGCCAGTACCTGCGCGCGCGGCTGGAGCAGGTGGATGGCGAGATGCGCGTGTGCCTGCACCCGCGGCAGGGTTCGGCGATGCTGACCTCGGCCAGCTGGGCCGAAGGCCTGGCCATCGTCGAGCGCAACCGCACGCTGGAAGAGGGTGAGACGGTGGAGTATCTGCCGTTCAGCGAACTGCTCGGCTGAGACGTGAAAACGCCCGGTCGATGATCGGTCGACCGGGCGTTTCTGCGTCTGCGCGTCAGGCCTGACGGTGACGCGGCAGCATGCGTTGCAGGGTGCCGTCGCGGCGCACGTACTGGTGGAACAGCGCGGCCGCCGCATGCAGGCCGATCAGCCAGTAGCCGGCCACCGCCAGCGTTTCATGCAGCTCCTTGAACTCGCCGGCCAGCTCCTTGTCCGCGCCGATCAGCGCCGGCAGCTCGAGGCCGAAGAAGGGAATCGGGTTGTCTGCCGCGCTCAGGGTCAGCCAGCCGAGCAGCGGCAGGCCAATCATCAGGGCGTATAGCGCCAGGTGCATCAGCTTGGCCAGCGCCCGTTCCCAGCCGGCCCCGGCGACCGCCTTCGGCGCCGGATGCAGCCAGCGCGCAATCAGACGCAGCCAGACCAGTGCGAAAACGCTCAGCCCGAGCATGAAATGCCAGTGCTTGAGCAACTCCCGCGGTTCGCTGCCCTTGGGGAAATTGCCCTTCAGTTCGATGGTCGCGTATACCGCCGCGATCAACAGCAGCATCAGCCAGTGCAGTCCGATGGAAAGCCGCCCGTATCTCGCCGCTTCTGCCTTGATGTTCATTTCACCTACTCCACGTGTGGGTAACGTGGCGATTCTAGGTGGCGAAACTTAAGCGAAGCTTAGCGGCGGGCGGGACCGTTTGCCGCAGCTAGGCGGAAGCAGGCACCGCGAGAACCCGCGGCAGCTGCACGATGACCCGCAGGCCGCCCAGTGGCGAGTCCAGCAGCTCGACGCTGGCACCGTGCAGCTCGGCGATACGCGCGACAATGGACAAACCGAGCCCGGCACCCTGGCCGCCGCCGAGGCGGAAGAAGCGCTCGAACAGCCGGGGGCGCAGGTCGGCGCTGATGCCCGGCCCGCTGTCGTCAATCGCCAGGATCAGGTGCTCGGCATCGCCCTGCAGCTGCACCTCGATCCGCCCTCCATGGGGGGTGTATTCCAGCGCATTGCTCACCAGGTTCTGCAACAACGTGGTCAGGCTCGCGGCATCGCCGGTGAGGCAGCAATCGGCCTGCTCGTCCACCTCCAGGGTCAGCGCCTGGTCCTGGGCGATGGCCAGCGGGGTGAGCTCGGCCAGTGTCTCGCGTGCCAGCATGCGCAGGTCCAGCGGCGCCAGACGCAACTGCTGGGCGCTGGGTTCAAGGCGGGCCAGGGTGAGCAGCTGGGTGACCACGCGGGTGGTGCGGTCCACGCCGACAACCAGTTGCTCGAGTGCTTGCGCACGCTCCTGTTCGTTCTGTGCCTGCTGGGCGTTCTGCGCATGGATGCGCAGCACCGCCAGCGGGGTGCGCAATTCATGGGCGGCGTCGGCGATGAAGCGCTTCTCGCGTTCGACCAGCTGGTTGACCTGTTGCAGCAGGCGATTGAGCGAGGCCGCCACCGGTTCCAGTTCCAGTGGCAGTGGTGCCAGCAACAGCGGCGCGAGGTTGTCCGGACCGCGGCTCTTGAGCAACTGCGCCATGCGTGCCAGTGGCCGAAGGCCCCAGCCGACCGCGAACCAGATCAGCAGCGCCAGCAGCGGCAGACCGATCAGATCCGGCAGCAGGCTGCGGCGGGCGATCTTGCCGACCAGCTCGCCGCGCACGTCGCCACGCTCGCTGAGCAGAATCCACAGGTTGTCTTCGCGGTCCTGCAACAGGAACAGGCGCCAGGCATGGCCGTCGAGCATCACGTCGTGGTAGCCGGCGGACAGGCGCGCAAGAGGCGCCGCCGTCGCGCCGAGACCGGCCTGCAGTTGCTGTAGCGCGCCGTTGGGCGCGCCGGCCGATTGCAGCAGGGTACTGCCATCGGCGGCATACACCTGAAACCCCAGCTTGGTCTCGTAGTCATGGCCGGGTACGCCCTGGTCGCGGCGTGCGTTCACCGCCGCATCCAGCGCGGTTTGCAGGGCCTGGCGGGCCTGCGGGTCCATCTCGCGCATCACCAGCCCCTGCACCAGCCGCGCGCTCTGCGCCAGCTGGGCGTCGAACAGCTCTTCGATCTCGTGGCGAGCGTCGCGATAACTGCGCCAGGAGATCAGGCTCAGCGACAGCAGCAGGATGCCCAGCACCAGCGCCAGGGTGCGGTTGCGGATCGAGCGCCTCAGCATTTGTCCACCAGATAGCCGACCCCGCGCACGGTGCGAATCAGCTCGGGAAAGAACTTCTTGCGCAGGTGGTGGATGTGCACCTCCAGCGCATTGCTCTCGACTTCCTCGTCCCAGCCGTAGAGCACCTGCTGTAGCCGATCGCGGGTCAGCACGCGGCCGGGCTGGGCGAGCAGTTCGTGGAGCAGGACGAACTCCTTGCGCGGCAGGTTGATCGGCGTGCCCTGGTAGCTGACCTGCTGGTTGACCGGGTCGAGCAGGATGCCGCGGTATTCAAGCACCGGCTCCGGGCGGTTGAAGCTGCGCCGGAGCAGGGCGCGCAGGCGGGCCTTGAGTTCGGCCACGTCGAACGGCTTGACCAGGTAGTCGTCGGCGCCGGCATCCAGCCCGGCGATGCGGTCGCTGGTGGCATCGCGCGCGGTGAGCACCAGCACCGGCACCGGGTTGCCGGCGGCACGCAACCGCTTGAGCAGCTCCAGGCCGTCCATACGCGGCAGGCCGAGGTCGAGGATCGCCAGCTCGAAGCTTTCGTGGCTCAGTGCGTGCAGGGCGCTGGCGCCGTCCTGCAGCCAGTCCACGGTATAGCCCTCGGGCTTGAGTGCGGTGCGGATGCCCTCGCCGAGGGCGCGATCGTCTTCCACCAGCAGAATGCGCATGTCGTTCCTGTCGTTTTCAAGGGGGTGCGGCATTGCTGTGCATTCAACGCCGCCGCTCGTGGTTATTCCAGCTTTTCCTTGACCTTGGCGAGCAGCGCGCGGGCCTCGTCGCGGCGGCCGGCGTCGGCCACTTCACGGCCGGGGCGATCGGGCGCGGCGAGGGCCTTTTCCAGCGCGGCGCGTGCTTCGCCATAGCGCTTCTGGCGCAGCAGGAAGTCACCGTGGAAATAGTTGGGGTCGATGCCGTCCGGGTTCAGCGTCAGCGCCTGCTGGAACAGCGCCGCGGCCTGGTCCTCGTCGCCAAAGCCGATCGGCCAGCCGGGCACCTGGTAGTAGAGGCTGGCCAGGCTGGTATAGGCCGAGCCGTCGAGTGCCTGCGGGTCGAGTTCGATGGCTGTTTCCAGTTCGGCCTTGGCCTGCTTGACCAGGCCCAGCGCACCGAGCCCTCCCTTGGCGCCAGCCCAGGTGCTGAGCACGATGCCGTGCCAGATATGCAGCTCGGCGGCCTGCGGTTCGCCGACCACCGCGCTTTCGGCCTCCGAGGCGAGCCTGGCGAATGCCGCCTCGCGCTGTGCCGCCGGTAGCTGGTAGTTGATCTCGGCCCAGCGCGTCTGGATCTGGCGCAGCGACGATTCGCCGGCCGGGCTGAGGGCGAAGGAAGGCTGGCAGGCCAGCGCCAGCACAAGGGTGCACAGGCCGAGCAGATGCTTCATGGGTGATCTCCGGTCGAAGTGGATTGGGAGGGCGGTAGCGGTTGTCCGGCGCGGGCGAAGCGCTTGATCACCGGCAACTGCTTGCGCAGGGCCTGGTCGACCAGCCGCGGCAAGAGGCCGTTGAGGCGCACGAAGAGCTTTTCCGGCCAGCCGAGGTAGAGCTCCTCGCGCTCGACGGTGATGGCGTGGACGATCTGCCGCGCGACTTCCTGTGGATCATCCATCTCCACCTTCAGCTCATCGTTCATCGCCACCACATCGTCGCTGTTCATTGTCGTACGGGTGGCGCGCGGGGCGATGTAGAGCACCTTGACGTGACTGTCGGCCAATTCGCGCCGGAGCGCCTCGGAGAAGCCGCGCAGGGCAAACTTGCTCGCGCAGTAGGCGGCGAAGCCGGGATAGCCGATAGAGCCGAAGGTCGAACCGAGGTTGACCAGCAGCGCCTGCGGTTGCTGGCGCAGCAGCGGCAGCAGCAGGTGGGTCAGCTGCAGCGTGGCGGTGACGTTGACGTCGATCAGTCGGGCGATGGCGTCCTCGTCCTGTTCCTCCAGCAGGCTGAACTGGTTGACCCCGGCGGCGTTGATCACGCAGTTGAGCGCGCCGAAGCGGCGTGCGGCGGCGAGCACCGTATGCCGCCCGATGCGCTGGCTGAGGTCGGCGCAGACCAGGCTGACCTGGCCGGGAAAGCGGCGGGCGACCGCTTCCAGGGCAAGGCTGTCGCGGCCGACCAGCAGCAGTCGGGCCTCGCCAGCGCAGAGTCGCTCGACCAGCGCCCGGCCGATCCCGCCGCTGGCGCCGGTGAGCAGGATGCGCGCGTCACGCAGCTGCATGGTCGTGCTCCGCCGCGGTCAGGCTGCGAAAGATGTCGCCGTAGAGGCGGTAGACCACCCGTGCGGTATGCACCACGGCGGCCTTGTCGTCCCCGTTATCGAGGCGGTTCATCAGGCGCTTGAAGAACTCGATGTGTTCCAGGTCCAGGCTGCCGTGGGAAGTCAGGTAGCTGAACGCCTTGGCCGGCAGGCCGAGCTTGTCCTGCAGCACACCGGCGGCCTGGGTGGCCAGGGCAATGCTGGTGCCTTCCAGCACGTTGACCATGCCGAAGAAGCTCGCCGGATTGTGCCGCGCGATGCGGTCATAGACGTAGGCGACCATCAGCTCGGTGGGCAGCGCCGGCTGGCCATGGCGCACCGCCTCGGCGTCACCGCCACAGGCGCGGATGTCGTTGAGGATCCATTCCTGGTGGCCGATCTCTTCCTCGATGTATTCGGCGATCGCCTCACGCAGCCATTCCAGCCGTTCCGGCAGGCGCGCGCCGCAGGCCATCAGCAGCGGCACGGTGTGCTTGACGTGGTGGTAGGCCTGGGTGAGGAAGGCGATGTACTGCGCGCGGGTCGCTGTGCCGGCGAGCGCGGCATGAATGATCGGCGCGGCCAACAGGTATTCGCGTTCGGCATTGGTCTGGTGTTGCAACTGGTCGAAGAAATCCATGATGAACCTCGAAAGTCAGGACGGAAGGGCGTTGATCGCCGATTGGTAATGGTTGAAGAGGGCGTTGCGGCGCAGGCGGCCATTGGCGGTGGCCAGGCCGTTGCCGGCAGCGAAAGGCGCATCGGCACGCAGCCAGCGGTGCACGCGCGCGTAGTCCGGCAGGCCGGCGTTGACCCGGTCGACTGCCGCCTGCAGCTCGGCATCGCTGCAATCGCCGCGTCTGGGCACCAGCACGGCGACGTTCTGTGGCAGGGCTTCGCCATGCAGCCAGGCCTGGGCGATCGGCGCCTGCTGGATCAGCTCGGCCTCGACCCACTCGGGGTTGACGTTGCGCCCGTAGGCAGTGACGAACTGGTGCTTCTTGCGCCCGTGCAGGACCAGGAAGCCGTCCTCGAAATGGCCGAGGTCGCCGGTTGGCAGCCACTCGCCAGCTTGCGGCGGTTCGCCGAGGTAGCCAAGCATGCGTGGGCCCTTGACCAGCACCTCGCCGTCATCGGCCAGGCGCAACTCGACGTGCGCCAGCGGCCGGCCGACCGTGCCGATACGCCGTGCTTCGGGCGTGTTCAGGCAGACCACCGAGGCGCATTCGGACAAGCCGTAGCCCTCGAACACCGGCAACCCGAGTCGCTCGGCGCGTTCAAGCAGTTGCGGCGCGACGCGACCGCCACCGACGGCGACGAAGCGCAGCGAAGTCGGCAGCGGTACGCCCTGTTCAGCGGCGCCGACCAGCGCCAGCAGCAGCTGCGGCAGCAGGATCAGGCTGTGCGGCCGGTTCTCGTTCAGCGTCGCGACAAAGCGCGGCAGCTCGAAACCTGCGGCGCCGCTGAAACCGATCTCAGCCAGCGGGCGCAAGTCGATCCGTGCCCCCGCCAGCAGCGGCGCATAGAGCCCGGCGATGTTCTCCAGCAGCGTGGCCAGCGGCAGCACGCACAGGTGCCGCTGCACATCGCAAGGCAGGCTGGCCTGCCGCAGGCTCTCGGCCACCGCCAGCTGCGCCTCGGCATCCAGGCAGACGCCCTTGGGCTGGCCGGTGGTGCCGGAGGTGTAGGTGATCTTCAGTGTGCCGGGCGGCACCGGCGTGACGGTATCCGGCTGGCGCAACAGCAGGCCGGCTTCGCCTGGCTGGAAGCCGCAGCGTTCGCTGAGTGGACTGACGGCCCCGATCAGGCAGTCGATACCAGCGTGCTGCAGAACGTGCTCCTGCTGCGCCGGGGAAAAGAACCCCGGCAGTGGCACACAGACCAGCCTGGCACGCAGCAGGGCCAGATCCCACAGCGCCCATTCCAGGCCGTTGTCCAGCGCCAGGGCGACGCGCTGCACGCCAAGCTGCTGCAGCTGGCAGGCGCGGGTCGCGACCTCGTGGCGCAGTTCGGCATAGCTCAGCTGGCGCGGCCCCTCGCTCAGGGCGATGCCGGCATGCCGCTCGAGCGCCGTCCAGAAGCGTTCAGCTGCAGGCTGCATGGGGCACTTCCGTGGCATCGAACAGCGGCTGATAGCCGAGTCGGGCATAGATGCCGAGTTGCAGCAGGCGCTGGTGGCCGGGCAGGATCTCGCCCGTCATCAGCTGCGGACGGCTGGCGTAGTAGCTGCCCCAGTCGGCCAGCTCATCGCCCATCCGTGTCGGGTCGGCCAGGCCCAGCGACAGCGGCTCGAGCGCCAGGCGCTGGAAGCTGTTGAGCAGGGCCGGCGTGCCGGTGAACACCACCCAGCGAAAGCCCTGAGCGACCAGCAGATCGGTCAGCGCGACGATCAGCAGCCGCGCCGAGGCATTGCCGAAAGCGGCCAGGTTGCCGACTTCGACGATTTCCGCGCGCGTCACCTCCACGCCGCAGCGCTGGCTGACCGCCCGCTCGATCGGCTCATCCAGATAGCGTTCGAGAAACAGCGGCCGGCGCTGGGCGCTGCGCAGACCGACCGCGCCCTGCACCTCGCCGTTCTGGTCGTGCAGGCCCAGCAGGCAGGGCATGAAGTGCCGCGCCCGTGCCTGATAGTGCTCGGCGAAGCGTTGACGGATGAAGCCTTCCAGCGCTACGCGCCGCTCGCCGGCATCGGTCTGCGCCAGTTGCAGGGTCAGCGCCGGCTCGCGGCCGATACGTGCCAGTACGTCAGTGTGATCAACCCAGGGCAGTTCCATCGGGGAACCTCGGTTAGAAGCCTGGGGCGATTGTTGGGCGGCAAACTTAAGGCAGCCTTAAGCCCGGTCCCGGTCCTGGCGGCTGGCGAAACGATCTGCGTGCGCGACGATTTTTTCACATGTGCCTGGCTATGCTCGGCCGCGGTTGCTCCTCGGAGCAATCCACATTGGCAGCGCCAGCGATGAAGGAAAGAACCGCAATGATGCAAACAAGCCTTTACAACGCCCAACGCCTGCCGCTGCGCCGACGTCGCTACCACCTGGTCGGCCTTGCCGGCTTGCTGCTCACTGTTCTCGCGACGGCGCTGGCGTTGCACTGGAACGAGCGGCTGTACTTCTACCTGACCCATCAGTTGAACGTCAGTGGCGACGCCGCGGTGGATCGCTGGTTGCCCGATTACCGCGTGGTGATCGACGGCAAGCCGGTCGAAGGCATTGAGCGCAACCTGTCGGCGATTACCTACGACGCCGATCTCGACCGCCTGCTGGCGGTGGTCAATGGCGGGCCGACCGAACTGGTGGTGCTGAGCCGGACCGGTGACTTGCTCGCGCACTACCCCTTGACCGGCTTCGGCGACATCGAGGGCGTGACCTACATGGGGCATGGTCGCGTGGCCGTTTCCGATGAGCGTGCGCAGCAGGTGAGCATCTTTCAGCTGCCGTCGGCGCCCCGGTCGATCGATGTATCCGAAGCGCAGTTCTTTTCCCTGGGCATCAACCTCAACGGCAACAAGGGTTTCGAAGGGCTGACCTACGACGCGGCGGGTGATCGGCTGTTCATCGTCAAGGAGCGCGATCCACGCCAGCTCTACGAAGTGCGAGGGGTCGCCGCCAGCCTCGACGGCCCGCTGCAGCTGAAGATTCTCGACCGCAGCGACTGGATCGCCGACCAGGTATTCGCCACCGATCTGTCCGATATCCATTTCGATGCCGAGACCGGCCATCTGATCCTGCTCAGCGATGAGTCGCACCTGGTCATGGAACTCAGCGACAGCGGGCGCATGCTCAGCTACCGCAGCCTCAATCGGTTCTCCAGTGATCTGCAGCGATCCGCGCCGCATCCCGAGGGCGTCACCATCGACAACGAGGGCACCCTGTTCGTCGTCAGCGAGCCGAATCTGTTCTACAGCTTCCGCCGCGCGGAGGGCTGACGCCCGCTCAGTGTATTCACGCTTCGTTCACACCGGTTTGACGAAACCCTGACAGCAAGCCGAGCAGACTCTGAAGCGTACCGTGGCAGCCGTTGTGGCGTTCCGCGGGCTTCGTTCCCTCATGCTCGGGTGATCGCATGTCTTCTCGCCTTCCGCGTCCACACCGCGCCAGCAAACGGCGTGGCTCCACTTCACGTCATCGGCGGGCGCTGCTTGCCCTGATGCTCGCCGGCCTTTCACTGAGCGGCTGCCAGAGCGCACCGGAGCTGCTGGCGGGCGACGACTATCCACCCGAATATGCCGAAGGCTTCCGCGCGGGCTGTGGCAGTGGCCGGCAGGCTGCCGGGGCGCTTGGCCAGTTCCGCAAGGACGTGCCGCGTTATATGAGCCAGCCGTTGTATGCGGAGGGCTGGAATGATGGCTACCGGCAATGCCAGGCGCTGCAGATGGACACCGGAGGGCTGACCGCCTGGCGCAGCAACGCGCTCGAGCGTGATCGCGACCGGGCCTGGCGCCACCACGTCGATCAGGCCAAGGCGCAAGCCCTTCACCGCTGAGCGCATGCGTAGCGCGTTAAAAAGGCGCACGGGATCAGGTCCGGTGCGCCTCGAAACCAACCGGCGTGACTAGCGTGCGGGGTGCCCGGCACCTAGTGGCCGCATCGCCACCGTCGCTCGGTACAGCACCAGCCGGTAACAGGCCAGGCAGATCGTCCAGTCGAACAGTAGGGTCCACAGGTTGTGCGAGAAGAAGTGCGCCCCCTGCATTACCCGCCCTGCCGACATCACAGTCCCCAATCCCAGCGCCACCGCAAGGGCAACCCGTGCGGCACGTGGTCTGCGATCACGCAGCACGAAGAACAGCGCCAGCAGGGAGAAACCTGCCGATGCATGACCGCCTGGCCAGCAGCGACCCGGCTTGAGGGCCGGGGCGCGCTCGCTGAGCAGTGGTGTGAAGGTTTCAGCGCCGCCGAATTCCGTGAGGCTCCATGGGCAATGAACGCCGGTGAGCGTCTTCAGCGGCGTGACGATGCTGGTCGACAGGCCCAGCGCAAGCACCAGATAGCCCAGTGAGCGGCGCCAGGGCGCGAGCCGTGTCGGCAGCAGGCTGAGCAGGAAACCGACAATGGCGAGCACGCCGATGACGATCACCAGCTGCTTGACCCGATCGTGCAGGAAGTCTTCGAGTAGCCAGCTGTGGCGACCGACAAAGCCGATTCCCGGCTCGTAGAACTGTCGCGACAGGGCGAAGTCGAGGGCGCTCGGGTCGCCAAACAGCAGCGCTGCCATCAGCAGGGCGGGCAGGCCGAAGCCTAGGGTGAAGTTGAATGGTCGGCTGTGGGGAAGCTGATTCGGCAGGTTCATCGTTGCATGCTCCAGAGGCGCCGCGAACGGCGCCGGCAGGTTCAGCGCTGGCTGAGTTGGGTGGCGCTTGAGGACGGACCTTTCCAGCTCAGCAGGGCATGGCCGTAGTCGTAGCTCGCGCCCTGGTAGTAGGCGATATCGCGCATCACCAGCGGGTCATCGATACCAGCGATGGCTTCGCGGCTGGCTTGCAGTGCGTCATCGTGACGGCGGATGCCGCGACGCGGGCTGAGGATCGCCAGGTCCTTGCCGTCGAACAGGCCGAGGTGCTGGTAGTTGCCGATCAGTGCGCGTCCAGGCTGGCCGTCGTCGCGCAGCAGGTTGCGGCCGAAGAAGGTCGAGACATAGTCCAGGTTGAGCAGGCCGAGCAGGGTCGGCGCCAGGTCGATCTGGCTGGCCAGGGTGTCCACCTCGCGTGGCGCGACCAGACCCGGGGCATAGATGAACAGCGGGATGTGGTAGTTGGCCACCGGCAGGTCCTGGGCACCGGCGCTGCCGGCGGTGTGGTCGGCGACGATGACGAACAGCGTCTGGGCGAACCAGGGTTTGGCGCGGGCCTGTTCGAGGAACTGGCCGATGGCCAGGTCAGTGTACTTCACCGCGCCCTCGCGGCCGTCACCGGAAGGGATGTCGATACGCCCTACAGGATAGGTGTAGGGACGATGATTGGAGGTGGTCATCAGCTGCAGCAGGAACGGCTTGCCCACGGCATAGTCGGCGTCCGCCTCGCGGATCGCCAGCCGATAGAGGTCCTCGTCGGCCATGCCCCAGGCGTTCTTGAAATGGATATCGGCCTCGGCCGCGCTGCTCTGGTCGACCACCCGGTAGCCGTTGCCACTGAAGAAGGCACCCATGTTGTCGAAGTAGCCGCGCCCGCCGTAGAGAAACACGCTGTCGTAGCCCTGCAGGTGCAACTGCTGGCCGAGGCTGGCGAAGCCGCTCTCGCGGCCAACGCGCTTGACGATCGAGCGACCGGGCGTTGGCGGTACGGACAGGGTGATCGCCTCCAGGCCGCGGTCGGTGCGCGTACCGGTGGCGTAGAACTGGCTGAAGGCCAGGCTCTGCGGGCGCAGCCGGTCGAGGTTGGGGGTCAGGCCGCGGCTGTCGCCGAAGCTGCCGAGGTATTTGGCACTGAGACTTTCCACGGTGATCAGCACGACGTTGAGTTTGCGCGCCTGGCCGGGGTTGTCGATTACCCGGCGAATGTCCAGCGGGTCCTGGCCGATGAAGCGTGCGTTGGGCTCTGCGACTTCCGTCCGCAGACCTTCGGCAACACCGCGCTCGGGCAGCGTGGCGTAGAACTGTTCGTAGTCCAGCTCGTTGTTGCGAAAGGCGGCGAAGAACTGGAACGGCCCGTTGCTCGCCAGTTCCCGTTGATAGGCGTTGCCGCCATCGCCCCGCGGGAAGTCCTGGCCGACGATCAGTGCACTGGCAGTCGCAGCGCCCAGCAGGCCGGCGAGTACCGTTACGCGGCCGCGCCAGGGCAGGCCTGGTGCGCCCAGAGCACCTTTGAGCGGCCCTTGCAGCACGGCGGTGGCAAGTAACGTGATCAGTGCCAGCAGGGCCAACAGCGCAAAGACCGGATACGACTCGAGGATGTTGTGCAGCACCTCGTCGGAATAGACCAGGTAGTCGACCGCGATGAAATTGAAGCGCACGCCGAATTCGTCCCAGAACAGCCACTCGGCCAGCGCCGTGAACAGCATCGCGTAGAGACTCAGGGCCAGCAGCAAGGTGAGCCCGCGCTGGTGCCAGCGATTCGCCCAGAGCCGCTGCGGACACAGCATGAGGTAGCAGCAAAGGGGCAATGTGGCAAAGGTCAGGAACGCCAGGTCATAGATCGTACCCAGGCCAAGGACGCGCAACAGCCCGCCCGGGCCGGCAGCTGCATCCTGCCAGTGGGCGGCGAGCAGCGCGCCGCGGGTGATCAGGAAAACGCCCAGCCAGAGGCCGGCAAGCAGCGACAGATAACGAAGTTGAGCATGGCGCAGGAGTGTCATCGTATGATCCACAGGCAAGATTGAACGCGCCGAAGTCTGCGCACCCGCCTGTGAGCCCTTCGTAAAGAAGGCGTGAAAATTCCATCATTTGCCTGCTAGCGAACCGATATGCGCATTCTCGTCATCGAAGACAACCGCGACATCCTGGCCAACGTCCTGGACTACCTGGAGCTCAAGGGCTACGTGGTGGATTGCGCCCAGGACGGCCTCAGCGGCCTGCACCTGGCCGCCACCGAGCACTACGATCTGATCGTGCTGGACATCATGCTGCCGGGCATCGACGGGCTGCAGGTCTGCAAACGGCTGCGTGACGATGCCGGGCGCGATACCCCGATCATCATGCTCACCGCGCGCGATGCGCTGGCCGACCGGCTGCAGGGGCTCGGGGCCGGCGCCGACGACTATCTGGTCAAGCCGTTCGCGCTGTCCGAGCTGGTCGCCCGTATCGAGGCGATCCTGCGGCGCAGCCAGGGCTCGCGCAAACGCAAACTGCAGGTCGCTGACCTGCACTATGACCTCGATACTCTGCAGGCAACCCGTGCCGGCCAGCCGCTGCGATTGAATCCCATCGGCCACAAACTGCTGGCGATCCTCATGCAGAAGAGCCCGGCGGTGGTGCGCCGCGAGCAGCTGGAAGAGGCGCTGTGGGGCGACGACGTGCCCGACAGCGATAGCCTGCGCAGCCATATTCACCAGCTGCGTCAGGTGCTCGACAAGCCGTTCGCGACAGCGCTGCTGCACACCGTGCATGGCGTCGGTTTCCGTCTCGCGGAGCGCGACCATGCTGGCTAAGCACATGCTGGCTAAGCAACCGTTCGCGCGACGCATCGTCATTGCCTTCACGCTGATGACGCTGGTGGTCAGCGGGACCTTTTCGCTCGGCATCGTCGCGGTCGTGCATTTCATCGAGGAGCACCTGGTGACCCAGGAGCTGGGGCACGAACTGGACAGCGCGCTCAACGACGTCATGGGGCACGGGGACGCACCCCGGCTCGACGCGACTACCCGATTCTTCGCCTCTAACCTGCCTGGCTACGCCATTCCCGAGGCCTTCAGGGGGCTTGCCGATGGGTTCACCGAGCTGGTCCGCAACGACGGTGCCTACTACGTCTATCAGCGCGAAATCGACGGCGCCAAGTATCTGCTGGTCGAGGAACAGCACGAGTTCGAGGCGCGCGAGAAGGCCTTGTTCAGGGTGGTGCTGGCGGGATTCGTGCTGAGCATCCTCGGTGCCTGGGGGCTTGGCTGGCTGATGGCGAGGAAAGTCATGGCCCCGCTGTCACGCCTGGCACAGCAGGTACGTCATCGTGACCAGCTGCACCCGCTGGCGCCGCCACTGGCGTTGCAATATCCGGACGACGAGGTCGGCCATGTGGCGGCGGCCTTCGACAGCACCCTCGGCCAGCTGCGCCAGAGCCTGGAGCGCGAGCGGCTGTTCACCAGCGATGTCAGCCATGAGCTGCGCACCCCGCTGATGGTGGTGCTCGGCGCCTGCGAGCTGCTTGAACAGCAGGCCGAGCTGCCGCCAGCCGCACAGCGACCGCTGGCGCGCATCCAGCGTGCCGCGCAGGAAATGCACGAGCTGGTGGAAACCTTCCTGATGCTGGCGCGGGCGCGTCCGCAACAGGCGTCCCTGGCGGGTGACACCAGCTTGCGGAGCGTGGCGCAGGAGCAGAGCGAGCGCTGGGCGCCGCTGTTTGTTGAAAAGGGGCTGGCCTTCGAGCTGCGGGAGGAGGGTGAGGACCGCGGCGTCTACAACCACACCTTGCTCGGCACGGTGATGTCCAATCTGCTGCGCAACGCCCTGCACTACACCGACCGCGGCACGGTGCGCCTGGTCCTGAGCGAGGGTGGCTTTCGCGTCGAGGATAGCGGTGTGGGCATTCCGCTGGCGGAGCAGGAGCGCATGTTCCAGCCATTCGTGCGCGGCGCCGAGGGGCGCGGCGAAGGACTGGGGCTGGGGCTGTCGCTGGTCAAGCGTATCTGCGCCCACCAGAGCTGGCAGGTGGGTGTGGTGCCGCGGCAACCGCAGGGCAGCTGCTTCCAGGTGCGCTTTCATGACGGCGTGGTTTGACGTCTTTTTCACATCCTGTTGACGGGCCCTTGATGTCCGTCTGGTTAGTTTGGTGTTCCGTTTCCAACCGGAATGCCCGCCATGCCCACATCGAGCCCTATCGAACTGGAGTTCTCGCGCAAGTACGACCGCCAGCACGCCTACGAATACCTGCACAAGCACCAGGACGGGCTGGCCCGGCGGCTGTCGCACTGGCGTGACGAGCAGATGGCGCGCCGCGCACTGAAGATCGCCGGCGACCCCGATCTGGTGCTCGACCTGCCCTGTGGCGCCGGGCGCTTCTGGCCGCTGCTGGCCAAACATCCGAGCCGGATGATCTTCGCCGCGGACAACTCCGCCGACATGCTGGCGATCGCCGAGTCGGCGCAGCCGCTGGAAGTGCTCAAGCGGGTGGAGACCTTTCAGACGTCGGCGTTTGCCATCGACATGGGCGACAACGCGGTAGACACCATCTTCTGCATGCGCCTGCTGCACCACATCGCCGATCCGGCGCATCGCCTGGCGATGCTGCGTGAGTTCCACCGCGTCACCCGTGACACGCTGATCGTCTCGCTGTGGGTCGATGGCAACTACAAGGCCTGGAAGCGCAAGCGCCTGGAGCGTCGCCGGCCGGCGAAGGACAACCAGAACCGTTTCGTCGTCGCGCGCGCGGTGATCGAGGCGGAATTCGCCGAGGCCGGCTTCGACATTCTCGACCGCAATGACTTTCTGCCGGGCTATGCCATGTGGCGGGTCTACGTGCTGCGCAAGCGGGGTTGAGCATGAGTGGTCCTCTCGTACTGCCGGCCCGCGAAGCACGTACCAGCACCTTCCAGCGCTGGTGGAACACACAGGGCGAATGGGTCGAGGAACCCAACCAGCGCCGCGCCGGCGAAAGCGGTGTGCAACGGATACGGCTGCGCGATCCGCAGCAGCCGCTGCTGTACTGCAAACGGCAGATCGGCCACCTGTACCGCTCGCTGCTGCATCCGTTCGGCAGCCCCACGGTACGACGTGAACTGCAGGCGCTGCAGGCCATCGGCCGGCTGGGCGTGCGGGTGCCGGACCTGGTCTACTGCGGCACCCGGCAACAGGCCGGCCAGTGGCAGGCGCTGCTGGTGACGGCGGAGCTGGAAGGTTTCGTCAGCCTGGAGGACTGGTACGGCGAAGACATGCCCGCCTATTACGGCGACACGCTGCAGGCGCGCATGCTCGCGGCGGTCGGCAGCACCCTCGGCCGTATCCATCAGGCGCGCTGGCAGCATGGCTGCTGCTACCCCAAGCACATCTTTCTCAAGGTTCACGGCGAGGGCTCGGCGGCCCGGGTCGAGGTGGCGCTGCTCGATCTGGAAAAGAGCCGTCGCCGGCTTCGTCGTAGCGCGGCGGCACGGCATGACCTGCGCCAGCTCAAGCGTCATCGCCAGGCCATGCCTGAGCCAGACTGGCAACGATTGCTGGCCGCCCACCGCACGTTCAGCGAGGTGCGCTGCGATGTCATCTGAGCCGGCCCGCGTGATGAGCGATGACGCGGCAAGCGTTGACGTGCCGGTTGGTGGTGCGGTCATGAAAGGGCGCAGCGGGCTGGCGCGGATCTGGTACGCGTCCGGCTATTCGGCTGCAGGTCTCAAGGCCGCCTATATAGGCGAAGCGGCATTCCGCCAGCTGGTGCTGCTGAACGTGCTGCTGATTCCGCTGGCCTTCCTGCTCGACGTCAGCCGCGTCGAGCGCGCCGTGCTGATCGCCGTGGTGTTTCTCGGCCTGATCGTCGAACTGCTCAACTCGGCCATCGAGGCGACGGTCGATCGCATCTCCCTCGAACTGCACCCGCTCTCCAAGCAGGCCAAGGACATGGGCAGCGCCGCGCAACTGCTGGCGCTGTGCCTGATCGGCCTGGTCTGGGCGGCGATTCTGATCCCCTGAAGGACATACCCATGCTTTCCTCATTGCGACGCCCCGGTCGACAGCGCCCGCTGCCCGGCTTCAACGCCCTGGCCGCGCACCTGCGCTTCACGTTGGCCAGTGCGCTGGCCCTGCTGGCGGTGTTTGCCCTGCTGCGCCTGGCCTTGCTGCTGTTCAACCGCGAGCTGATCGGCAGCACGCCGCTGGCCAGTTTCGTCGAGGCATTCGGCAACGGCCTGCGCTTCGACCTGCGGATGACGGTGTACATCCTGCTGCCACTGCTGCTCGGCGTGCTGAGCGTGCGTGTGATGGCTGCCCGCGGCCTGCTGCGGCTGTGGTTGACTGTGTGCGCCAGCCTGACGATCCTGCTCGGGCTGATCGAGCTGAACTTCTATCGCGAGTTTCATCAGCGCCTCAACAGCCTGGTGTTCCAGTATCTGCAGGAAGATCCGGCCACGGTGCTGAGCATGCTCTGGCACGGCTTCCCGGTGCTGCAGCTGCTGGCGGCCTGGGGCGCGGCGAGCGTAGCGATGTACGCCCTGTTCGGCTGGCTGGAGCGGCTGACCCATGCCGCGCCGGTCGTTCATTCAGGCGGCGCAAGCCGCAGTGGCGCGGCCTGGTATACCCGCACCGCGGTGTTCACGCTGCTGGTGCTGGTCTGTGTGGTGGCCGCGCGTGGCACGCTGCGCCAGGGCCCGCCGCTGCGCTGGGGCGATGCCTTCACCACCGAGTCGATGTTCGCCAACCACCTCGGCCTGAACGCGACGCTGTCACTCTACGATGCCGCCAGGAACCGCTTCTCCAGCCACCGTGACAACAGCTGGAAGGCGACGCTGCCGGCCGAGCAGGCGCAGGCGATCACCCGCGAACTGCTGCTGACCGGCAACGACCAACTGGTGGATGCCGGGCTGGCGGCGGTACGCCGTGATTTCCGGCCGCCAGCGGACGGGCAGCTGCCGGTGCGCAACGTGGTGGTGATCCTGATGGAAAGCTTCGCCGGGCGTTTCGTTGGGGCGCTGGGCAGCCAGGAAGGCATCACACCGAACTTCGACCGCCTCGCCGAAGAGGGCCTGCTGTTCAGCCGCTTCTTCGCCAACGGCACCCATACCCACCAGGGCATGTTCGCCAGCATGGCCTGCTTCCCCAACCTGCCGGGCTTCGAGTACCTGATGCAGACGCCCGAGGGTGGCAACCGCTTCTCCGGCTTGCCGCAACTGCTCAGCGCACGGCAGTTCAACGACGTCTATGTCTACAACGGCGATTTCGCCTGGGACAACCAGTCCGGCTTCTTCAGCAACCAGGGCATGACCCGCTTCATCGGTCGCGACGACTACGTCGATCCGGTGGTGGCCGATCCGACCTGGGGCGTTTCCGATCAGGACATGTTCACCCGCGCTGCCGAGGAGCTAGGACAGCTTGACCGCAGCAAGCCGTTCTATGCGCTGCTGCAGACGCTGTCCAACCACACGCCCTATGCGCTGCCGGAGCAACTGCCGGTCGCTCCGGTACAGGGGCACGGCAATCTGGATCAGCACCTGACCGCGATGCGCTATTCGGACTGGGCGCTGGGGCAGTTCTTCGACAGGGTGCGGGGCGAGCCCTGGTTCGAGCAGACGCTGTTCGTGGTGGTCGGCGATCACGGCTTCGGGGTGCCGGAGGAGCTTACCGAGATGGACCTGTTCCGCTTCAACGTGCCGCTGCTGCTGATTGCGCCGGGCATCACCGAGCGCTTCGGCAGCCGGCGCGATGTGGTCGGGACGCAGGTCGACGTGGTGCCGACCATCATGGGGCGGCTCGGTGGCGAGGTGCGGCACCAGTGCTGGGGGCGTGACCTGCTCAGCCTGGCGGCGAACGATCCGGGGTTCGGCATCATCAAACCGTCGGGCAGCGATCAGACGGTGGCGATGATTCGCGGTGACCGCGTGCTGGTGCAGCCCAAGGAGCAAGCGGCGCGCCTGTATCGCTATCGCCTGGGAGCCAACCCGCAGGGCGAACGACTCGCAGCGGATGCCGAGGCGGCGCAATTGCAGCGCCAGCTGGAAGCCTACCTGCAGACCGCGACCGCCAGCCTGCTGGCCAATCGCAGCGCGGATCGCGAGCGCGAGGCAGCGCCCGGCAGCGTGCCGCTGGCCAGAGTGGTGCTGCCGGCAAAGCCGCCCAAGGCGCCGATCCGGGTACGCCAGGTGAGCGAAGGCTGAGCTCCGGTGACGAACCCTCTGAGCTCCGGTGACGAACCCTCATGGATTGCCTCAGTGGGAAGAAGTGGCGCTCAACGCGGGATCTTCACCTGGCCCCATCGAAGTCGCCGCGTTCGGCGTCCCGGTGGCAGGCCAGGCAGTTGAAGCACTGCTTGCCGATCAAGCCGTCGCCGACCGCCGGCGAGCCGCCACGCATCAGCCAGACCCGCTGGTGCAAACCCAAGACGAGGTCAGCGACGCCACGTTCGCTCGCGGGTCGGTCGACGGCCGCTGAATGGTTACGGATGCGGAACGCCGACCAGTTGCCCGCGTCCACTGGGTGGTCACCTGCGAACCAGCAACACGCCCGACTCCATGTGGTGGGTGTAGGGGAACTGGTCGAACAGCGCGCAGCGCTCGATGCGGTGGGTATCGTGCAGCTGGGCGATGTTCGCCGCCAGGGTGTCGGGGTTGCAGGAAATATAGAGGATGCGCTCGAAACGGCGGGTCAGTTCGCAGGTGGCCGGGTCCATGCCGGCGCGGGGCGGATCGACGAACACGCTGCCGAAGGCGTAGCGCTTCAGGTCGATGTGGGCCAGGCGGCGGAACGGCCGCACTTCGTTGAGAGCCTGGGTCAGCTCCTCGGCGGAGAGGCGCACCAGCTCGATATTCTCGATACCGTTGCCTTCGATGTTGGCCAGCGCGGCGTTGACCGAGGATTTGCTGATCTCGGTGGCCAGCACGCGGCGCACGCGGGTGGACAGCGGCAGGGTGAAGTTGCCATTGCCGCAATAGAGTTCGAGCAGATCGTCGCTGCGCTCGCCAAGCACGTCGTAGGCCCAGTTCAGCATCTTCTGGCATACGTCGCCGTTGGGCTGGGTGAAGGCACCTTCGGGTTGTCGGTAGCGGAAGGTGCGGCCCGCGACGGTCAGTTGCTCGGTCACGTAGTCGCGGCCGATGACGATGCGCTTGCCCTTGGAGCGGCCGACGATGCTGGCGCCCAGTGCCTCGGCTAGCTTTTCTGCCTCCTGCTGCCAGGCAGCGTCCAGCGGGCGGTGGTAGGCGAGGGTGATCAGCGCATCGCCGGAGAGCGTGGTCAGGAACTCGACCTGGAACAGCTTGAAACTCAGGGTCTCGCTGGCTTGCCAGGCGGCCTTGAGCTGCGGCATCAGCTCGTTGATGCGACGGCTGGCGATGGGGAACTCGTCGATCAGAATGGGCGTGTGCTTGTCGCCCTGCTCGAACATCGCGTAATGGCGTTGGCCGTCCTCGCGCCACAGGCGGAACTCGGTGCGAAGCCGATAGTGTTCACGTGGCGAGTCGAAGACTTCCGGCGCGGGTGCGTCGAAGGGCGCCAGCAGGTCCACCAGCCGGGCGGTCTTGTCGGCGAGTTGGGCGTCGTAGGTGGCGGGGTCGAATTGCGGAGCGCTCATGAAGACTCTTGGAGTGGTAGGTAAATGGGGTGGATCGGGGCGCGCAGCTGACGCTTCAACCACCCCCCGTCTCCGTATGAAAGGTGGATGAAAAAAACGTCATCCACGGCTCGGAAGATGACGACAGATGGCGCGGAGTGCGCCACGCTTTTGCTTGCAGCTTGCAGCTTGCAGCTTGCAGCTTGCAGCTGCCTTCAGCCGGCAAACCAGCCCAGCTTCACCACGAACAGTGCCGAGAGAATCCACATGGCCGGGCTCAGCTCGCGCCAGCGGCCGGCCAGCAGCTTGATCGCGGTCCAGGCGATGAAGCCGAAGGCGATGCCGTTGGCGATGGAGAAGGTCAGCGGCATGGCCAGCGCGGCGATGGCAACCGGTGCGGCGACGGTAAGGTCGTCCCAGTCGATGTTGGCCAGGCTGCTCATCATCAGCACGGCGACGAACAGCAGCGCCGGTGCGGTGGCGTAGGCCGGCACGGCACCGGCCAACGGGGCGAAGAACAGGCTGAGCAGGAACAGCAGCGCCACCACGCAGGCGGTCAGGCCGGTGCGCCCGCCGGCGCTGATGCCGGCGGCCGATTCGATGTAGCTGGTGGTGGTCGAGGTGCCCAGTGCGGCGCCAGCCATGGTCGCGGTGCTGTCAGCCAGCAGCGCGCGGCCGAGGCGAGGCATGCGACCGTCCTTGTCCAGCAGGTTGGCTTTCTGGGCGACACCGATGAGGGTGCCTGAGGTGTCAAACAGGTCGACGAAGAGGAAAGCGAAGATCACGCTGAGCAGGCCAATGTCCAGCGCGCCCATGATGTCCAGCTGCATGAAGGTCGGCACCAGCGAAGGCGGCATCGAGACCACGCCGTTGAGCTCGGAAAGGCCCAGCAGGATCGACAACCCGGTCACCACCAGAATGCCGATCATGACGGCACCGGTGACCTTGCGATAAGCCAGCGCGGCGATCAGGAAGAAGCCGAGGCAGGCGAGCAGCGGTCCGCCGGCGGTGAGGTCACCGAGGCCCACCAGAGTGGCTGGGTTGTCGACGACGATGCCAGCATTTTTCAGCGCGATGATTGCCAGGAACAGGCCGATACCCGCCGCGATGCCCGAACGCAGCGCCAGCGGAATGCTGTGGATGATCCACTCGCGAATCTTGAAGATCGACAGCAGGAAGAAAATAGCGCCCGAGAGAAACACCGCACCCAGCGCGGTCTGCCAGGTGTAGCCCATGGTCAGCACCACGGTGTAGGTGAAGAAGGCGTTGAGGCCCATGCCCGGCGCCAGCGCGATGGGGTAGTTGGCGACCAGGCCCATGATCGCCGAGCCGATGGCCGCGGCCAGGCAGGTGGCGACGAATACCGCGCCGTGATCCATGCCGGTTTCGGCGAGGATGCTCGGGTTGACGAAGAGGATGTAGGCCATCGTCAGAAAGGTGGTGAGACCGGCCAGGATCTCGGTGCGCAGCGTGGTGTGGTGCGCCTTGAGTTGGAACAGTTTCTCCAGCATGGTGATTCCTCTTCTTGCCGGTCTTTCGTGCGGTTGGGGTACAGCAAAGCTTATCCGGGCGAAGCCCGCAAAAAGCGGGGCATCTTACACCGTCGCTCGAGCGGGTTGAATTTCCATTCGGTGACTGGTGAATGCTGCTTTTCACGGTAGGGTCGCGCCGCCCTGTAGCCGGCACCGGGCGAGATTGTGAAGCCGGCGCGCAACGGTTGTACTCGGGACGGGTCTGTGTGACTGACGGCCCGATTGGCCCCGTTCTGCGAGGAGGGAACATGACCGAACAGCAGGCCGACCGACGGTTGGGTGAGCGCCACAGGCGCCTCGGCATGCCCGGCTCGCTGCACATGAGGAAGCACCCGCATGGTTGAACCCGTCCGCGGTGTATGCGCCCTGGTGCTGGCGGCGGGGCAGGGCAGCCGTTACCGCGAGCATGCCGATCAGGACAAACTGCTCGCTCCCTGCAACCGCACGCCTGATGCCCCGCCCGTGCTGGCGGCGACGCTTGGCGCGCTGTGCGGGGTCGCCGAGCGGCTGGTCGTCGTGACCCGTGACGACAACAGCGAGCTGCTTGCCTGGCTTGGGCTGCAGGCTGACCGGTACGCTGCCGAGGTGTTCGCCGTGCACACCCGGGGGTTGGGCCACAGCCTGGCGCAGGCGGTCAGGCAGTACCCGAGCGACAAGGGCTGGCTGGTCGCGCTCGGCGACATGCCCTATGTGCGGCCCGCCACCTTCCGTCGCATCGCTGAGCAGATCGAGCCACCGCGCCTGGTGGTGGCAAGCCATCAGGGGCAGCGCGGCCATCCGCGCGGGATCGGTCGCGACCAGGCATTGCAGGTGATGTCGCTGGACGGCGAGTGCGGTGCTCAGGCGCTGTTTTCGAGTGGTGCCGCCTGGGACATCGAGGTCGATGACTCCGGCGTGTTGCAGGACATTGATCGCCCCGATGATCGACGCAGCAGCTGACCGGCTGTCGCTGCCTGCCGGTCCGTGTCGCCCCGGCACCTATATATAAAGCACCTTGCATGGCTGTGTGCGTGCCCGGCTGAACGATTTTTCCGCCTGGGCAGTCGTACTTCCTAGACGCACGGACAGCGCGCCCAATGCCTGAGGTCTTCGGCGATCCTGCATAGAACAGCCAGCCGAAGCCCCCCCAAACCGTGAGGCTGCCATGAGCGAAACGTCTTCCGCCCCAGGTGGGATTGCCGCCTGTTCCATTTCCCTCCAACTGAACGGCCAGCGCCGTGAAGTCGAGGTCTATCCCTGGACCACCCTGCTCGATCTGCTGCGCGAACAACTGCACCTGACCGGCACCAAGAAAGGCTGTGACCACGGCCAGTGTGGCGCCTGTACCGTGCTGCTCAACGGCAAGCGGATCAATAGCTGCCTGACCCTCGCCGTGATGCACGACGGCGCAGAGCTGACCACCATCGAAGGGCTGGCGCAGGGCGAGCAACTGCACCCCATGCAGGCCGCCTTCGTCAAACACGACGCCTTCCAGTGCGGCTATTGCACGCCCGGGCAGATCTGCTCGGCGGTGGGCATGATCGCCGAAGGACGGGCACAAACCCGTGATGATCTGCGCGAACAGATGAGTGGCAATGTCTGCCGTTGCGGCGCCTACCCGAACATTGTCGCCGCCATCGAGGACGCGACGGCGGAAACGCGCGAGCGTCTGGCCAGTGCGAAGGAGGTGACGCCATGAATCCCTTCAGCTATGCACGCCCGAGCAGTGTCGAGGAAGCCATCGGGCAATTCCGTCCGGACAGCCGCTACATTGCCGGTGGCACCAACCTGCTGGACCTGATGAAGGAAAACGTCACCCGTCCGTCGCAACTGATCGACATCACCCAGCTACCACTGGCCGATATCGAAGAGACGGCTGACGGTGGCCTGCGCATCGGGGCTTTGGTGAGCAATGCGGATCTGGCCTGGCACCCGCTGGTGGAGCAGCGCTACCCGCTGCTGGCCCAGGCGATCCTGGCTGGCGCCTCCCCCCAGCTGCGCAACATGGCCACCACCGGTGGCAACCTGCTGCAGCGCACTCGCTGCTTCTATTTCTATGACAGCACCACGCCCTGCAACAAACGCGAGCCGGGCAGCGGCTGCTCGGCGCGTGACGGCTTGAATCGCATTCACGCTATTGTCGGCCACAGCGACGCCTGCATTGCCGTGCATCCCTCCGATATGTGCGTGGCGCTGGCGGCGCTCGAGGCGGTGGTCCATGTGCAGGGCCAGCGAGGCGAGCGGCGTATCGATTTTGCCGACTTCCACCGCCTGCCGGGACAAGCGCCCGAGCACGACAACACCCTGGTCGATGGCGAATTGATCACTGCGGTCGAGTTGCCGGCGCAGGATTTCTCCGCACACAGCAACTACCTCAAGGTGCGTGATCGCGCCTCCTATGCCTTCGCGCTTGTTGCCGTTGCCGCCGCGCTGGACATGGACGGCAGGGACATCCGCAGCGCCCGAATTGCCATGGGCGGGGTGGCACACAAGCCCTGGCGCAAGACCGAAGCCGAGGCGGCGCTGGTCGGCAAGACGGCTGATGATTCCGCGTTCACCGCCGCTGCGGACATCCTGCTCGAGGGAGCCAGTGGCTTCGAACACAACGCCTTCAAGATCGAACTCGGCCGCCGCGCCATCGTTCGCGCCCTGACCGACGCCGCCAGAGGAGCCGCCCAATGAAATCAGCCAATTCCCCGTTCGGGCAGCCGCTAAACCGAGTCGATGGCCCGCTGAAAGTCACGGGACAGGCCCGTTACGCCGGTGAGTTCGATGTGCCCGGCCTGCTCTACGGCAGCGTGGTCAACAGCAGCATCGCGCGGGGTCGAATCATCAGTATCGATGCCAGTGCCGCCGAGGCCGTGCCCGGTGTAGCGCTGGTGCTGACCCACCAGAACCGTCCGCCCATCGCCAGCTACGACGAGCCCTACGAGGACGACGATGCCGCCGATGGCTCGCCGTTCCGGCCGCTGTTCAACGACCGTATTCTCTACAGCGGCCAGCCGATCGCGCTGGTGGTCGCGGAAAACCTCGAACTGGCCCGCTACGCCGGCAGCCTGGTGCGCGTCGAATACCAGCGCGAGCCCCATCACACCGACCTGCTCAGCGAGCTGGAAACCATGCGCAAGGCACCGGCCGACCTGCCGAAGCCGCGCGGTGATGTGGCCAGCGCCCTGGCCAGCGCGCCATTCAGGGTGGATGTGCAGTACACCACGCCGGTCGAGCACCACAATCCGATGGAGCCGCATGCCTCGACCGTTCACTACTTTGCCGAAGGCAACCTGGAGATCTACGACAAGACCCAGGGCGTGCAGAATTGCATGCGCTATCTGGAAGGGGTGTTCGACATGGAGGGCAAGATCCGCATCCTCTCGCCGTTTGTCGGCGGCGCCTTCGGTTCCGGCTTGCGCCCTCAGTACCAGCTGACGCTGGCGGTGATGGCGGCGCTCAAGCTCAAGCGCTCGGTGCGTGTCACCCTCAAGCGCCAGCAGATGTTCACCTTCGGCTATCGGCCGCGGGCCGTGCAGCGGCTGTCGATCGGCGCAAACGCCGGCGGGGAACTGCAGGCCATCACCCACCAGGCGATCGGTCAGACGTCCACCTTTGAGGATTTCACCGAGCATGAGGTCGAGTGGTCCGGGATGCTTTACAAGTGCCCGAACGCAAGGCTCGACTATCAACTGGTGCCGCTGGATGTATACACGCCGCTGGATATGCGCGCACCGGGCGCCACCATTGGCGTCTACGCCCTGGAAAGCGCGATGGACGAACTGGCCTACGCAGTGAATGTCGATCCGCTGCAGTTGCGTCTGACCAACTATTCCGAGCGCAACGCCAACGAGGACAAGCCCTATTCGAGCAAGGAGCTGCGCCAGTGCTACGAGCAGGGTGCCGAACGTTTCGGCTGGTCACGCCGCTCGATGGCGCCGCGCTCCATGCGCGACGGCAACCAGCTGATCGGCTGGGGCATGGCGACCGGGGTGTGGGAGGCGCTGCAGATGCCGGCCGCCGCCAAGGCGTGCCTGGAGCCCGACGGACGGCTGGTGGTCAGCAGTGCCACGTCCGACATCGGCACCGGCACCTACACGGTGATGACCCAAATAGCGGCGGCGGCCATGGGCCTGCCGATGGCGCAGGTCGAGTTTCGCCTGGGTGATTCGAACCTGTCGCAGGCGCCCCTGGAAGGCGGCTCCTTCACGGTGTCGTCGGTCGGGACAGCCGTCCAGCAGGCGTGTGAGGGGCTGCAGGCCAAATTACTCGACGCCGCTCAGCAGTCGCCGGTATCGCCGTTCACCGGGGCCAAGCTCGAGGATGTGGAGTTCGTTGACGGCCAGATGCGCTTGAAGGCCTCGCCCGAGCAGCGGGTCGAGCTGGCGAAGATCGTCTCCGCCAGCGGCGTGCTCGAAGCGGAAGTCAGCGCCAAGCCGGGCGAGAAACGCAACGAGTATTCGATCTCTACGCACTCGGCGATATTCGTCGAGGTACGGGTGGACGAATCGCTGGGCACGGTAAAGGTGAGTCGCGTGGTCAGCGCCGTAGCCGCCGGGCGCGTGGTCAATCCGAAGACCGCGGGTAACCAGATCGCCGGTGGTGTGGTCTGGGGCATCGGGCAGGCGCTGCATGAGGAAAGCATGATCGACCACAACCTCGGTCGTTACATGAACCACAACCTGTCCGAGTACCACGTCCCGATCAATGCCGATATCAACGACATCGACGTGTTCTTCGTCGAGGAAAAGGACGAAATCGTCAACGCGCTGGGTTCCAAGGGCGTGGGCGAGATCGGCATCGTCGGTGTGGCGGCGGCGGTGGGTAACGCCATCTTCCACGCCACCGGCAAGCGGGTGCGCGACCTGCCGATCACCATGGACAAGTTGCTTTAAAAGCAGCCGCAAGCTGCAAGCCATAAGCGGCAAGTGAAAGCAGAGAGCGGAAAGCAAAAAAGCTTGACGGCAGTTTAGCGACAGCCCCGACACTGATTCG
>NZ_JAMOIE010000027.1 GCF_024448935.1 Stutzerimonas stutzeri
GGGACGATTTATTCGCCCGATGTTATGCGGCGCCTTAGGCGAATGAATTCGCCCCTACAAATGCACCTGCGCTTGGTTTCAAGAAGATGCCATGAACAGATCCCGGCCCCGTAGGGGCGAATTTATTCGCCGATGTTATGCGGCGCCTCAGGGCGAACGGATTCGCCCATACAAAAGCACCTGCGCCTGGTTTCAAGAAGATGCCATGCACAGATCTCGGCCCCGTAGGGGCGAATTTATTCGCCCGATGTTCCGCAGGGAATTCAGCCCGGAAAATGAGGGAAAAGCTGCTTGATTAACCGAATCGCGAGGAAACAGCCATGAAATGGTTCGATATCTGCTCCCTGGACGAGATCAACCCACTCGGCGCACGCATCGTTGCCGGGCCGAAGGGTGACATCGCAGTCTTCCGCACCGCCGACGATCAGGTGTTCGCGCTGGACGACCGCTGCCCGCACAAGGGCGGCCCGCTGTCCCAGGGCATCGTCTTCGGCAAGCAGGTCGCCTGCCCGCTGCACAACTGGCAGATCAACCTCGATAGCGGCGAAGCCGTGGCGCCTGACGTTGGCTGCGCGCATCGCCATGAAGCACGGGTCGAGAACGGCCGCGTGCTGCTTTCCCTGAACAGCGCAACCGAGTGCGCCTGAGCGCACGGAGAGCCAGCCCCAGATGAACGAATTGTCAGTAGATGACGCCATGCGCCAGACAACCGCTTCGACCTGCTGCTATTGCGGCGTAGGTTGCGGCGTGCTGATCGAGCACGACGGCGAGCGCATCCTCGATGTCGCCGGCGACCCGAACCATCCCGCCAACTTCGGCAAGCTGTGCAGCAAAGGTGCGACCCTGCACCTGACCGGCGACCTGGACGCCCGCGCGCACTACCCCGAACTGCGCCTGGGCAAAGGTCTGGCCCGCGCACGCACCGATTGGGGCAGCGCCCTGGACCACGCCGCCAATGTATTCGCCGAAACCATCGCCGAACACGGCCCGGACAGCGTCGCCTTCTACATCTCCGGCCAGTTGCTGACCGAGGACTATTACGCCTTCAACAAGCTCGCCCGCGCGCTGGTCGGCACCAACAACATCGATTCGAACTCGCGGCTGTGCATGTCGTCCGCCGTGGTCGGCTACAAGCGCAGCCTCGGCGCCGACGCCCCGCCGTGCAGCTACGAGGACATCGAGCAGAGCGACTGCCTGCTGATCGTCGGCAGCAACATGGCCTATGCCCATCCGGTGCTGTTCCGTCGCCTCGAAAAAGCCAAGGCCGAGCGCCCGGAGATGAAGGTCATCGTCGTCGATCCACGACGCACCGTCACCTGCGACCTGGCCGACCTGCACCTGGCGATTCTGCCAGGGACCGACGTTGCGCTGTTCCACGGCATGCTGCACATCCTGCTGTGGGAAGGCTGGATCGATCGCAATTTCATCGAGGCCCACACCGATGGCTTCGATGAGCTGAAAAGCATGGTGCGCGACTACAATCCGGCCATGGTGGCGGACCTCTGCGGCATCGGCATTGATGAACTGCAGACCACCGCCCGCCTCATCGGCACGTCGAACAGCTTCCTCTCGCTCTGGTGCATGGGCCTCAACCAGTCCACCGCCGGCAGCGCCAAGAACAGTGCGCTGATCAACCTGCACCTGGCTACCGGCCAGATCGGCAAGCCCAGCGCCGGGCCCTTCTCCCTGACCGGCCAGCCCAACGCCATGGGTGGCCGCGAAACGGGCAGTCTGTCCAACCTGTTGCCTGGACATCGCGAGGTGGGCGATGCCGCGCATCGAGCCGAAGTCGCCGACTACTGGGGCGTACCGGCCCTGCCGGATGCCCCCGGTCTGTCGGCCATCGAACTGTTCGACGCCGTGCACAGCGGGCGGATCAAGGCGCTGTGGATCGCCTGTACCAACCCGGCGCAGTCCATGCCGGACCAGCAGAAGATTCACCAAGCCCTCGCGGCCTGCCCCTTCGTGGTGGTGCAGGAGGCCTTTTTCACCACCGAAACCTGTCGCTACGCCGACCTGCTTCTGCCCGCCGCCAGCTGGGGCGAGAAGGAAGGCACCGTGACCAACTCGGAGCGCCGCGTCAGCCACGTGCGCTCCGCCATCGCTGCGCCAGGCGAGGCGCGCGCCGACTGGTCGATCACCTGCGATTTCGCCCGCCGGTTGGAAAAGTTGATGCGCCCCGGCCAGCCCAGCCTGTTCGCGCTCGACACGCCGTCATCAATATTCGACGAATACAAGCGCCTGACCGCAGGCCGAGATCTTGATCTGTCCGGCCTCAGCCATGCACTGATCGACCGCCTCGGCCCGCAGCAATGGCCCTTCCCGGCCGGCAGCCAGCAAGGCACACCGCGGCTCTACGGCGACGGCGTGTTCCCCACCGACAATGGCCGCGCGCGCTTTCTCGCCGAGCAGTACCAGACGCCGAAAGAACGACGCGAGGCGCGCTTCCCGCTCACGCTGAACACCGGCCGCCTGCGCGATCACTGGCACGGCATGAGCCGCACCGGCACCGCGGCGCGCCTGTTCGGCCACGTCGAGCAAGCGCTGCTCGGCATGAGCGCCGACGACATGCGCCGACGCCGACTGCTCGACGGCCAACTGGTCAAGGTCCGCAGCCGCCGTGGCGAGCTGCTGTTGCCGGTGCACAAGGACGACAGCCTGCGGCCCGGCCAGACCTTCATGCCGATGCACTGGGGTGATCGCTTCCTCAAGGGGATGGGCGTGAATGTGCTGACGCTGCCCGCCTTCGACCCGATCTCCAAACAACCGGAGCTCAAGCATGCCGGCATCGAAGTGGAAAAGGTCGACCTGCCCTGGCAGTTCTTCGCGCTCGTCGAAGGCTCGGTGCAGAAGCGCTTCGAGTCCCTGCGCCCATTATTCGAAGGCTTCGCCTATGCCAGCTTCAGCCTGACCGGGCGAGACCGTTCCGCGCTGGTCATCCGCGCCGCCTGTCACGAAGCTCCGGATGCGGCGCAACTGGCGCAGATCGAACAACTGCTGGGGCTGGATGAAGGCCCGGTGGTGGCTTACGACGACCCACGACGTGCGGTCGGCAAGCGGGTGCGTATCGAGGAGGGTCGCATCGTCGCCCTCAGCCTGTCCGGCGAAACCGCCGCACGCGACTGGCTGAAGCAGCTCTGGCAGGACGGCACGGCCGATCAGGCGTTGCGCCGCTGGCTGCTGGCACCGCTGAGCACGCCGCCGGGTGGCGGAGCCCGCACGGCCAAGACCCTGTGCAACTGCATGAACGTCAGCCAGGACGCGATCTGTGCGGGCATCGATCGCGGTCTTGACCTGGATGGACTGAAGGGGGCACTGGGCTGCGGCACCAGCTGCGGGTCCTGTGTGCCGGAAATCAAGCGGTTGCTGGTCAAGCACCCGGCTGTCGCTTGAAGAAACTGTTCGAACAGCCGATGCACGGCGCATCGCCGGCCGATCATTGCCGCACCAGAGGTAGCACCATGAGCGCAAAAGCATGAAACAAGCCAATGGCAGCGCGGCCAGAAGCCGAGCGAGGGGGCAGCACCGATAAGCGGGCTGCAGGCTCAGGATCATGCCGGGTGGCCCGTCGAGAGCCTTTGCGGGCCTCCCCTCGCCGCAACCTGAGATGCGCCGATGAAGAAAAAATATTTCAATAAGCTTCCTCGAAAACATGTACGCGCACTTTCTATGGGCATAGTATGTGCACCCATCACAAGGTTGCGGCGCTTCGCCGCAGCTGCAATACAGCCGTTCCGCTGAGGAGTCCGGCATGTCCGATGTCAGTCTGTCCCACAACTGGGGCTTCGCGGTATTTCTTCTGGGCGTCTTCGCGCTGTGCGCGTTCATGCTCGGCGCTTCCAGCCTGCTCGGCAGCAAGGCCTGGGGTCGCGCCAAGAACGAACCTTTCGAGTCCGGCATTTTGCCCACGGGCAATGCGCGGCTGCGTTTTTCCGCAAAATTCTATCTGGTCGCGATGCTCTTCGTGATCTTCGACGTTGAAGCCCTATATCTCTTTGCCTGGGCTGTCTCGGTACGCGAAAGCGGCTGGGCGGGCCTCATTGAAGCTACCGTATTCATAGCAATTCTGTTGGCGGGTCTTGTCTACCTTTGGCGGGTGGGTGCGCTCGATTGGGCGCCATCCAGCCGTCGCGAGCGACAGGCGAAGCTAAAACAATGAGGCTCTTCGCATGCAATACAAACTTACCCGGATCGATCCGGATGCGGTCAGTGACCGTTATCCGGTCGGCCAGCAGGAGACTGTTGCCGATCCATTAGAAGACCAGGTTCATCGCAACATCTACATGGGCAAGCTGGAAGACGTGCTGAGTGGCGCGGTCAACTGGGGGCGCAAGCATTCCCTCTGGCCGTACAACTTCGGCCTGTCGTGCTGCTATGTGGAGATGACCACTGCCTTCACCGCGCCTCATGACATCGCTCGCTTCGGCGCCGAGGTCATCCGCGCCTCGCCGCGCCAGGCCGACTTCATGGTCATCGCCGGTACCTGCTTCATCAAGATGGCACCCGTCATCCAGCGTCTCTACGAACAAATGCTCGAACCCAAGTGGGTCATCTCCATGGGTTCGTGCGCCAACTCCGGTGGTATGTACGACATCTACTCGGTCGTTCAGGGGGTCGACAAGTTCCTCCCCGTCGACGTCTACATACCCGGCTGCCCGCCCCGCCCCGAGGCGTTCCTGCAAGGTTTGCAACTGTTGCAGGAATCCATCGGCAAGGAGCGCCGTCCGCTTTCCTGGGTCGTCGGCGATCAAGGCGTCTATCGCGCCGAGATGCCGTCGCAGAAGGAGCAGCGACGCGAACAGCGTATCCAGGTCACCAACCTGCGCAGCCCCGACGACGTGTGAGGCCGGCTTTCCGCCTGGAAAGCCTCTCCACACCCAACCGTTGACCGAAAGCGACCGAGATCATGACTGCAGGCAATGCGCTGTACATCCCGTCTTACAAGGCTGACGACCCGGATATCGTGGTCGAGCTGAACGCGCGCTTCGGCGCCGAAACCTTCGCGTTGCAACCCAGCCTGACCGGCATGCCGGTGCTCTGGGTGCCACGCGAAAAGCTCATCGAGGTGCTGGGGTTCCTGCGCCAGGTCAGCAAGCCCTACGTAATGCTCTACGACCTGAGCGCCATCGATGAACGCCTGCGCACGAATCGCCGCGGTCTGCCACCTGCCGATTTCAGCGTGTTCTATCAGCTGATGTCGCTTGAGCGAAACAGCGATGTGATGATCAAGGTCGCGCTCAAGGAAGGTGATCTCAACCTGCCTACCGCCGTCTCCATCTGGCCCAACGCCAACTGGTACGAGCGCGAAATCTGGGACATGTTCGGCATCACCTTCGAGGGCCATCCGCTCCTCACCCGCATCCTGATGCCGCCAACGTGGGACGGTCACCCCCTGCGCAAGGATTATCCCGCGCGGGCCACCGAATTCGATCCCTATAGCCTGAACGCCGCCAAGCAGGACCTGGAGCAGGAAGCCCTGCGTTTCAAACCCGAAGACTGGGGCATGAAGCGTGGCAACGAGCACGAGGACTACATGTTCCTCAACCTCGGCCCCAACCATCCCTCGGCGCACGGCGCGTTCCGCATCATCCTGCAGCTCGACGGCGAGGAAATCCTCGATTGCGTCCCCGAGATCGGCTACCACCATCGCGGCGCCGAAAAGATGGCCGAGCGTCAGAGCTGGCACAGTTTCATCCCCTATACCGACCGCATCGACTACCTCGGCGGGGTGATGAACAACCTGCCCTATGTGCTGGCCGTGGAGAAACTGGCCGGCATCACCGTGCCGGACCGGGTCGACTTCATCCGCGTGATGATGGCCGAGTTCTTCCGCATCCAGAACCACTTGCTGTATCTGGGCACCTACATCCAGGACGTCGGCGCGATGACCCCGGTGTTCTTTACCTTCACCGACCGCCAGCGCGCCTACGAGGTCATCGAAGCCATCACCGGCTTCCGCATGCACCCGGCCTGGTATCGCATTGGCGGCGTTGCGCATGACCTGCCGCGCGGCTGGGACAAGCTGGTTCGCGAATTCCTCGACTGGATGCCCAAGCGCCTGAAGGAATACGAAAAGGCGGCGCTGAAAAACAGCATTCTGATCGGCCGCACCAAGGGCGTCGCGGCTTACACCACCAAAGAAGCCCTTGAATGGGGCGTGACCGGCGCAGGCCTGCGCGCCACGGGCCTCGACTTCGACATTCGCAAGGCGCGCCCCTACTCCGGCTACCAGCATTTCGACTTTGAAGTGCCGCTGGCCGTCAACGGCGACGCCTATGACCGCTGCATGGTCAAGATGGGCGAGATGCGCGAGAGCCTGAAGATCATCGAGCAGTGCCTCAAGCACATGCCGGAAGGGCCCTACAAGGCCGACCACCCGCTGACCACACCGCCGCCGAAAGAGCGCATGCTGCAACACATCGAAACCCTGATCACCCACTTCTTGCAGGTCTCCTGGGGTCCGGTAATGCCGGCCAATGAAAGCTTCCAGATGATCGAAGCGACCAAGGGCATCAACAGCTATTACCTGACCAGCGACGGCAGCACGATGAGTTACCGCACACGCATCCGCACGCCCAGCTTCCCGCATCTGCAGCAGATCCCATCGGTGATTCGCGGCAGCATGATTCCGGACCTGATTGCCTATCTGGGCAGCATCGATTTCGTTATGGCCGACGTGGACCGCTGATATGAACACTCTGATCAAGACTGACTGTTTCTCCCTCAGCGAGACCGAACGCTCGGCCATCGAGCACGAGATGCACCATTACGAAGATCCCCGCGCCGCGTCCATCGAAGCGCTGAATATCGTCCAGAAGGCCCGTGGCTGGGTGCCTGACGGCGCTTGCGACGCCATCGGCGAAGTCCTCGGCATCCCGGCCAGCGACATCGAAGGGGTCGCCACTTTCTATAGCCAGATATTCCGCGTGCCGGTGGGCCGCCACATCATCCGTGTCTGCGACAGCATGACCTGCTACATCGGTGGCCACGAGTCGATCCTCGGCGCCATCGAGCAGGCGCTCGGTATCGCACCGGGCCAGACCACCGACGACAACCGCTTCACGCTGATCCCGGTGTGCTGCCTGGGCAACTGCGACAAGGCGCCGGCACTGATGATCGATGACGACACCTTCGGCGACGTACAGCCCGGCAGCGTCGGCGCTCTGCTGGAGGCCTATCAATGAATCAGCGCAGCGCTATGAACATGAAGCTTTCATCCTTCGGCCCGATCAATCGCATCGAACGCCAGGAAGAAACCCATCCGCTGACCTGGCGCCTGCGCGACGACGGCGAACCGGTATGGCTCGACGCATATCGGCAGAAGGCCGGCTACGACGCACTGCGCAAGGCGTTGGCCGACATGGCCGAAGCCGACATCGTGCAAACCGTGAAGGACTCAGGGCTGAAAGGCCGCGGCGGCGCCGGCTTCCCCACCGGTGTGAAGTGGGGCCTGATGCCGGCCGACGAATCACTGAACATCCGCTACCTGCTGTGCAACGCAGACGAGATGGAGCCCAACACCTGGAAGGACCGCCTGCTCATGGAGCAGCTGCCGCACCTGCTGATCGAAGGCATGATCATCAGCGCCCGCGCACTCAAGGCCTATCGCGGCTACATCTTCCTGCGCGGCGAATATGTCGATGCGGCGCGCAACCTCTCCCGAGCCATCGACGAAGCGAAAACCGCCGGCCTGCTGGGCAAGAACATCCTCGGCAGCGGCTTCGATTTCGAGCTGTTCGTCCACACCGGCGCCGGCCGCTACATCTGTGGCGAGGAAACCGCGCTGATCAACTCGCTGGAAGGCCGCCGCGCCAACCCGCGCGCCAAGCCGCCATTTCCCGCGGCTGTCGGCGTGTGGGGCAAGCCGACCTGCGTCAACAACGTCGAAACCTTGTGCAACGTGCCGGCGATCATCGGCAACGGCGTGGACTGGTACAAATCCCTGGCCCGCCCCGGCAGCGAAGACCACGGCAGCAAGCTGATGGGCTTCTCCGGCAAGGTGAAAAATCCCGGCATCTGGGAACTGCCCTTCGGCATCAGCGCCCGTGAGCTGTTCGAAGACTATGCCGGCGGCATGAAGGACGGCTATAGCCTCAAGTGCTGGCAGCCCGGCGGGGCCGGCACCGGCTTTCTGCTGCCCGAACACCTCGAAGCGCAGATGTACGCCGGCGGCGTCGCCAAGTTCGGCACGCGCATGGGCACCGGTCTGGCACTGGCCGTGGACCATACCGTCAGCATGGTTTCGCTACTACGCAACATGGAAGAGTTCTTCGCCCGCGAGTCCTGTGGCTGGTGCACCCCCTGCCGCGACGGCCTGCCCTGGAGCGTGAAGACCCTGCGTGCGCTGGAGCGCGGCCAGGGGACCGCTGAGGACCTCGACATTTTGTCACGACTGGTGGATTTCCTGGGCCCCGGCAAGACCTTCTGTGCTCATGCGCCCGGCGCAGTAGAGCCGCTGGGCGCCGCCATCAAATATTTCCGCGGCGAGTTCGAGGCGGGCATAAGCCAGACGGCAGCTCCCTCCTTGCAGCCGGCGCTGACGAATTGAAAGACGCTGAAGGCTGGACGCTGGACGAAAAAGCGACTCGAACCTCGTCCAGCCTCAAGCCTTCAGCCTCAAGCGAAAGATTCCCTTTAGCCAGACCCGCGCAAGCGGATGAGAAGACCTAGAAATGGCCACTATCCACGTAGACGGCAAAGACTACGAAGTCGACGGGGCGGACAACCTGCTGCAGGCGTGTCTGTCTCTCGGCCTCGATGTCCCCTATTTCTGCTGGCACCCGGCGCTGGGCAGCGTCGGTGCCTGCCGCCAGTGCGCGGTCAAGCAGTATTCCGATGAAAACGACACCCGTGGCCGGTTGGTCATGTCCTGCATGACCCCTGCCACCGACAACAGCTGGATTTCCATCAAGGACGAGGAAGCCAAGGCGTTCCGCGCCAGCGTCGTCGAATGGCTGATGATCAACCACCCGCACGACTGCCCGGTGTGCGAAGAAGGCGGTCACTGCCATTTGCAGGATATGACGGTGATGACCGGTCATAACCAGCGTCGTTATCGTTTCAGCAAGCGTACTCACCAGAATCAGCAGCTCGGCCCGTTCATCGGCCACGAGATGAACCGCTGCATCGCCTGCTATCGCTGCGTGCGCTACTACAAGGATTACGCGGGCGGCACCGACCTGGGCGTATTCGGCGCGAACGACAATGTGTATTTCGGCCGTGTCGAAGACGGCGTGCTGGAGAGCGAGTTCTCCGGCAATCTCACCGAGGTCTGCCCAACCGGTGTGTTCACCGACAAGACCCACTCCGAGCGCTACAACCGCAAATGGGACATGCAGTTTGCACCGAGCATCTGCCATGGCTGCGCGTCCGGCTGCAACATCAGCCCCGGCGAGCGCTACGGTGAGCTGCGCCGTATCGAGAACCGCTTCAACGGCGAAGTGAACCACTACTTTCTGTGCGACCGCGGTCGTTTCGGCTACGGGTACGTCAATCGCTCCGACCGGCCCCGCCAGCCATTGCTGGGCGCGGATAGACTCGGCGTCGACGCCGCACTCGACACGGCTGCCCAGCTGCTGGAAGGCAAGCGCGTGATCGGGATCGGCTCGCCACGCGCCAGCCTGGAAAGCAACCACGCGCTGCGTGAACTGGTCGGTGCGCAACACTTCTACAGCGGCATCGCCGCCGCCGAGCTGGAGAACATCCGGTTGATCCGCCAGTTGATGCAGAACGGCCCGCTGCCGGTGCCATCGATGCGCGAGATCGAACGCCACGATGCGCTGTTCATTCTCGGCGAGGACCTGACCCAGACCGCCGCGCGCATGGCCCTGGCCGTGCGCCAGGCGGCCAAGGGCAAGGCCACCGAGATCGCCGCCTCGATGAAGATCCAGGACTGGCACGCCGCTGCCGTGCAGAACGTCGGCCAGCACGCCCTGCATCCGGTGTTCATCGCCAGCGTCGCCGAGACCCGCCTCGATGACATCGCCGAGCAGCGCGTGCACGCCGCACCGGCCGATCTTGCCCGTCTCGGTTTCGCCGTGGCGCATGCCATCGATCCCGGCGCACCCGCCGTCGACGACCTGGAAGCCGAGGGCCGGGCGCTGGCGCAACGGATCGCCGACGCGCTGCTCGCCGCCAAGCGACCCCTGCTGATCAGCGGCACCTCGCTGGGCGAGAAGCGCCTGATCGAAGCGGCGGGCAATATCGCCCAGGCGCTGAAGAATCGTGGGAAGAACGCCTCGATCAGCCTCGTCGTGCCGGAAGCCAACAGCCTCGGCCTCGCACTGCTCGGTGGCGAATCGGTGGATGCCGCGCTGGACGCCTTGATTGCAGGCAGCGCCGACGCGGTAATCGTGCTCGAGAACGATCTGTATCGCCGTGCCGGCCAGGCCAAGGTCGATGCCGCCCTCGCCGCCGCCAGGGCCATCATCGTCGCCGATCATCAGCACACCGCTACCACAGCCAAGGCTCATCTCGTGCTGTCGGCCGCCAGCTTCGCCGAGGCCGATGGCACGCTGGTCAGCCAGGAGGGTCGCGCGCAGCGCTTCTTCCAGGTCTTCGAGCCCAGCTATTACGACAGCAAGATTCTGGTGCGCGAAGGCTGGCGCTGGATGCATGCGCTGCACTGCACGGTTCAGGGCAAGGCGGTGGACTGGACCACGCTGGATCAGGTCACTGCAGACTGCGCGGCAACCAACCCGCACCTGGCGGGCATCCTCCAGGCCGCGCCGCTCGCCTCGTTCCGCATCAAGGGCCTGAAAATGGCGCGCGAGCCGCTGCGCTACAGCGGACGCACCGCCATGCGCGCCAACATCAGCGTGCACGAACCGCGTCAGCCGCAGGATCCGGACTCGCCGTTCGCCTTTTCGATGGAAGGCTATTCCGGCAGCGCCGAGGACCGTCAACAGATCCCGTTCGCCTGGTCGCCGGGCTGGAACTCGCCGCAGGCCTGGAACAAGTTCCAGGACGAAGTCGGTGGCCACCTGCGCGCTGGCGACCCGGGCGTTCGCCTGCTGGACGGCGTCCGTCAGGATATGGACTGGAAAATCGCACCCCGCGCTTTTGCGCCCGCGCCCGGCACCTGGCAGGTGGTGCCGCTGCATCACCTGTTCGGCAGCGAGGAAACCTCGTCTCTCGCCGCCCCGATCCAGCGCCGTATCCCGCAGCCCTACGTCGCCCTGGCCGCGGCCGAAGCCCGCCGTGCTGGCGTGGCCGAAGGCGAGCTGCTCGATCTGCGTATCGCTGATCAGCCACTGCGCCTGCCGGTCCGCATCGATGCATCGCTGGCCCTCGGTCTCGTAGGTTTGCCGGTCGGTCTGGCCGGCGTTCCGCTGTTCTACGCCGACAGCCTGGCCACTGAACTGGAGGCCACCCGATGAGTTGGCTGACTCCCGAGGTGATCGATGTGATCGCCGCTGTTGCCAAGGCGCTGGTGATCATGCTTGCGGTGGTGGTCTGCGGGGCGCTGCTGAGCTTCGTCGAACGGCGTCTGCTGGGCTGGTGGCAGGACCGCTATGGCCCCAATCGCGTCGGACCGTTCGGCATGTTTCAGATCGCTGCGGATATGCTGAAGATGTTCTTCAAGGAGGACTGGAACCCGCCATTCTCCGACCGCCTGATTTTCACTCTGGCACCGGTGGTGGCGATGAGTTCGCTACTGATCGCCTTTGCCATCGTGCCGATAACGCCGACCTGGGGGGTGGCCGACCTGAACATCGGCCTGCTGTTCTTCTTCGCCATGGCGGGCCTCACCGTCTACGCGGTGCTCTTCGCCGGCTGGGCGAGCAACAACAAGTTCGCCCTGCTCGGCGCCCTGCGTGCTTCGGCGCAAACGGTGTCCTACGAAGTATTTCTGGGGCTGTCGTTGATGGGCATCGTCGCCCAGGCCGGCTCGTTCAACATGCGCGAGATCGTCGAATACCAGCAACAGCACCTGTGGTTCATCGTTCCGCAGTTCCTCGGCTTCTGCACGTTCTTCATCGCCGGCGTCGCGGTCACCCACCGCCACCCGTTCGACCAGCCGGAAGCCGAGCAGGAACTGGCCGACGGTTACCACGTCGAGTATGCGGGCATGAAGTGGGGCATGTTCTTCGTCGGCGAATACATCGGCATCGTGACCATCTCGGCGCTGCTGACCACGCTGTTCTTCGGCGGCTGGCATGGCCCGTTCCTGGACGCCCTGCCGTGGCTGTCATTCTTCTGGTTCGCCATCAAGACCGGTTTTTTCATCATGCTGTTCGTGCTGTTGCGCGCCTCATTGCCGCGCCCTCGCTATGACCAGGTGATGGCCTTCGGCTGGAAATTCTGCCTGCCGCTGACCCTGATCAACCTGCTGGTGACCGGCGCACTGGTGCTGGCCGCGGCCCAGTAAGGAGGAAACCCCATGTTCAAATACATTGGCGCGGTGCTGCACGGCACCTACACCCAGCTACGCAGCCTGGTGATGGTTTTCAGCCACGGCTTTCGCAAGCGCGACACCCTGCAGTACCCGGAAGAAGCGGTCTACCTGCCGCCCCGCTATCGCGGCCGCATCGTGCTGACCCGCGACCCCGACGGCGAGGAGCGCTGCGTGGCCTGCAACCTCTGCGCGGTGGCTTGCCCGGTGGCCTGCATCTCGCTGCAGAAGGCCGAGACCGACGAAGGGCGCTGGTATCCGGAGTTCTTCCGCATCAACTTTTCGCGCTGCATCTTCTGCGGGCTCTGCGAAGAAGCCTGCCCGACCAACGCGATCCAGCTCACCCCGGACTTCGAGATGGGCGAGTACAAGCGCCAGGACCTGGTGTACGAAAAGCAAGACCTGCTGATCTCCGGCCCCGGCAAATACCCCGACTACAACTTCTACCGCGTCTCCGGCCTGGCCATCGCCGGCAAGCCCAAGGGTGCCGCGCAGAACGAGGCGGAGCCGATCAACGTCAAGGGATTGTTGCCATGACGCCTTTCGATGAAAAGCGCTGGAGGCTTGAAAGCTGGACGAATAGCGGTAGCGGCGGATTCATTCGCCCATTGGCAGCAGGTAGCCGCGGGAGCGGTCTTGACCGCGAACCGGGTCTTGAAAGCTCGCGGTCCAGACCGCTCCCGCAGGGTCAGGGCGCGGCTTTTTCGTTCGGCCTTCGGCCTTCAGCCTTCCAGCGTTCCAGGAGCTTCTGATGGAATTCGCTTTCTACTTTTCCGCCGGCGTGGCCGTGGTCGCCACGCTGAGAGTCATAACCGGCAGCAATCCGGTGCACGCTCTGCTTTATCTGATCACCTCACTGCTGGCCGTGTCGATGTGCTTCTTCAGCCTCGGCGCGCCCTTTGCTGGCGCGCTCGAAGTCATCGTCTATGCCGGCGCGATCATGGTGCTCTTCGTGTTCGTGGTGATGATGCTCAATCTGGGTCGCAACACGGTCAGCCAGGAGCGCGGCTGGATGGCGCCTCGCGTGTGGCTCGGCCCGTCGTTGCTGGCGGCGATCCTGCTGGCGCAGCTGCTCTGGGCGCTTTTTTCAGCCTCCGCATACGCGCCTGCAGGGCTCTCCACGGTCGGGCCGAAAGAAGTCGGTATCGCCCTCTTCGGGCCTTACCTGCTGGCGGTCGAGCTGGCCTCCATGCTGCTGCTGGCGGCGCTGGTTGCCGCTTTCCACCTCGGGCGCCACGAGGCGAAGGAGTAACGCCATGCACTCAATTCCGATGGCGCACGGTCTGGCTGTCGCCGCCGTGCTGTTCTGCCTGGGGCTGGTCGGCCTGATGGTGCGGCGCAATATCCTGTTCATGCTGATGAGCCTGGAAGTGATGATGAACGCCACCGGCCTGGCGTTCGTCGTGGCTGGCAGCCGCTGGGAACAGCCTGACGGGCAGGTCATGTTCATCCTGGTGATCACCTTGGCGGCCGCCGAAGCCGCCATCGGCCTGGCGATCCTGCTGCAGCTGTACCGCCGCTTCAACACCCTCGATGTCGATGCTGCAAGCGAGATGCGCGGATGAACCTACTATTCATGACCTTCGTTTTTCCGCTGCTCGGCTACTTGCTGCTGGCCTTTTCGCGCGGACGGCTATCCGAAAACCTGGCCGCTGTGATCGGCGTTGGCTCGGTCGGCCTGTCCGCGCTGATCGCTGCGCTGTGTATCTGGCAGTTCAACAGCGCGCCGCCGCCGAATGGCGTCTTTACCCAGCACCTCTGGCAATGGCTGGACGTCGCGGGCTTCAGCGTCGCCTTCGGCCTGCATCTGGACGGCCTGGCACTGACGATGCTCGGCGTCGTCACCGGGGTGGGCTTTCTCATCCACCTGTTCGCCAGCTGGTACATGCGTGGCGAAGAGGGCTACTCGCGCTTTTTCGCCTACACCAACCTGTTCATCTTCAGCATGTTGCTGCTGGTGCTGGGCGACAACCTGCTGCTGCTGTACTTCGGCTGGGAAGGCGTCGGGCTGTGCTCGTATCTGTTGATCGGCTTCTACTTCAAGGAGCGCAAGAACGGTAATGCGGCGCTCAAGGCCTTCATCGTGACCCGCGTCGGCGACGTGCTGATGGCCTTCGGCCTGTTCATTCTCTTCGTTCAGCTCGGCACGCTGGATATCCAGGAACTGTTGGTGCTGGCGCCACAGAAGTTCGCCAGCGGCGATCTCTGGATCACCCTGGCGACATTGGCATTGCTTGGCGGGGCGGTCGGCAAATCGGCGCAACTGCCGTTGCAGACCTGGCTGGCCGACGCCATGGCCGGCCCGACCCCGGTGTCCGCGCTGATCCACGCGGCGACCATGGTCACCGCCGGCGTCTACCTGATCGCCCGTACCCATGGCCTGTTCCTGCTCGCGCCGGATGTGCACGAACTGGTCGGCATCGTGGGTGGCGTGACGCTGGTACTGGCTGGCTTCGCCGCGCTGGTGCAAACCGACATCAAGCGTATCCTTGCCTACTCGACCATGAGCCAGATCGGCTACATGTTCCTGGCCCTGGGCGTAGGCGCCTGGGATGCGGCCATTTTCCACCTGATGACCCACGCGTTCTTCAAAGCCCTGCTGTTCCTTGCCTCCGGCGCGGTCATCCATGCCTGCCATCATGAGCAGAACATTTTCAGGATGGGCGGCCTGTGGAGGAAACTGCCGCTGGCCTACGCGAGCTTCATCGTTGGCGGCTCGGCCCTGGCGGCGCTGCCGCTGATCACCGCAGGTTTCTACTCCAAGGACGAGATCCTCTGGGAAGCCTTCGCCAGCGGTCACAGCGGGTTGCTCTACGCCGGTCTGCTGGGTGCCTTCCTGACCTCGCTGTACACCTTCCGACTGATCTTCATCGCCTTCCACGGCGAAGCCAAGGTGGAGGCCCACGCCGCTCACGGTATCGCCCACAGCGTGCCGCTGGTGGTGCTGATCCTGTTGTCGACGTTCCTCGGCGCATTGATCGCGCCGCCGCTGGCCGGTGTCCTGCCGGAAAGCGTCGGGCATGCCGGCGGTGAAGCCAAGCACAGCCTGGAGATCGCGTCGGGGGCCATCGCCCTGGCCGGCATCCTGCTCGCCGCCATGCTGTTCCTCGGCACGCGAGGCCTGGTCAGCGCGATAGCGCAGAGCGCGCCGGGCCGTTTCCTGACTGCCTGGTGGTACGCCGCCTGGGGTTTCGACTGGCTCTACGACAAGCTCTTCGTGCAGCCCTATTTGGGGCTCTGTGGACTGCTCGCCCGCGATCCTGTCGATGCCGCCATCGGCCTGATCCCACGCACCGCTCGGGGCAGCCATGCACTATTGAGCCGCGCCCAGACCGGCCAGTTGCGCTGGTACGCCCTGTCCATCGTTGGCGGAGCCGTGCTGTTGCTCGGCGTCGTTCTGCTCTGAATTTGCGCAAGGACTCGAACCCGTGATTCTGCCCTGGTTAATCCTGATTCCCTTCATCGGCGGCCTGTTCTGCTGGCTCGTCGAACATTTCGACAAAAGCCTGCCGCGCTGGATCGCCCTGCTCACCATGGGGCTGCTGCTCGCGATCGGCCTCTGGCTGTGGGCAACCGGCAATTACCAGCTGGCCCCCGCCCCCGGTGCCGAGGCCAACTGGGCGCTGCAGTTCAAGCACGTCTGGATCGAGCGCTTCGGCATCAACCTGCACCTGGCGCTCGATGGCCTGTCGCTGTTGATGATCATACTGACCGGACTGCTCGGCGTGCTCTCGGTGCTCTGTTCCTGGAAAGAGATCCAGCGTCACGTCGGCTTCTTCCACCTCAATCTGATGTGGATTCTAGGAGGGGTGGTCGGGGTTTTCCTCGCCCTCGACCTGTTCCTGTTCTTCTTTTTCTGGGAAATGATGCTGGTGCCGATGTACTTCCTCATCGCACTCTGGGGCCATAGCGCCGAAGGCAAGCGCTCGCGGATCAATGCGGCGACCAAGTTCTTCATCTACACCCAGGCCAGCGGCCTGATCATGCTGGTGGCGATCCTTGGTCTGGTCCTGGTCAATTACCACAACACCGGCACCCTGACTTTCGATTATGAGTTGCTGCTCAAGGCCGAACTGGCGCCAGGCACCGAGTTCTTGCTGATGCTGGGCTTCTTCATCGCCTTTGCAGTGAAGTTTCCCATCGTGCCACTGCATTCCTGGCTGCCCGACGCCCATGCCCAGGCACCGACAGCAGGTTCGGTCGACCTGGCCGGCATCCTGCTGAAGACGGCCGCCTACGGCATGATTCGCTTCGCCCTGCCGCTGTTTCCCCACGCCTCGATGGATTTCGCACCGATCGCCATGGGCCTGGGGTTGCTCGGTATCTTCTATGGCGCCCTGCTGTCGTTCGGGCAGACCGATATCAAGCGGCTGATCGCCTATTCCAGCGTCTCGCACATGGGCTTCGTGCTGATCGGGATCTACTCGGGCAGCCAGCTCGCATTGCAGGGCGCGGTGGTGCTGATGATCGCTCACGGTCTCTCTGCCGCGGCGCTGTTCATCCTCAGCGGCCAGCTCTATGAGCGCCTGCACACGCGGGACATGCGCGAAATGGGCGGGCTCTGGTCGCGCCTGCCGTGGCTTCCGCCATTGAGCCTGTTCTTCGCCGCCGCCTCGCTGGGCCTGCCGGGCACCGGCAACTTCATCGGCGAGTTCGTGGTGCTGTTCGGCGCCTTTGCCGAATCGCCCTGGGTCGTGGTGGTCGCGACCTTCGGCCTGGTGCTGTCTTCGGTTTATTCGTTGGCGATGATCCATCGTGCCTACTTCGGTCCGACCAGGGCCGAAGGGCTGCTGCAAGGCCTGGATGCACGCGAGATCGGAATGGTGCTGTTGCTAGCCGTACTGCTGGTGCTGCTCGGCGTCTATCCGCAGCCGGTCTTCGACACCTCGCTCGCCACCATGAACGGTGTGCAGCAGTGGATCGATACCGCTTTCTCCCCAACCGTTTCGGCCCGGTAGTCTCGCCATGGAATTCACACAGCAACACTTCATCGCCCTGCTGCCCTTGCTGATCACCGGTGCCACCGCTATCGCGGTGATGCTGGCCATCGCCTGGCGGCGCAACCATGGGCTCAGTTTCATCGTCACTTCGGCTGGCCTGACGCTTGCGCTGCTTTCGATCGTGCCGGCGCTGCAGGTAGCCCCACTGAACGTAACGCCAATGCTGCGGCTGGATGCCTTTGCCTATTTCTATTCGGCACTCGTACTGGTCGCCACCCTGGCCTGCGTGACGCTGGCGCATGCCTACCTCGGCGAAGCCGATTCGGAAGGTTTTCCGGGTAATCGCGAGGAGCTGTTCCTGCTGATGACCCTGGCGGCCGCGGGCGGACTGGTGCTGGTCAGTACGCAGCACCTGGCTGGGCTCTTCATCGGCCTGGAGTTGCTCTCGGTACCGGTCTACGGGTTGGTTGCCTATGCCTTCTTCAACAAGCGCTCGCTGGAAGCCGGAATCAAGTACATGGTGCTGTCCGGCGCCGGCAGTGCCTTCATGCTGTTCGGCATGGCGCTGCTCTACGCCGAATCGGGCAGTCTCGATTTCACCGGCATCGGGGCCAGCCTGGCGGCACAAGGCTCGTCCCTTTTGGTACAGGCCGGTATCGGCATGTTGCTGGTCGGCCTGGGTTTCAAGCTTTCGCTCGCCCCGTTCCATCTCTGGACACCGGATGTCTACGAGGGCGCGCCGGCACCGGTCGCGGCCTTCCTGGCGACTGCCAGCAAGGTCGCGGTGTTCGCCGTACTGCTGCGCCTGTATCAGTTGTCGCCCGCCACCAGCGGCGGCTGGCTGAACGATGCGCTGAGCCTGATCGCCATCGCTTCGATCCTGATGGGCAACCTGTTGGCACTGAACCAGAGCAATCTCAAGCGCCTGCTGGGTTATTCGTCCATCGCCCACTTCGGCTACCTGCTGGTTGCGTTTATCGCCAGCAAGGGCTTGGCCGTCGAGGCTATCGGGGTCTATCTGGTGACCTATCTGCTCACCACCCTCGGCGCGTTCGGCGTGGTCAGCCTGATGTCGAGCCCCTACAAAGGGCGCGATGCGGACGCGCTGTATGAGTACCGCGGCCTGTTCTGGCGCCGGCCTTACCTCACGGCGGTGCTGACCGTGATGATGCTGTCGCTCGCCGGGATTCCACTGACGGCGGGCTTCGTTGGCAAGTTCTACGTCATCGCAGCCGGGGTCGAGTCGCAGCTGTGGTGGCTGCTGGGCGCGTTGATCATCGGCAGCGCCGTGGGCCTGTTCTACTACCTGCGGGTGGTGGTGACACTCTATCTGGTCGAGCCGGGCATCCGCCGTCACGATGCCCCTTCCAACTGGGGGCAGCTGGCTGGCGGCATCATGCTATTGGCGATTGCCGTGCTGGCCTTTTTCCTGGGCGTCTACCCGCAGCCGTTGCTGGAACTGGTCCAGCATGCGGGGCTGGCCGTCGTATAGCTGAAACCCAGGCTGAGGGGTTTGTCGTGGCAGGTGCGGCGGTCAGCGCAAGGCAGCCGCTGATCGGTCAGCCAGTGGTCGCCTGCTTTGGTTTTGCCGCGGCCTGGCAGCAGTGCGACTTCCACCGTCGTTCCCGCTGTCCTGTCCTGCCCGCGATAAAAAACCGCGACCCAGAGGCCGCGGTTTTTTGCTACGGGAGCATCACAGCTCTTGCCGCAGCTTCTCCGGCTTGATCAGGAAGCGCGCCAGTGCCGGCAGCAGCCAGATCGCGCCGACCATGTTCCAGAGGAACATGAAGGTCAGCATCAGGCCCATGTCGGCCTGGAACTTGATCGCCGAGAAGACCCAGGTGAACACCCCGATCGCCAGGCAGATGCCGGTGAAGATGACCGCCTTGCCCGTCGATTTCAGGGTTTCGTAATAGGCTTCCTGCAACGTCATGCCCTGGCGCAGGTAGGATTCCAGACGGCTGTAGATGTAGATGCCGTAGTCCACACCGATGCCCACCCCGAGTGCGATCACCGGCAACGTCGCGACTTTTACGCCAATCCCCATGAAGGCCATCAGTGCGTTGCCGAGAATGGAGGTCAGCACCAGCGGCAGAACGATACACAGGGTCGCCGCGACGGAGCGGAAGGTCAGCAGGCACATGAAACTCACCGCGGCGTAGACCGCAATCAACATGGTGGTTTCGGAGGCGGCGATGACTTCGTTGGTCGCTGCTTCGATACCGGCGTTGCCCGCAGCCAGGACGAACTCCAGCCCTTCGCGGTTGTTTTCCTCGGCGAATTCACGCGCCGCGGACACCACATGCTCAAGCGTCTCGGCTTTGTGGTCATTGAGGAACACCAGCACCGGCGCCAGCGAGCAATCGCTGTTGTACATGCCTTCGGCTCGAGCGATGGAGCTGTTCAGCACGAACTGGTTACGCGACAGCGTTTCCCACTTCAGGCTGCCCTCGTTCATGCCCTTGATGCTTTGCCGTGCCACAGTGACCATCGAAACGGCCGACTGCACGCCCTCGGTGTTCTCCATTTTCCACATCAGCTCGTCCATGGCGGCGAGCGTGTCGTAATGGGCGCAGCCCTCGGGCGCCGTTTTCACCATCACCACCAGCACGTCCGAACTGGTCGAGTAGTTGCGGATCACGAAGTCGTTGTCGAGGTTGTAGCGCGAGTCCGGATGCAGTTCCGGGGCGCCCTGATCGAGATCGCCGATCTTCAGGTTCTGTCCGTACCAGAGGCCACCACCCACGGCGAGCAGCGCGATGACGATGGAGATCGGCGCAACCACCGGATTGGCGAAATTCGACAGCAGGCGCCAGAACGGATGGTTGCGAGCCGCTTCCTCACGTGCCTGCTTGACCGCGCGCTGGCTGATGCCCATGTAGGAAATCGCCACCGGCAGCAGGATCAGGTTGGTCAGGATGATGACCGCCACGCCCAGCGACGCACCGATGGCCAGTTCGCGGATCACCCCGATGTCGATCAGTAGCAGGGTCACGAAGCCAACGGCATCGGAGGCCAGCGCCACCATGCCCGGGATGAACAGTTGACGGAACGCCATGCGCGCGGCCGCAAGCGGATCGTCGGTTTCGCCGGAAGCCATGGCGATGCCGTTGATCTTCTGCACGCCGTGGGAAATACCGATGGCAAAGACCAGGAACGGCACCAGCATCGAGTAAGGATCGAGCCCGAAACCCAGCGTGTGCAGCAGACCGAGCTGCCAGGCAACGGCGATAAGCGTGGTCACGACCACCGCGATGGTGCTCTTGAAGCAGCGGGTGAACCACAGCAACAGCGCCAGGGTGATGCCGATGGCGACAAAGAAGAACAGCGCAACACCGACCAGGCCGTCAATCAGATCACCGACCTTCTTGGCGAAACCGATGATGTGAACCTCCACATTCGGATTCTGCGCCTCGTACTTGTCGCGAATCTTCTCTTCCAGCTCGTGAGAAAATTCCTGGTAGTCGAGCTTGATCTGCTTGCTGCGGTCTTCCGGATCCGAATAAGACTCCATCAGCGGCACGTCGATGGTGCTGGACTTGAAGTCGTTGGCAACCAGACGCCCGACCTGCCCGGACTTGAGAATGTTGCTGCGCAGGTCATCGAGGCTTTCCGGCGACCCGTCATAGGTCTGCGGAATGACCTCACCACCGGCAAAGCCCTGCTCTGTCACCTCGGTCCAGCGCACACTGGGGCTCCACAACGACTTCATGTTGGAGCGATCGACACCCTGGATATAGAAGACTTCGTCATGGATCTGACGCAGCGTTTCCATGTAGTCCCTGGAGAAGATGTCACCATCCTTGGCTGCCACGGAGATCCGCACCGTGTTGCCCAGGTTGGCCAGGTCATCGCGATGCTGGAGCATGTTCTGAATGTAGGGATGCCCCAGCGGGATCATCTTTTCGAAGCTGGTCGAAGGACGAACCTGAGCCGCCTGATAGAACAGGAACACACTGATCAACAGGCAGACGAGGATCACTGCCGGTCGATTGTTGAATATCAGGCGCTCGAGGAAAGAGGCCGGTTTCTGTTGATGCTTGGTCATGGTGGCTCCGGCTTATTGTTGTTGTACGGGCAGGTTGGCGCCGCTCGGCGAAACGATCCGGACGCCGCTCTGCCCGACCAGGACCAGGTTGCCATCCGGGTTGCCGACGACGCCCGACAGGGAGCGTCGGTCAGGGCGGCTGAACAGCTTGAAGCTTTGTCCGTTGTCCTCGCTGCTGAGCACGGTGCCGCCATGACCGACCACAACGATGCGTCCATCGGCCAGCCGGTTGCCATCAGCCAGGCCCGATTCGACGGCATCACCGTCATCCAGCAGCTCGATGGCCTGCCAGCTGTCGCCGAAATCGGTTGAGCGGAACAGATTGCCACGCAGGCCAAACGCGACGACGACGCCTGGCTCGCCGCCGCCGACAACGCCGAACAACGAGCCCTGATAGGGCGACTCGACGCGCTCCCAGGTTTCGCCCATGTCAGCGGAGCGGAACATGCCGCCCATCTCGCCGACGATGAACAGGCCGGACCCGGGAATCTCGGCAATGGCGTTGAGGTGGGAACCCTCCTCGTTATCGAGGCGATCAGCGACGTCTTCCCAGTGTTCCCCGCCATCGGTGGTTTCCAGCAGCACGCCGTAAGCGCCGGTGGCAAAACCGTGCTGCGCGTTCTCGAACCAGACGTCGAGCAGCGGTACTTCGCCTTCGCGCTGTTCGTACTGCTGCGTCCAGGTCTGGCCGCCGTCCGTCGTGCCCAGGATCAGTGCGTCATGCCCCACCGCCCAGCCGTGCTTGTCGTCCGTGAAATACACGGCGGTGAGCAGCTGCCGGGTGGGCACCTTGGCCTGCGACCAGGTAGTGCCACCGTCATCGGAATAAAGGATGTGCCCCCGATCCCCTGCCGCGACCAGACGCGAGCCGGCATGGGCAATATCGAGAAGAAGTGAGGATGCGGCTTTTTGCGATTCGATCGCGTAGCGAACGCCTGGCTCGGCAGGGCTTTGGGCCTGAGCAGGCGCGGCTAGAAATGAAATGGAGAGAACACTGCAGAGCGAGAGCGTTCTTGCCAGCGGCGATTGACTACAAAACATCGGCGTGCGGGACGTTTTTTTCGCGCGCCCAACCGGTGTGCGCCACATGACGGGCTCACTCATGCATACCCCCTTTTTTTATAGGTAGGGCCTGCGTACTGAGGCAGGCGAGGCCATGCTATAGGGCTTTCGAAAGCGGCGGCAATTGCCTGGACGTTATGTTTTGTTAAGCATGGCTCGATGCTGTTGCGTGATAGGTGCGCCTTATGGCACGGGGCTTTGCCGCGCGATGCGTTCCGCTTTGAAAAAGGGACTCCGGGCTTCGAAAACGACAATCCCGCGGCGATGCGCGGATTGTCGTTTCGGGTTGTCTGTCGGCCCGGCTCAGGCGGTCAGGGCGTCAAGCAAGGCTCTTGCTGACCACCTCATAGACATCGCTGGACAGCTCGCCCGAGGCCAGAATCCGCTCCAATTCGGCCTTCATCAGGCCTTGGCGGCTGGCGTCGTACTTGCGCCAGCGGGTCAGCGGCGCCAACAAGCGCGAAGCAATCTGCGGGTTGAGGGTGTTGAGCACAATGACCTGGTCGGCCAGGAAGCGATAACCAGCGCCATCAGCACCATGGAAGTTGACCAGGTTCTGGTTGGCGAAGGCGCCGATCAAGGCTCGAACCTTGTTCGGATTCTTCAGCGTGAACGCCGGGTGCTGCATCAGCTGCTGAACGCGTTCCAGACCACCCGGCTGGGTGTTACCAGCCTGCACGCTGAACCACTGATCCATGACCAGCGGGTTGTCCTTGAAGTGCTCGGCAAACGAGGCCAGCGCCTTGTCACGCTCGGTTTCGAAGCCCGAGTTGACCAGCACTGCTAACGCCGTCAGCCGCTCGGTCATGTTGTCCGCGACCTCGAACTGCTCGACGCAGGCGGCGACCACTTCGGGCTTTCCGCTGAGCATCAGGTACGACAAGGCGATGTTCTGCAAGGCACGCCGAGCGAAGTGGCCCGCTTCGGCAACATACGGCATAGTCCGAGAAACCTCGCGATTGGCCTGGTAACGCTTCCAGAACAGCTCGAACAATGCGGTGGCAATGCTCTGACGAGCGAAGTCACGCGCCGCGTGAATGGCATCGACATCAGCCATCTCGCTGATTTCGGTCAGGTAGGCTTCGCTCGGCAGCGACAACATTTCCGCGACCATCGCCTGATCGAGGCTTTCGTCCTCGAGCTGGCTGCGCAGTGCCGCGACCAGACGCTGATCCAGCTGCAGCGCTTCGCCGCGCTGATGCTGCCCGATCATTTCCTGCAACACCTGGACCGACAGCCGCTGCCCCGCCTCCCAGCGGTTGAAACCGTCGGTGTCGTGCTGCATGAGGAACATCAGCTGATCGCGGCTGTAGGGGAAGTCCAGCTTCACCGGAGCGGAGAAACCACGCAGCAGCGAAGGCAATGGTTGCTCCGGCACATCGACAAAGGTGAAGGTCTGTTCGGGCTGGTCGACGGCCAGCACGCGGGTGGTACCGACCGGTGCGTCTTCACCTTGCAGGCGCAGCGCAATCTCGTTGCCCTGCCCATCCAGCAGGCCCAGCGAAACCGGGATGACGAAGGCCAGCTTCTCGCTTTGCCCCGGCGTTGGCGGGCAGCTTTGGCGGAATGTCAGGCTGTAGGTTTTTGCGGCGGCGTCGTACTGCTCACTGACGGCCAGTCGCGGCGTGCCCGCCTGGCTGTACCAGCGTTTGAACTGCGTCAGGTCGGCGCCATTGGCGTCTTCCATCGCCTTGACGAAATCATCGACGGTCACCGCCTGGCCATCATGCCGCGCGAAGTAGAGATCGCTGCCTTTGCGGAAGCCCTCCTCACCCAGCAGCGTCTGGATCATGCGCACCACTTCGGCGCCTTTCTCGTAAACGGTCAGGGTGTAGAAGTTGGAAATCTCGATAAAGGATTCCGGGCGCACCGAGTGGGCCATCGGACCGGCATCCTCGGCGAACTGGTGGGTGCGCAGGTAGGCGACGTCCTCGACGCGCTTGACCGTTGGCGAGTTCATGTCGGCGCTGAACTGCGAGTCACGGAAGACGGTGAAACCTTCCTTGAGCGACAGCTGGAACCAGTCACGGCAGGTGACGCGGTTACCGGACCAGTTATGGAAGTATTCATGGGCGACGATCGCCTCGACACGCTGGTGCGCGGCATCGGTGGCGGTTTCGGCACGGGCCAGCACGGCGCTGGAGTTGAAGATGTTGAGGCCCTTGTTTTCCATGGCGCCCATGTTGAAGTCGTTGACCGCGACGATCATGAAGATGTCCAGGTCGTACTCGCGGCCGTAGGCTTCCTCGTCCCACTTCATCGACTTCTTCAGGCTGTCCATGGCGTGCTGGCACTTGTCGATGTTCTCCGGTTCGACGTAGATGCGCAGCGCCACGTCGCGACCGCTCACGGTGGTGAAGTTGTCCTCGACGCACCAGAGATCACCGGCCACCAGGGCGAACAGATACGCGGGTTTCTTGAAGGGATCTTCCCAGGTCGCCCAATGACGCCCATCGTCTTCTTCGCCGCTGGCGAGCGGGTTGCCATTGGAGAGCAGGACCGGATAGGCCTGCTTCTCGGCGCTGACGGTGGTGGTGAACGTGCTCATCACGTCCGGGCGGTCAAGGTAATAGGTGATCTTGCGGAAACCCTCGGCCTCGCACTGGGTGCAGAACATGCTGCCGGACTTGTACAAACCTTCCAGCGCGGTGTTGCTCTCCGGGTGGATGACCACCGAGCTGTCGAGGGTGAAGCTGGCCGCGTCGGGTTGCAGCGTCAGGCTTTCCTCGGCCACTTCGTAGTCGCCCAGGCCGAGCTGACGGTCATTCAGCGCCAGCGAAATCAGCTCGAGATTCTGACCGTGAAGCTGCAAAGACGGCAGCCCGGCACCGGCCTCCGGGTTGCGCCGCATCACCAGCTGGGCATGCACCAGGGTGCGGTCTTCGTACAGCTCGAAGGTCAGGTGGGTTTCATCGATCAGGTAGTCCGGAACTTGATAATCCTTGAGATGAATGACTTTCGGTTGTTCGGTGCGCATCGGGTAGGCCTCTTCGAGGCAGCTTCAAGCGACGAGCTTCAAGCTGCAAGTGAATGGTTCATTCGATGGATCGATGAAGCCGACCCACCTACAGGCTTGGGTTCACGGCGTGCAGCTTGCGGCCACCTGGTAAGCGGTGAACTTGCGAATGTTGATCACGCCTGTGTCGAGGATCAGATATTGACCCTTGATGCCGCGCAGGGTGCCTTCGACGACCGGCGTCTTTTCCAGATCCAGGCTGACGATCTTGGTCGGGTAGGCCTCGACCGGATAGCGGATCTCAAGCACCTCGGCATCGGCCACTGGCTGGATCGCTTGCAACCCGTAGCGCTGCTGCAGTTCGCGCATGCCCTCAGCGCAGGCATCGAAGATCTGTTCGCGGATCTCGATCAGGTCGATGGGTTCGGCATCACCCTTGAGCAGTGCGCGCCAGTTGGTGCGATCTGCCACCTGGCTGCGCAACAGGTCTTCGACCATGCCGGATTGCTGTCGAGTCGCAACGCGCATGATCGGCAGCGCCTGGCTGGCGCCCTGATCGAGCCAGCGCGTCGGCAGTTGGGTGGCGCGGGTGATGCCGACCTTGATGCCCGAGGAGTTGGCCAGATACACCACGTGGTCGGTCATGCAGAAATCCATGCCCCACTGCGGGTCACGGCAGGTGCCGAAATCGTGATGGCACTTTTCCGGGCTCATGATGCAGATGTCGCACTGCGGCAGTTTCTTGAAGCAGGGATAGCAATAACCCTGGCTGAAACTCTTGTTGGTCTTGCGTCCACAATGGCTGCAGTGAATGGCACCCAGATATTCCAACCGCAGGGTCTTGCCGATCAGCGGATTGACCGGCACCAGCTGGTTGTTCAGACGGAATGAATACTGTGCCTGCTCGCCCAGCTGAATCGACATCTTGCTCAGCGCGCCGCGTCCCAGCTCAAGCATCAGTGGCAAGTCCCGGAAGCCGGGGCAAACAGGCTGGTGTCGACCGGCGCCCTGTTCTTGCTCTTGGAGGCGCATTCCTGGCCACCCATGTAGCCGGTGCGCTGCTCTTCGGGGAGATTTTTCAATTCCCAGGCGATCATCGCGCCGAGGCAGGTCTCTTTCTGCTCGGGCGTCAGCTTGCGGCCGTCGCTCCACTTGCCCAGCTCGACGGCGGTTTTGAGGTTTTCGTAGACTTCGGGGGTGATGTTTTCGATGGCTTCGATAAAGGACGACATGGGCGGCTCCCAGGGAATCAAGCGCGCATTCTAACGGAAATGCAGGCTGGAGGCTGGAGGCTGGAGGCGACAAGCTTCAAGCTTCAAGCTTCAAGCTTTCGATCGTGCGATCAAGCCGCCGATGACACCCGTGACGCAGCCGGCAACCAGGCCGCCAACATGGGCCGCGTTGGCGATCGCCAATGCGCCGAAGCTCACCACTTCGATCACGCCTGTCAGGCAGACCACCAGCCAGACCAGCATCAGCACCACAACGCCGGGAGGCAGCCGATAGGCCTCATCGGGGGCGAGCTTTTGGAACAGCCAGCAATGCCCGAGCAGCCCGTACAGAACGCCGGATAATCCCCCGAATATCCCCGGGCCACCGTAGGTGTACTGCGCCACATTGGAAACGACGCCGAACACCAGCGTCAGGCCAAGCAACATCAGCGCGCCTTGTCGATATTCGATGCGCCGTCCAAGCTCCCAGTACCACATCGAGTTCATGGCCAGGTGCAGGAAGCCGAAATGCACGAAGATTGGCGTTACCAGCCGCCACCACTCCCCTGCTGCGAGGGTTTGTTCGAGCGTCGCAAAGTAGGCGTACTCACCGTCGATGCGGAAGTCACCGAAGCTGAACCAGCGGATGGTCTCGAAGTTCTCGCCAAGCATGGTGATGGCGGCTGCGATCATCGTCAGCAGCAATACCGCTGCAGTCAGCGGACTGCGGCGAAGGCTGGCGACAAAACCGCCGCCGCGCCGTGGCGGTTGTTCTGCCACCACGGCACCGTCGCCCCGAGGATAGCGCTGGTAGAGCTCGCGGACCTGCTCGGCCGTCTCTGCCGGCACCCGCAACACCTGCTCGCCCGACTCCTCGGAGACGCGGCAAGGCACCTGCAACCGCTGCAACAAGGCGATAAAACCGCTCAGGTCCTCTGACAATGGCAGGCGCAACGCCTCGATGATGGCCATCTATCGCTCCACGTCCACCCAGACGAACTTCGCCGGGTCGAGTCTGGTTTCCTCATCGAGCCGATAGGCGACGAGCTTGCCGTACTTCACCGCGCTGTAATCGAGACAGGCGAGATTGGGTCGGATCGGCGCGGGTGTTCCGCTACGCCAGTAGTGCCCGACGAACAATAGGGGGTCATCCGGGCCATAGAGAAACAGCTGGCTCTTCTGGCTTTCACTGAGCGGCACCCGCGCGGCCTTTTCCGGCAGGCCGTCGGGTTGGAAGACGATGTCGCCGTAGGTCTGGGGATTTTCTTCCCAGAATTTCGTCCGGAAGAAGCTGCGGGTGAAGCCCTCCGCGCTGGTCAGCGTCAGTCCTTCCGGCAGCGGCATGTCGGTGCCACGCAGCAGGCGGTCCAGTGCCTTGGCAGCGAAGCCTTGGGCGAACGCCGCGTCCCGCAAGAATGCGGGATCGACGCATCCATTGACCAACCGCTCGCGCAGCTGACCGATCATCGCATTGTCCCAGCAGGCATGAACGACACGAAAGCGCTCGTTCTCCAGGTACAGCGGCAACGTCATGAACCATTCGCGGAAGGCGGTCCATTCTTGCGGATAGTGCTCGAATTGCTGGAAGGTATGCTGCAACAGCATGGCGTACCGCGGCGTGTGTTCGCGAACGAAGGTCTTGCCGCTCTCGGGGGGCGCCGGGGTGTACCAGCCCAGTGCGTTGAACTCGTGATTGCCCATGATGCAATGCGCCTGCCCCGCGTCGACCATTGCATGGACCAGGTGCAGCGCTTCGCGAATCCGTGGACCGCGATCAATGATGTCGCCAAGAAAGATCACCTGCCGACGTGGGTGCCGCCACACGTCGCCGTGCCGGCTATAGCCCAGCTGTTCAAGCAGACGTGCCAGTGTGTGGGCGCAACCATGCACGTCCCCGATCAGGTCGTAGCTGCGTTCCGGGTCGACAACCACTATTCCCCTCCACCGAGGCGGCTACCCCAGCCAAGCTTGGTGCGGCAGACCTCGTAATAGTTGTGGTCGAGCGGGTGGATCAGGTGAAGCTTCTGCGGTTTCTTGCGCACCGTGACGGTATCGCCTGGTGCGCAGGTGAAATGGTTCTGGCCATCGCAGGAGACCTGCGGGTAGATCTGCATGTTCGGCGAGACGACGATTTTCAGTTCGCTGTTGCCATCCACCACGATGGGCCGGCTGGACAGGGTGTGCGGATACATCGGAACAACCACGATCGCATCCAGCCGGGGGTGCATGATCGGCCCGCCTGCGGAAAGCGCGTACGCAGTTGAGCCCGTGGGGGTGGCAATGATCAGCCCATCGGCCTTCTGACTGCAGACGAACTGACCATCGATATACAGCTCGAATTCGATCATCCGGGTCGACTTGCCGGGATGCAGCACCACGTCGTTGAGCGCGTCGCCTTCGCCAATGGACTCCTCGAAGCGCCGCACCTGGGCCTCGAGCAGGAAGCGATTCTCCAGCGTGTATTGCCCGCTTAACACCTCGGCGACCTTCTCTTCCAGCTCATCCGGGCGAATGTCGGTCAGGAACCCGAGGCTGCCCCGGTTGATCCCCAGCACCGGCACCCGATGCTTGGCCAGCGCCCGTGCCGCGCCTAGCAGGCTGCCGTCACCGCCCACTACGATCACCAGATCGCAGGATTCGCCGAGGCGCTGCCGCGAGGAGGTCTGCATGCCATGGCCAGGCAGCACCTCGGCGATGTTTTCTTCGAGGATCACGTGCAGGTGGCGCTCCACGAGGAATCTCTTCAACCGGCGGATGGTATCCAGCACCTGGGAGCTGCCCAGGCGACCGATGATGCCGATGTTGCGGAACTGGTCCATTGAAGCTCCCTGTAGGCGAGACGGGTGAAAGCGGTTGGGACAGGAGAAACACCAATCGGCCGAAACGTATCTGGCATCAGTTTGGTGTCGCGCAGGCACGTTCGAGTTCAATAAACTGGTCGGCTTGGATTCCCCGTTGCAGTGCCGCCGGCGGATTATGGGCGAAAGCTGGAAGCGGCAGCAAACCAACCTCGGCTATGCTGCTTGCATGAACCTGCCCTACCTTGGCGATCTGCTCCCCAGCCTGATGCACCCGGCCGTGCGGGATCTCGCTTGGGCGCTGCTCTCGCCACCGTTGCTGAGCGAGGCCCCGGCGCCACAACGACACCCTTTCACGGCCAGCCGCTGGGCTGAGCACCCTGAAGAGCTGGCCGACTGGCTGCGCCTGCTCGACACGCAGCCGGGGATCCTCGAGGCCTGGCTCGCGCAACGCAGCATCAGGCGGTTGGGGCTCTATTACGAGCGCCTCTGGCAATTCGCCCTGTGTCAGGCGCCCGATGTCGACCTGCTGGTGGCGAACCTGCCGATTCGCCATGGCGGCCATACCCTGGGCGAGATCGACCTGCTTCTGCGTGACCGGGAAGGTGTCCATCATCTGGAGCTGGCCGTCAAGTTCTACCTCGGCCTGGGCGACGACAGCGCGCGGCACGATCGCTGGCTGGGTCCCGGCAGCCACGACCGACTCGACATCAAACTGCGGCGCCTCTGTGACCACCAACTGAGGCTGCCCTCGGTGCCCGCCGCGCAACTATTGCTCAGCGAACTGACCAGCGCCCCGATCAACAGCGCGCTGTGGCTAGGCGGCTATCTGTTCCAGCCGCTAGCAAGCGCCTGCTCCCCGCCTGCCGGCGCCAGCCCCCAGCACCTGGGCGGGCGCTGGCTGCGTCACCACGATTGGCCGGGATTCGCTGGAAGCGACCACGAAACCGTCTGGCAACTCTTGCCTCGCCATGCCTGGTTGGCTCCCGCTCGCGTGCCGTGGAGCGCCGTCTGGCAGCGGCCCGATTTCGATCGGTGGGTCGTCGGCGCCGAGGGCCAACGCCAGGCGAAAATGCTGGTGCGCCTGGAGGAGCACGCAGATGGACACTGGCTCGAACAGGAGCGTCTGTTCCTGGTCCCCAGCACCTGGCCGGCCCGCTGAACTGCACCTGACGTGAAAACGTCACCTGCATCCGGCAGACTTGTGCGGCAACAGCACCTTCTTCCACCGTCAGGGTCAGCCTCGATGAATTCGGACCAGGTCCATTCAATCGCACCGGAACAATCGAGTCCGTGGACAATTTTCCTGCTATTCCTGCGCCTCGGGCTGACGTCATTTGGCGGTCCGGTGGCCCACTTGAGCTATTTCCGTGAAGCGTTCGTTCACCGCCGGCGCTGGCTTGACGAGCAGGGCTATGCGGATCTGGTAGCCCTCTGTCAGTTTCTACCCGGCCCGGCGAGCAGCCAGGTCGGAATGGCCATCGGCCTGCTGAGGGGCGGCTATCGCGGTTCGCTGGCGGCCTGGACAGGATTCACGCTGCCTTCAGCAGTCGCCTTGGCGTTGTTCGCGCTGGGCATCGGCCACCTGGGCGATGGTTTGCCCGAGGGGCTTCTCCACGGCCTCAAGATCGTCGCGGTCGCCGTAGTGGCTCAGGCGGTATGGGGAATGGCACGTAACCTATGCACCGATGGCCCGCGAATCGCAATCGCGCTGCTGGCTGCCTGCGCGGTTCTGCTGTTGGCCAGTGCCTGGGCGCAGTTGCTCGTCATCGCATTCGCCGGCCTGACTGGATTGGTGTTGTTTCGCCCTGCTGCCATGTCCAACCTCACCCCTTGCCGGCCGCGCGTGGGGCAAACAACCGGCGCCTTGGCGTTGCTGCTGTTGTTTGCCTTGCTGCTTGTGCTGCCTGCATTGGCTGCCGCCTCGTCCAGCCAGCTAGTGGCGATGTTCGACAGCTTCTATCGCGCCGGCGCGCTGGTATTCGGTGGCGGCCATGTGGTGCTACCGCTGCTGCAAGCCGAAGTCGTGCCCAACGGCTGGGTCAGCAATGACATTTTTATGGCCGGTTACGGCGCAGCCCAAGCGGTGCCAGGGCCGCTATTCACCTTTTCTGCTTTTCTCGGGGCCTCGATTCGCGGCGGCAGCAGCAGCAGCCTGATCAACGCCTCGCTGTGCCTGATCGCCGTGTTCATGCCATCGTTTCTGCTGGTGTTCGGCGCCATGCCGTTCTGGGACCGTTTGCGTGCCAATCGGCGCATGCAAGCAGCGCTGGGCGGGGTGAATGCCGCGGTCGTCGGGCTGTTGCTGGCAGCGCTATACGATCCGGTCTGGACCAGCGCGATTTTTGGCCCAGCCGATTTTGTCCTGGCGGCCATTGCCTTGGCGGCCCTGATGGTGTGGAAGTTGCCGCCCTGGCTGGTGGTACTGGCTGGCGGCATCGCCGGCTGGTTGCTTGCCATGCTGAGCTAGAGGCTCGTCGGTTCAGCCGCTGCGTTCGGTTCGCCCGCCGGAACGCTCAAACCTGATGGCATCTGCTTAGCGAACAGCACTTCGACGGCTGCCAGGGCGCGCGGCACCAATTGATGGCGAATCTCCTGCAGATACCGAGGCGACAGTGTGTTGAGCGGAACCAGGCAGTGAAGAAGATCGGGAGGCAGCAGCTTGTTCACCCATGAATGAGCTCCAAAGGGGCGAAAGGTCAGCGCAGCAGCCCGTCCAACTGCGCCTGGGCAGCTCTTCGGCCCTGCAGACCGCCGGTGTGCACGAAGATGAGCCGCGTGCCACAGGCAAAATAACCGCCCTGCACATGAAAGCGCAATGCCATCATCGCCTTGGCCGTGTAAACGGGCTCCAGAGGAACGCCGGAGATTGCTTCAGTCTCCAGCAGAAACCGGGCCAGCGGTTCGTCGAATCGACCGAAGCCTCCACGGCTGGCGTCGACCAGCTGGTACCTGGAGTCAGCAGTGCCGGCGTCTCGCAACAGCCGGCTGACTTCGTCTGCAACGCCGTGCGAAGGCGGACCTGCCAGCGCTCCGTGGACCATTCTTCTGCGCCGCTGCGCCTCGCCGATCACTAACCCAGCCAAGGTGGTACCCGTGCCCGCGGCAAGCCACCAGCCCTCGTAATCCTCCCAGCCGATGGCGGCCAGGCGCGTTTGCACGTGGTCGACCAGCGGGGTGCACCCCCGTGCGCCAGCAAGCCCGCCGCCACCTTCGGGTACGCAGTAGTAACCGGGGAACCGCTCGCGCCAGGTATTGAAGAAATCCGCCCGGTGCCGTTCGCGATAGCCGCCATAACCTAGCCAGTGCAGCTGCATGCCGAAGCGCTGCAAATCTTCGACAGTGGCTGTCTGCTGCGGATTGCCACGCAGGAGCCCGACGCTGGCCAGCCCGTAACGCTTGGCCGCTGCGGCTAGCGCATGCAGATGATTGGAGTGAGGGCCGCCAAGGCTGATCAACCCTGACGCGCCGCTGGCTTGTGCCGCAGCAAGGTGATGCGCAAGCTTGAACCACTTGTTCCCGGACAGCTCTGGATCGAGCAGATCCAGCCGCAGCACGGCAAGCTGAACATCGGCCTCGCGTAGCCAGGGCAGATCAAGCCGCTGCAGCGGCACTGAGGCCAGGCTGGGGATAGATGCTGAAATGATGGAAACCCTGTCAGCTACCGCTACGCAGTCGATCCGGAGACCGATGCCTGGCGCAACAATTGGACTCGCCGATGACGAAGCGTGCTGGCGAGTCGACTTTGTCCAAGGGCATGTTGCAGCGCTCCCCTGTCGAGAGGCTGGCCACGCAGGCAGGTTGCTGATAATGCTGAACCCACTTGCCGTACTGCTCCTCGGAGACCGCACATTTGGCGGCGGCATACGCTAGCGGATTCTCCTGATAGCGCGCCATATCCTGAAGCGCGATCGTCAGGTGTCCGGCGCCGGGATGATAAGCCATGAACACCACGCCGATCCGTGACAACCTTTCGAGCACTCGGTCCCCCGTTTGCTCGGCCAGCACGCCCACCTGCTTCTGTAGCGCTTCGATCTCTTCCTGCAGTTGCGCATCCAGCTCGTTGCGATAAGCCAGCTCGACGTCCCGAATAGCAATCTGCTCCTTGCATTCAGCAACCGCTGCGGCGACCTGCACCTGCAACTCGGTGTCGAAGCGCGCCCGTGCAGCATCGGCTTCGTCACGAGTGTTCTGCTCAACCGCGCGCAGCTGCCGGCTCATCTCCTCACGGGTGTTCTGGAAGCCCTCGGCCTGCGCTGCGAGCTGGGCGCGAAGGTTCACTGTCTGCTGCTCATGTTCAAGCAACTGCCCACGCAATCGACTGATTTCAGTGTGCAGCGTTGCCTGCTGTTGAGCGGCCATAACCCGCAGTTTTGCGAGGTCGGCCTCGCGCCATTGTTCCAGGCTGGCAATGCGCAAGCGCTGCTGCTTGATCAACTGCGCAGCCTTGAGTCGCTGTTCCTTTTCGAGCAGCTCGGTGCGGCGAGTGGCAGCCCGCTTGGCCGCGCCCGGCGTGTAGCAGGTGTCTTCAGCCACCATTTGCAGACGCTCGGTGGGCACGGTCGGCGATGCCTCTTCTTCCACCAGCAGTCCCAGCTGGTTGCGCTTGATGCGGTCACGCAACATGACGAAGTGGTTCTTGCCGGGTGTCAGGTCCGGGTCCCACAAGTGCATCTGGTGCCAGGACACCGGGCACTGGCTGCGACAGGCCAGGCGGATCGGCCCGGCGCCGAGATCCGGCCCGCGCCCGGTGCGTTCGGCAAGGCTGCGCAGTGGGATATTCCAGCCACTGTCGGCTGATCCGTCCTCGTTGAAATCGAGATAGAAGAACACTGCCGCGCGAATCTGCAGCCGTGCATTGACCAGCACATACGCGACCCGCATCTGCTGATCGGCGAACTCCGGCATGCTCACCACCCCATCGAGCATGGCCTCGAATTCTGGGTAGAGCATTTCCTTGCTGACGCCGCCATCATTGAAGAACAGTACGGCTTCGACCGTCTGCGGTTTGATTTGCATGCTCGGTTCCTCAACAACTTGAACGGCCCGCGGGAAATCCGCGCTGCAGACGCCCGGCGCTCGCCAGCCCATGGTTGGGCCGAAGTGTAGGGGAAAAGCCAAACCGGCAATGTGACTGGGTTGGCAGCGACTTCGGCGCCAGGATTGGCTGTCGAAACGCCACCGGCACACTGTGAACGGGTTGAACTAAGCCGGTCGGCCCTTCATTGCCGCAAGCTGAGGAGCGAGACGCCTGCGCATGTTCTCACCGAGCGCCTGCAGCCCGCTCATCGGCCGGATCCTGACTTCGCAATCGGTAATCAGCCCAGTCTCATCGAAGCGAATCATGTCGATACCCTTGAGCTGACGATCACCGACGCGAGCGCTGAACGCCCACACGACGTCTGTGCCATCGGTGCCGGCCAGCTCGCGGTGATAGGCGAAGTCTTCGAATAGCCTGACCAGGGTATTGAGGATCAGATTGACCGCCGCAGCGCTCTCATAGGATGTGAAGGCCATCGGCGAGCGAAACACCGCCTGCGGGTTGCAGCCGCTCGGGCAACCGGCTGAGATCGCCAGCTGCAACCATCCGCTGCCAGCGCTGTAAGGTTGCAGCAGCGGCCGGGTGTAGTGGAAGAGATGTGCTCACGTCGCTGCTCCTGTACAAAGTCGTTGCTCCTGTACAAAAAAAGCCCCGCTTGAAAGCGGGGCTTCGGTATCACACTTCAGCGGCTAGCCGCGAACCCTGATTGATGGCGCGCTTGGCATCGAGCTCTGCGGCGACATCGGCACCTCCGATCAGATGGACCTGGCGCCCGGCCGCCTCCAGTTCGGCCTGCAGCTCCCGCAACGGGTCCTGGCCGGCGCAGACAATGACCGTATCGACTGCAAGCACCTGCGGCTCACCATCGGCCACACGGATATGCAGGCCCTCACCGTCGACCCACAGATAATCGACGGCGCTGATCATCTGCACGTGCTTGTTCTTCAGCCCAGTGCGGTGAATCCAACCGGTCGTCTTGCCCAGGCCGTTGCCAACCTTGGACTTCTTGCGTTGCAGCAGATACACCTGCCGTGCCGGTGCGTGTGGCTCAGGCTGAACGCCGGCCACCCCGCCCCGAGCTTCCAGCGCGAGGTCGATACCCCACTCGCGCCAGAACGCCTCTCTGTCGAGACTGGTCGAGAGGCCGTTGTGAGTGATGAACTCCGACACATCGAAGCCGATCCCGCCGGCACCGATGACTGCCACGTGCTGCCCAACGGGCTTACGTTGCAGGATTGCGTCGATGTAGCTGATCACCATTGGATGATCGATACCTGGGATATCGGGCGTGCGCGGCGCAATCCCGGTCGCCAGGATGATCTCATCAAAACCGCCGGCCAGCAGATCAGCCGCGCTGACGCGCGTGTTCAGGCGGACGTCAACGCCAGTGCTCTGCAGCTTGCTGTTGAAGTAGCGCAGGGTTTCGAAAAACTCTTCCTTGCCTGGCACGAGCTTGGCGATATTGAACTGACCACCAATCTCATTGGCGGAATCGAACAGCGTTACCTGATGACCGCGCTCCGCCGCTACGGTAGCAGCTGCCAGGCCAGCCGGGCCGGCTCCCACTACGGCCATTTTCTTGATCGTGGTGGTGGGGATGTAATTCAGCTCTGTTTCGTAGCACGCCCGTGGGTTGACCAGGCAGGTGGTCAGTTTGCCGCTGAACGTGTGATCCAGACAGGCCTGGTTGCAGCCGATACAGGTGTTGATGGTGTCGCTGCGGTCCGCTGCCGCCTTGTTGACGAAATCAGGATCGGCAAGGAACGGACGAGCCATGGAGACCATGTCTGCATCACCTTCTGCCAAGACCTGCTCGGCGACTTGCGGCGTGTTGATGCGGTTGGTCGTCACCAGTGGAATGCCTACGTGTCCGCGCAGTTTCGCCGTTACCTTGGTAAACGCCGCGCGTGGCACCTTGGTGGCGATAGTGGGAATGCGGGCCTCGTGCCAGCCAATGCCGGTATTGATCAAGGTGGCACCGGCCTGTTCTATGGCCTTGGCCAGCATCAGCACCTCCTCCCAGGTACTGCCGCCTTCCATCAGATCGAGCATCGACAGGCGATAGATGATGATGAACTCGCGGCCTACTGCTTCGCGTACACGACGGACGATTTCTACAGGCAGACGCATACGGTTTTCGTAGCTGCCACCCCAACCGTCGGTGCGGTGATTGGTATGGGACACCAGGAACTGGTTGATGAAGTAGCCTTCCGATCCCATGATCTCGACGCCGTCATAGCCAGCCTGCTGAGCCAGACCTGCGCAATTGACGAAGTCGCGGATCTGCTTCTCGATGCCCTCTTCGTCCAGCTCGCGTGGGGTAAAGGGGTTGATCGGCGCCTGGATGGCGCTCGGGCCCACCAGCTGAGGGCTGTAGGCATAACGCCCGGCGTGGAGGACCTGCATGCAGATCTTGCCACCGGCCTCGTGCACCGCCTGAGTGACCACCTTGTGCTCTTCGGCTTCCTCGAGGGTCGACAACTTGGCTGCTCCGGCGCGCACCGAACCTTCCTCGTTCGGGCCTACCCCACCCGTGACAATCAGACCCACGCCTCCACGTGCCCGCTCGGCGAAGAACGCGGCCATGCGCTCGAAACCATTGGGCATTTCTTCCAGCCCTGTATGCATCGAGCCCATCAGCGTGCGGTTGCGCAGCGTGGTAAACCCCAGGTCCAGCGGAGCCAGCAGATGCGGAAAAGCAGTCATGTTCGTTCCTCGATCAGGCGGCACGACCAGTGCCAGAATTCGTCGGTCGGATCGCCGCGCCTCTGTCGGACGCAGTCGCAATGCCGTGACGATAAACAGCGCCCGCCGCGCGCTCAATGACCCAAAATCACAACTGCATGACTCAAAAGCGCAAAGCGCTTGGCAAGCAGCTGCGCGATGCCTAGTCTCTGCGGAACACATTCGGCTCTAACCCATGCGCACCTATAGCAAGTTGCTCGGCCTCGCCGTGCTCGCCCTCGCGGCGTTCATCATCTACCTCGACTGGACCCAAGACCGGGACAGTGGCCCCTTGCTTTCTGACCTTCGGGTTCTTCCTATCGAGAGCCAGGGCCAGCCGGGTGAAACCGGCAACCTGCTCGGGATCGAAACCCGACTGATGCCGGCGGACTACCAGAGCCGCGAGCGGTTGCAATTGAAGTTCGCCACCTACCTGGACCAGGCGCGAGAAGCCGGACTGCTCAATCCCCGAACGGTTGTCGTGCTGCCAGAGCATGTCGGCACGGGCCTGTTCGCCCTCGGCGAGAAGCCTGAAGTCCAGCAGGCCCGCACGCTGCGCGACGCCGTACAATGGATGGCGCTGAGCAACCCCTGGGACTACTTGCATGCGCTGCTGGGCAACGAAGGGGATGATCACCGTACCGAGGCCGTTCTGAAGATCAAGGCACGGAAGATGGCTGATGACTATCAGCTGATTTTCGGAGGCCTGGCGAAGGCGTACGGTGTGACAGTCGTCGCCGGCTCGATCGTGCTGCCCGAACCCTATCTGGACGAGGGTCGACTACGGAGCGGTACCGGGCCGCTTCGGCAGGTCAGCCTCAGTTTCACGCCGGACGGCGAGGTACTGGGGCCACTGCAGTACAAGCAGAAACTGACTCGTTATGAGCGCCGTTACAGCGAAGCGCTCGAAGGTCAGACGCCATCGGTACTGCAGACGCCGGCCGGTCGGTTGATCGTTTTGCTCGGCTGCGATGCCTATGCACGACATGTTGCCGACGAAGCGGAGCTGATTGCCGTACCAGGCGCACGTGACGAGCCGCTGGCCACCTGCCGCGCGAACCTGGGCATAACTGCAAAACTGGCGCGGATGGATGTGCATACGCTGGGGCTGCCGTGGGATCTGGTCGGTTCGCCTCGCAGGCCGACACGACACCATCAGGGCGCGCCGGTGCGTTTGCGCAACCAGTGGCTGCCGAATCGACCATGAACCGTCAACGGGTCCGCCTTGGTGATCTCTCGGTTGGCTTCGTGCACAGCCTGGTCAGTGCCCTGCAGGAAAAGCAGATCGACCCCCAACCGCTGCTGGATGCGTATGGCCTCGATCATGCACGGCTATCGGAGCCGCGAGCGCAGCTGTCGATTCCTCGCTACATGCGTCTGGGTCATGCGGCCATGCAGTTGGCAGGTGACCCAGGCCTAGGGCTTGAAATGGGGCGGCTGCGCAAGGCCGGCCACCTTGGCCTCGTCGGCGTGACCTCGACGCAAGCCCCTACGGTGCGCGAAGCCGCACGTGCACTGATTCGCTACGAGCCGCTTTATGCGTCCAATTACCGGGGCGCCTCAGGGTTTCACGAGGACGCATCAGGCGCCTGGCTCAGGTTCTACTCGATCAGCCCGTACAACAGCTACAACCGGTTCGTCGTGGACACCGTATTGGCCAGCTGGGTTACGCAACTTGGCGCGGTCGCGGGCCGGCCGTTGACCCCGGTGGCTGTACAGATTGAATTTCAACGCCCTGATTACGCTGCACGCTACGAAGCGTTCTTCGCGAGACCGATTGAGTTCGGCGCCGAGCATAATCAACTGCGACTGGATCAGGCGACACTGGCGCTCCGCAACCCTGAGCACTGCCCGGGTACCTGGCGCCAGCTACTCGAACTCTGCGAGGCGGAGCTGGAGATTCGCACTCGAACCCGCAGCACTCGCGAGCGAGTGGCTCAGCTCCTCGGGCCGATGCTCAAGGGCCAGGAGCCCGATCTGCAGCAAGTCGCAGGGCGATTGCAGTTACCGCCCTGGACGCTGCGCCGAAAGCTGGATGAAGAAGGCACCAGTTACCGCGCGATTCTCAACGACACGCGACGTGATCTTGCCATGACCTACATTCGGGACACCGAATCGGCGTTCGGCGAGATTGCCTGGTTACTCGGATTTTCTTCGGCGGAAGCCTTCCAGCGCGCATTCAAACGCTGGAGCGGCCAGACACCGGGAGAGTATCGGCGCGCACAACGGCGCGCCGATTGATTCCGTCAAAGCTCGAAGGCGTCGTCAGCAGGCTCCGGCCCGTCCTGCTCAGATGCGTGCCACTCGAGAATTTCGTCTTGATAGTCATCCATAGAAACGATCCTCTTCTTCGGTTTGCCCAGCTCTGCGTTTCAAAGTCCATGCCAGCGAAACTACCCCGCGCCCATGACCGAAACATGAAGCGCTTCATACGGCGGGTGACCCATAAATAGCCCGAGCGGCCTGCTGCCACAACGCGCCATATCGCCGCAGGCCCCACATAGGCTCTAGCGCGGCGGTTAGGGCGACGTCAGACCCGCCGCGGTCATCGCCTGGCGCAGCAGCCAGGCGACCACACCCAGGGCGAGAACGCTGGCCGACCAGATCAAAACCAACCAGGTCATGCGCTTCCACAGCGGCTTGGGTCTGGCTGCACCGCTTTCGTGCTTGTTTTGCATATATCGCTCCGTGACGGCCCGTTTCAGTGGTAGCCGTCGTCTGCACTGACCTTGCCGCGGAATACGTAGTAACTCCACGCGGTGTACATCAAAATCAGCGGGATGATCAGCAGCGCCCCTATCAGGGTGAACCCCTGGCTCTGAGGCGGTGCGGCGGCGTCCCAGATACTGATGGACGGCGGAATGATGTTCGGCCACAGGCTGATTCCGAGTCCGCTGTAGCCCAGGAAAATCAGCGCCAGGGTGAACAGGAACGGCGAATAGTGAGCGTAACGCTTGATCGATCGGAGCAGCCCGAACGTACATGCCAGCACCAGAATCGGCACCGGCAGGAACAGGATCAGGTTCGGCATGCTGAACCAGCGCTCAGCGATATCCGGATGGGTCAGCGGTGTCCAGATACTGACGATCCCGGTTACGGCCAGCACCGCCCAGACCAGCGGAATACCGATGTCATGCATGCGCTTTTGCAGATCACCAGCGGTCTTCATGATCAGCCAGGTGCAGCCCAGCAGGGCATAGGCCACGATCAGCGCCACGCCGCAGAACACCGAGAACGGTGTCAGCCAGTCCAGCGGACCACCGGCATAAGCTCGATCGGCCACGGGGAAACCGTGAATGAAGGCGCCAAGTGCGACACCCTGGAAGAAGGTCGCCGCCAGCGAGCCGCCGACGAATGCCTTGTCCCACACATGCTGACGAGACACGCTGGCCTTGAAGCGAAATTCGAACGCCACACCGCGGAAGATCAACCCCATCAGCATGAAGATGATCGGCAGGTAGAGCGCCGAAAGCACGACGGAATAGGCGAGCGGGAACGCTGCGAACAGCCCTGCACCGCCCAGCACCAGCCATGTCTCGTTGCCGTCCCAAATCGGCGCCACGGTGTTCATCGCAACGTCCCGCTCGGAGGTATCGGCCAGGAACGGAAAGAGAATGCCGATGCCCAGATCGAACCCATCCATCACCACGTACATCATGATGCCGAAGATGATGATGACGGCCCAGATCAGCGAAAGATCAATACCCATAACTCAGTTCCTCTCGCCCAGTTTGTCGCCATGATCGTGCGGTATCGCCTCGTCGGCGGCAGACAGCGGCCGCATCGGCGTGCGCTTCTCCCCCGGCCCACCGGCGCCCTTCTCGTCTCCCTCGCTGATGGTTGGCCCTTTGCCGATCAGACGCAGGATGTAGACGAACCCGATGCCGAACACCGCAAAGTAGATCAGGACAAACATCGCCAGGGTCAGACCAAGCTGCCCGGCGCCATGGTTGGATACTGCATCGGCGGTCCGCATGATTCCGTACACCACCCACGGCTGCCGGCCAACCTCGGTGGTAAACCAGCCGGCGAGAATTGCGAGAATCCCGGACGGGCCCATCAGCAATGCGAGGCGCAAGAAGGGCTTGGAGTGGAACAGCCTGCCACCCCGACGCAGCCACAGACTCCAGAAGCCTGTGAAGATCATCAGCAGACCCAGCGCGACCATCACGCGGAAGGTCCAGAACACAATGGTGGAATTGGGCCGGTCTTCTTTGGGGAAATCCTTCAGCGCCGGGATCTGCTCGGTCAGGCTGTGCTTGAGAATCAGGCTACCGAGGTACGGAATTTCGACCTTGTAGCGGGTTTCTTCGCGCTCCATGTCTGGCCAGCCGAACAGCAACAACGGAGTAGGCTCACCTGACGAATTGTCCCAATGACCTTCCATCGCAGCGATCTTCGCCGGCTGGTGTTCAAGCGTGTTGAGCCCGTGAAAGTCTCCGACCACGGCCTGGATCGGCGCAACGATCAGCGCCATCCACATCGCCATGGAAAGCATCTTTCGCACCGCCGGGTTGTCATTGTCGCGCAGCAAGTGCCAGGCGGCAGACGCGCCGACCATGAACGCAGTCGCGAGAAAGGCAGCAATCGCCATGTGCGTCAGACGGTACGGGAACGAGGGGTTGAATACGATGGCGAACCAGTCCACTGGGATCACGATTCCATCGATGATCTCGTGCCCTTGCGGTGTATGCATCCAGCTATTCGAAGCCAGGATCCAGAACGTGGAGAGCAGGGTGCCGACTGCCACCATCAGCGTCGAAAAGAAATGCAGCCCGGCGCCCACGCGATTCCAGCCAAACAGCATGACCCCGAGGAAACCAGCTTCAAGGAAGAAAGCTGTCAGCACCTCGTAAGCCAGCAATGGCCCCGTGACGCTTCCAGCGAATTCGGAATAGGCGCTCCAGTTCGTACCGAACTGGTAGGCCATGACGATCCCTGACACCACGCCCATTCCGAAGTTGACGGCAAATATCTTCAGCCAGAAATGGTAGAGATCTCGATAGACCTGACGCTTGGTTTTCAGCCACAACCCTTCCAGCACTGCCAGGAAACTCGCCAACCCGATGGTGATCGCCGGAAAGATGATGTGGAAGGAAATCGTGAAAGCAAACTGGATCCGCGCAAGTTCAAGCGCTTCCAAACCGAACATTAATCACCCCTCGTCAGTACGCCATCAGCCCCTGGCTTGTTGGTCACAACACGCATAACTGACAGCATTTAACCGCAAGGGTGCGCCGGATACCCCGTTACAGGTTGACGCAGGTCAAGATAAAACAGCCAAGGATGTGGCTATGCCTGGACGTTCGAACGCCATGTTCATGGGTTTATTCGTCTTCGTTCACCCTATCCCGCAACTCCTTCCCCGGCTTGAAATGCGGAACAAACTTGCCATCGAGCGGGACGGATTGTCCGGTCTTGGGGTTACGACCGACGCGGGGGGCGCGGTAGTGGAGGGAAAAACTGCCGAAGCCACGAATTTCGATACGGTCACCGGTGGCCAGTGCCTGGGCCATCTGTTCGAGCATGGTCTTGATGGCCAGCTCAACATCCTTGGACGAAAGAAGGCCTTGTTGGGTGACGATACGTTCGATCAACTCCGACTTGGTCATGGTTTTCCCTTCGTTTTCAAGCGGCTAGATCAATTAGGTTGCGCTCGTTTGTAGCATGTTGTTCAGAGTTTGAATAGCCTGAACGTTGGAGTCCGGTTTTTGGATTTGGTGTAGACATGATGGGTTGACCTGCCCCGCCTCAACGACCGTGGGTCGAGTTGAGGCGGGACAGCAGCAACACTCAGCGCACATTGAGGGCAAGTCATGCAAGAGCATAACGCAGGGCAGCCGGTAGGTCTTGAGTCGGTCAGGGCGCTGGGGCGGGTTGAGCAAGCGTTGCAGGGAAGTGCATACATTGGCTGGCTTTGACTCGCCGCGGCAGCTGTTGGCCTTTCTTGGGCTGGTGCCGAGCGAGCGCTCGAGCGGGCGCGAACTTCTGCTTATGCCTGCCGGATCTACCTCGTAGCGTTCCGTGCAAGTATGGGGCTTTGGTGATCATGGCCACCTTACCCTGCTACGCCGCCTCTCTCCGCTTCCTGTTCGGCTAGGCGCCGCCGTGTAGCCAGCATTTTGCCTTCGGCTTGCTGCAGATTCGCAGTCACCCGCGGCACCCTTGCCGTTCAGCCAACACTTCCCCTTGCCGGCTGTGTAGAGGATTTTCACCTCCAAGCCACCAGCGTGGCCACCACAGCCAAGCCAGTTGCGCTTACGCGCAACGCGCCATGCCTGGCGCACAATGAAAACCCGCCACATATGGGCGGGTCTTATTCATCGAGACCAGCAGCAAAGCCGGCCGGGGCAGCACAGATCAACGCTTGGCGACTACCTGCTCCTTCGGAAGTTTGAAGGTCCAGACCATGCCGCCCTGGTTGAAGTCCTTGATGCGTTTGGCAACCTCGCCACCCCACAGTGGGACTGCACCGCCCCAGCCAGACAGGACCGATACGTACTGTTCGCCGTCCATTTCCCAGGTAACCGGCGAGCCGATCACACCGGAACCGGTGTTGAATTCATACACCTTCTCGCCGGTCTTGGCATTGAACGCCATCAGGTAGCCTTCGGGGTTTCCGGTGAACACCAGGTTGCCCTTGGTTGCCAGAACGCCGCCCCACAGTGGCGCGTAGTTCTTGTAACGCCAGACTTCCTTGCCGGTTTTGGGATCAATAGCGCGAAGCACGCCAATGTATTCCTCGTTCAGCGGGTGGATGGTGAAGCCAGCGCCCAGGTAAGCCGCCCCTTTCTTGTAGGCGACGTCTTCGTTCCAGATGTCCATGGTCCATTCGTTAGACGGCACGTAGAACAGTCCGGTGTCCTGGCTGTACGCCATTGGCATCCAGTTCTTAGCGCCCAGGAAAGCCGGCGCAACGGTCACGGACTTGCCCTTGTCGGCCTCGCCTGGGGCGCCAGGACGCTTGGCGTCGTCGTAGACCGGACGGCCTTCCTTGTCCAGGCCCTTGGCCCAGGTGATCTCGTCCACGAACGGGAAACCGCGTATGAATTTGCCGTTGGTGCGATCGAGCACATAGAAGAAGCCGTTACGGTCGGCGGTACCGGCGGCCTTGATGGTCTTGCCGCCTTCCTGATAGTCGAAGGAGATCAGCTCGTTGACACCGTCATAGTCCCAGCCGTCATGCGGCGTCGACTGAAAGTGCCACTTGATCGAGCCGTCATCCGGGTCCAATGCCAGACGCGAAGACGAATACAGGTTGTCGCCTGGGCGAAGGTGCGAGTTCCAGGGCGAGGGGTTGCCGGTACCGAACAACAGCGAATCGGTGTCCGGATCGTAGTATCCACCCAGCCAAGGCGCTGCACCGCCGGTCTTCCACAGGTCGCCCGGCCAGGTTTTACCGGCTTCGCCGCCAGAGATGCCGTTCTCGACCTTTTTGCCATCCTTCATCACATAGCCCATATGACCTTCGACGGTCGGACGGGTCCACAGCAGCTCGCCATTCTTGGGGTCGAACGCCTGGATCATGCCGACTACGCCGAACTCACCACCGGCCAGGCCAGAGATCAGCTTGCCTTTTACCACCATCGGCGCGGCAGAAATGGAGTAGCCAGCCTTGTAGTCGGCAACGGTCTTCTTCCAGACGACCTTGCCGGTGTCCTTGTTCAGCGCGACCAGCTTGGCATCCAGCGTGCCGAAAATCACCATGTCGCCATACAGCGCCACGCCACGGTTGATCACGTCGCAGCAAGGCATGATGCCGTCCGGCAGGCGGGCGTCGTACTGCCACAGTTCCTTGCCGGTACGGGCATCGACCGCAAATACGCGCGAGTAGGAGCCGGTGAGGTACATCACACCGTCTTTGATCAGCGGCTGCGCTTCCTGGCCACGTTGTTTTTCACCCCCCAGGGAAAAACCCCAAACCGGGCGCAGCTGGCTGACGTTCTCAGTGTTCAGTGCATCGAGTGTGCTGTAGCGCTGGCCTTGCAGCCCCAGGCCGTTGGTGACGATCTGATCGGTGGACTTGGCGTCATCGAGAATTTCCTGATCGGTGACTGCCCATGCCGACACGCTGGACACGGCCATGGCGGCGCAAAGCGCTGTCAGGGCGAAGGGCTTGCGAAGACCGGTGTGCTTCATTGCGGCTACCTCTACGGGTTCATTGTTATCGTCGCCGGGACGTTTTCCCGGTTTAGCAACGATTCTTGGAGCTAGCCGCGCCCGCAACAATTACACGCAGTACCGATTTTCCTCCTCCCTTGGTAGCAATACTCCGTCATCCTTGCCTCATGCTGGCAAAGCCGGGCTACCGCACCGACACCGACACCGAAGCTGAAGCCGGAGTGCCCGAAAAGGCAATACCTCGCACAGTGCTCGATCTGGCAGGAGCAACGCGCTGACGAGCTTAGCTTGCGTTAGCAACAGCGCCGTACCGTCTACCGTCAAGAGGGCTGCGGGTCGGCGCGCCTGACCCAACGGGTTGTCGATCACGGAGCGAATGACTGCGCGGAGATCACGCCGAACCGATACAGTAGGCGCCTAATGATCAGGGCGTCACTCCGCCAACACCAGGCCATACGGATGACGCCGGCCTTTCATCGAGCTGGATTCTTGCAATGAAACAAACGTGGTCCCCGTTTCCCTGGGTGTGCTTCGCCATGTGTGTCGGTGTCATGGGTACGGCGCTCATTTCCCCGTTGTATCCGCTATATCAACAAGCGTGGCAGCTTCGTACCAGCGACATCTCACTGATCTATGTTGTCTACATGGCGGGCGCGCTGTTCGGGCTGTTGTTCATGGGCCGCCTCTCAGACACCCTGGGTTTTCGCAAAGTGATGCTCACCGGCTTGCTGCTCGGCTGGGGCGGGACCCTGGTGACGATGCTGGCGTGGAACCTGCCAAGCCTCAACATCGGCCGCTTTGCCGTCGGCCTCTCCTCCAGCCTGATCGTGACCGGCGCATCGGTGGGCCTGGTGCAGATTTCCCGGGACGGAGCATCCCAGCGAATATCGATGATCACCAGCTTTCTGCTCGCCTTTGGCTTCGGCCTCGGCCCGCTGACCGGCGGCGTCACCGGTCAGTGGCTGCCGTTTCCGCTGATGGCCACTTACGTGCCCACTCTGATCCTCGGCGTGCTCGGTGCATATGCCTTGCTGCGCGTGCAGCTCAAACCGCACCCCGAACTCCGCGCAACTGCACCGCTCGGTTTGCGTACGTTCATCCCGCGACTGACCTGGGCCGCCCGCGGTGATTCGCTGGCGTTCCTGCTGACCTGTGCTTGCCCGTTTTTTGCGTTTGGCGTGTTCGGCATCTATGCATCGATGGCGCCGCTGTTTCTGGAGAAAATGCTGCCCTGGCATGGGCCGGTGGTGAGCGGCACGTCCATTGGAGTCATTCTGCTGGCTTCGGCCATGATGCAGTTGGCCTGTGCCCGGATGAGTCTGCGCTGGTGCGGCCTGCTCGGCCTGTTGTCGGTTGTGGTGAGCAACGCGATGCTTGTACTCAACTTTACCCTTGGCTCTTCGCTGGTGTTCGTCATCGGCGTCTGCGCTGCAGCGGCGGGACATGGCATGTGTCTGTTGGCCGGCATCAGCATGGTCAACCGTATCGCCAGCCCCGCCGAGCGTTCGGGCCTGATTTCAACCTACCTGGTGTGCGGCTACGTTGGCAGCATCGTGCCGCTGCTTGGCGCCGGCTGGGTCGCCGACCATTATGGCCTGCCCGTCGCAATCAGTTTGCTCGGCTGGGTAGTCATCGCACTCGCCACGCCATTGGCGTTTTGGTTTTTCCGGCATCCGCGGATGCGGGCCCGCGGCCATGGAGAGTTAGAAGGCTGAACTGACGTTCGGCCGGAGCACGGGGTGCGAACTGCCGTTCGGCGCGATAACATCCCAGCGCGCATCCGATACCTGCGGCATACGCGCTGTGATCAGTTCTCGCCCAGCTGCACCTGGTACAGCTCCGGCAGCTCATATTGCAGCCCGTAGCCTTCATAGATGGCTTTGACGGCGCCCGCCTTGATCAGGCCTTCCAACTCGCCTTCCAGTGCATAAGCCAGCTGGCGGTTGGACTCATGCACGGCCATGCCAAGCTCCCAGACCTGTTTGCCCATGTTTGGGTAGGCGTTCTGAGCGGCCTTGAGATGACTGTCGTTGGCCTGGCTCAGCATCCAGTCGATCTCACCGCGCATGGCCATGGTCGCGTCAACCTCCCCTGCCTGCATCGCGGCAAATGCGGCCTGCGCAGTCGGGTAGCGGTGCAGCATCTTGGCAATGCTGCCGTTGAATACCGACGACAGATAGAACGAGGGGACACTTTCCACTTCCACCCCGACCGGGTGGAAGCGGAACACGGCCACACTGGAAAGGTCCTCGATGCGTCGATCATCGTAGGCGGACTGCCAGCGCTCGCGCTGGTACGGGCCGAACATGACCACCAGCTCGTTGATCAGCTCGCCCAGCTCGTTCTGCTTGTAGGAAAACTCGCGATCATAGGGCACACGCATCATCACGTCGGCCAATACGTTCGGTCGCAGGTAATGCCCTTTCCAGATGAAGTTGCGCAGGTCGTCATCCAGTGTCTCGTCAGGCGTTACCCACAACACCTCGACCTTCAGCCCGAGCGCTGACGCCAGTTTTTGCGCGAGCTCGAAATCGACCCCGCGCGGCGTGCCATCGGCCATGAAGCTATAGGGCGGAAAGTTCTCGTACATTGCCACTTTGAGCACGCCCGAATCGATGATGTCATCGAACGCGCGCACCTTGACCACCTCCGCCTGTACCAGCGCGCAAGCCATCCACAAGCAGAGACCCGCAAGCAACTGGCGCATCGTTATCACCGCTTGGCAGCTTCGCTTTCGACGTAGGTACGGATGGCCCAGAGCGCTTCCTGGCTGAGGTAATCGGCCATGCGGGGCATGTAGACGGCGCCATCGCGAACAGCACCGTTGATCACGCGCTCCTTGTACCATTCGTCGCCGTCATAGCTGGCTTCCAGTTCCCGTAGATCCGGTGCGATGCCGCCGGAGATCGCCTCGAGGCCATGGCAGCGGGCGCAGTTCTGGTTGTAGGCCGATGCGCCAATTTCAACGGCCCTGTCATGGTCTTCACTGGGCGCCCGGTACGGGTTTTCATCGACCCACTCTTCACCCAGCGGAGTCAATCCCTTGGTTTCCACCTTCTGCGGCGTGACGTCACCGTGGGCGAACGCAAAGCCGGCGAACCCGAGCAGACCAGCAGCAGCAAAGAGTGCGCGCAGTTCAGTTTTATTATTCATGACTACCACCATTATTTTCGATACCTGGGCAAGGCAGCCCAGTAGGAACGCATGGTGGTCATCTTGGGCATTGCGCCCACTTGGCAGAATCGTGCTTTGGTTGTCGGATACTCCTCCCTTGGTAGTAGGGCCTCATGCAGCGTCGGCGCAGCGGCCTGGTAGGCAGACCGAAAACACAGGCGGATTGGGAAGTTTTCTCCGTCAACTGACCCAACGTACCGCAGCAGCCAACGGGCAGATCCATCAAGTTGATCGTAAAAACTGCAACACCAGGCACGCCAGGCGGTTGAAACGACAGAGCAGGGGCGCAGCTAGGCTAATCAGGGGGTCAAGCGGGTAATCGACGCCGATAAATCGCTGGTCGGCATCAGCGAAGCGGTGAGTGGCATCATCGACATGACCACGCAGATCGCTTGCGCTACCGAACCGCAAAGCGCAGTGGCCGACAAGATCAGCCAGAACGTCGGCAACATCGCCCGACTCGCTGCTCAGACCTCAGGCGACGCCCAGAGCTCGGCGCTGGCGTCAGCAGACCTCACGGCCACTGCGCAGCAGTCTCAATACACTCGGGTGGAGCGCTTCAACCGGTACTCAATCGAGCCCCGCTGCGCCATTGCCAGTGCCCGCTTATAGCATCGCTGTAGCGGGCATCCGGTGGTTTACCGAGAAGGACAACCAAGGAATGCCGCAACGGCATCGGCGGCACTGTCCAGGTGTTGTCCGTGCGTGATTCCGGACCGCTTAAGCGGCTTGAGATCGTGGTCCGCCTTGGCCAGCCAAGCAAGGCGAATCGCCGGCGATAGGGCGTAGCCGGCCACTGTACCGCGGCTGCCCAAGGCGTCGCGTTCACCCTGGATGATCAATGTGGGCGTTTGCAGCTCCGCCAGGTGCGCCACGCGCGGCTTTTCCGGCTTGCCCACGGCATGGAACGGATAGCCCAGGCATACCAGCGCATCAGCCACGAGCTCATCGGCCAGCAAGCTCGCCATCCGACCACCCATCGACTTGCCACCGATGGCCAGTCGCCCTGCGGCCTGCTGTCGCACCGCTCGATAAACCGCACGCCATTGCTGCAGCAGCTGCGCATGAGGATTGGGCGGCCGTTTGCACCCACTCTGACGTCGCTCAGCCATATAGGCGAACTCGAAGCGATAGACCGCCACGCCCCGCGCGACCAGCCGTTCAGTCATCTGCGCCATGAACGGACTGTCCATCGGAGCACCCGCTCCATGCGCCAGAATCAAGCTGGCACAAACCTCCCCTTCCGGTTGATCACGGCGGACGAATGGAATTTCGTCGCTCTGTGAGTATTGACCGGCGTCAATACCGGCCATGTGCCCAGTGTCCATCCTTGTCCCCGCTTTCCATGAAAGAAATCTCTGCTCAGCGCAACAAAAAACATGCTCATTACCGTGGATGGATGCCCATACATGAACACAGCAACCAGTACCGCCTATGACTACAAGGTGGTCCGCCAATTCGCCATCATGACGGTGGTGTGGGGAATCGTCGGGATGGGGCTCGGCGTTTTCATCGCAGCACAATTGGTCTGGCCGTTTCTCAACTTCGACCTCCCATGGACCAGTTTCGGTCGTCTACGCCCATTGCACACCAACGCGGTGATCTTCGCCTTCGGCGGCTGTGCATTGTTCGCGACCTCCTACTACTCGGTCCAGCGCACCTGTCAGACCACGCTGTTCGCGCCGAAACTGGCCGCGTTCACGTTCTGGGGTTGGCAACTGGTCATTCTGCTCGCCGCGATCTCCCTGCCGCTGGGTTTCACCAGTTCCAAGGAATACGCGGAGCTGGAGTGGCCGATCGACATCCTCATCACCATCGTCTGGGTGTCCTACGCGGTCGTGTTCTTCGGCACCCTGGCCACGCGTAAGGTCAGGCACATCTACGTCGGCAACTGGTTCTTCGGCGCATTCATCCTGACCGTGGCGATCCTGCATCTCGTCAACAACCTGGAAATCCCGGTCACGGCGATGAAGTCCTACTCGCTGTATGCCGGTGCGACCGATGCGATGGTGCAGTGGTGGTACGGCCATAACGCCGTGGGCTTCTTCCTCACCGCTGGCTTCCTCGGCATCATGTATTACTTCGTGCCGAAGCAGGCCGAACGTCCGGTGTATTCCTATCGCCTGTCGATTGTCCACTTCTGGGCACTGATCACCGTCTACATCTGGGCCGGCCCGCACCACCTGCACTACACCGCGTTGCCGGACTGGGCGCAGAGCCTGGGCATGGTGATGTCGCTGATTCTGTTGGCACCGAGCTGGGGCGGCATGATCAACGGCATGATGACCCTCTCGGGCGCCTGGCATAAGCTGCGCAGCGACCCGATCCTGCGCTTTTTGGTGGTGTCG